>JBHIDX010000050.1:0-17767 GCA_046760305.1 Candidatus Aminicenantales bacterium
AATATTACGTAATTTGTTGATTATAATTAAATTGCTGCGGCCCGTCCCCTTTTTTTTCTTCTTTTAATATTATGCTTGATTATCACGGAAAAAAAGATGCTTACGTTCTTGCATTTCAGATTGATAAACGAGAAATTATCTACTAAGATAATTTATATGCCCCGAAGCGCATGGAAAAGAAGGCTTTTATCAGTTTTTCCCGTACTGCTTATATTCATTCTTGTTCTTCTGGCACGAGCCGGCTCTGAAGAAAGAAGCAAATATTTTGAACTCGACAACGGCCTCAAAGTTTTTCTCTACCAAAGAGGAAATCTTCCCCTGGTAAGCATATCTGTTTCAGTCAACCTGGGCTCCAAAGATGAAACAGAAGAGACGAACGGTCTGGTTCACATCCTTGAACATATTATCCTCTTTGGCGGCACCCAGTTCAGAACGAGTGAAGAGGTGAGCCAGGATATAAGACGACATGGAGCCTACTTTAATGCTCATACCAGCCGGGATGTGATAACATTTGATATTTCACTTCCTTCCGAATATGCAGATTTTGCTCTTGAAAATCAGAAAGAGATTCTCTTCAACCTGAAGATATCCAGAGAAGAAGTCGAGAAAGAAAAGAAAGTAATCCTTGAGGAGATAGCTCAGATTAAAGATGACCCAATAAAGTATGCCACCAACCTTGTCTTCCAGCATGTGTATAAAAACCATCCCTATCAGTACCCGATCTATGGACGGAGAGAAGTCATTGAATCTGCCACAGTAGATAAAATTGAAAAGCTGTATAAAACATATTTTACTCCCCAGAACTGCAGTCTTGCTGTTGTTGGTGACTTTAAATTAGACGAAATGGATGCTAAAGTGAGGCGCACATTCGCCGAGGTTGAAAAGAGAGATCATTCCTTACCCAGCTATGAGAAAGCATCCTTTCTCGAAAAGACGGTGGAAATAGAACACAAAATGGACGTCAACCTTGGCTATCTGGTCATAGGCATGTCTGGTCCTGATTTTAATCATCCTGACCAGTATGGAGTCGATGTGCTGGTCCAGATTCTGGGCCGTGGAGTAGCACCGATGCTCGGATATGCTCTCAGGGGCAGAAGAAACCTAGCCTACAGCGCACATATGGCTTTTTATCCTGAAAAGTACGGAGGAGCAATCATCATTTACATCAGCACTGACCCTGAAAAACTGAAACCTGCCAGGTCAGAGACAATAAAATTCCTCAAGAATTCAAGGAGAGAAAGGTATTCAAAAGAGGATTTCGCACCCGATGAACAGATGTATATCCTTGATTTCCTCGAAAGCGCTAAAAACCAGTTAAGCCTCGGTTTTTATGAGGGAAGAGAAAAAAGCATCAATGTTGCCAATTCACTCTCACGCTTCCTCATTCTCAACGAGAGTGAGGAGAACAAAGGATACCTGGAAAATATCGAGGCCATCACCTCCTCTGATTTAAGAAAGATTGCGGGCAGATATCTTGCCCGTGGTAAGTATGTGATTGTTTCCATTCTTCCCTCTGAAAAAGACAAAGAATAAAATGGATTTTGCGAGAAGTTCAACTGAACTCCGGACTCAACTCTCTTCTTTTTTGCTTGTTTTCCCTTTCGTCGTCCTTCTTTTTTCTCCTGCTCTTTCCGCTCCCGGAGAGATATCTTCTTCCCTGGAAAAAACCCCAATAAAAAAAACGCTTCCCAATGGACTGGTAGTGATTTTTCAGCAAGATGAATCAACAGCACTGACCGCGCTCCAGATTTTCATCAGAGGAGGCACAGGTGATGTTCCTCCAGGAATGGATGGACTCGCCTACATCACAACCAGGCTTTCGATTGAAATCCCGGACAGAAACACAATTCAGGAAATAATGAGACAAGCTTCCTCAATCTCAATGGATTGCAGGGGGGACTATTCCCTCATAACCATCAAATGCCTGTCTAAAAATCTGGATGAGACACTCAAAGTGGCGGCAAAAACATTACTCAATCCTCTTTTCTCTACCATAAGAATAACCAGAAACAAGGAATACATGCGTTATAGAAGAAAAGCAGACGAAGACAATAGTATTATTCTTGCACACAACACTCAGCTCAGAGCCTTCTTCGGAAAGGATGGTTATGGAAGCTCACTTCTCGGTACAGAAGAATCGCTCAAAAAAATAAGAAGGAAAGATATTGAAGATTATTACGCCAAGCATTTTACTGCTAGAAATACAGTTATTGCTGTTTGCAGTGACCTGGAAGAAGAAGATATCATGAGAACCATAGAGAAGTTTTTTGCTGATTTCACCCCTAAAAAGCCAGTAGAATCAGTCATGACGAAAATTTCTTTACCACATGAAAAGAATATACTGCTGGAAAAGGAGACGAAACAAACTTATGTTTCCCTCACTTTTCCTCTCCCCCCAGCTTCCAGGAAGAATTTCGTCATGACTTCGTTTTTAGAGAATTTACTGGGCAAGGGAGTAAACTCAAAATTGTGGCAGCTTCGTTCTCGGGAAAAACTTGCTTACAACGTTAACTCTCATGCAGTTCAGATGAAGGCAGGAGGCATTATCAAAGCATATCTTGAGACAGAGAACGAAAAGAAAGAAAAAGCGCTTCAGTCTCTGAAAGAGATACTCATTTCACTCCATGAGGAAGGAATTACTGAGAAAGAGTTTGAGGAGACAAAAGTAAGCACCAGAGCACATTTTCTCAGGCTTAACGAAACAAAAGCCATGCGAGCAGCAAACCTTGCCTATTTCGAAACGGTGGGGCTTGGATATGACTTTCTCATTATTTTCTTCTCAGAGCTCGAGAAGCTCAGCTATGAAGAGATAAATTCTTTCATTAAACAAACTCTCGACCCCAAAAAAAGTGTCGAAGTCATCATCGGGCCTGAATTAAAATGACGAAAGGTTTATCCCCGCTCTGCTAAGGCATTCAGCTCTTCCCAATCCTGGTCAACTTCTTTCTGATAGTCATCAATCACCCAGGAAAATTTTTCTCTGAAGAGATGCCTGAATCTTCCCTGGGGTTTTAACCATTCTGTTACAGGCTTTTTCTCTTTAGGTTTGTAGTTTATGGTGTATTTTCCTTCTTCAACTTCGTACACAGGCCAGACACATGTTTCGGCTGCCAAGTGGGCAAGCTTTATTCCCTTTGACTCCTCGTATTTCCATTCAGTTGGACAGGGGCAGAGAACATTCAGGAAGGAGGGTCCTTTGGTTTCAAATGCCTTCTGTGCTTTCTTGTACAGATCCTGCCAGCGATGCATACTTGCCTGAGCAGCATAGGGAATACCATGAGCAACGAGTATTTTTGTCAGGTCTTTTCTCTTCTGAAGTTTACCCGGCAGTTTCTCTCCTGCGGGAGAGGTTGTAGCAGATGCTCCCAGGGGAGTAGCAGAAGACCTCTGGCCTCCTGTGTTGCAGTAAGCGTTGTTGTCATAACAGAGGTAAACAATGTCATGTCCTCTTTCAACTGCTCCTGAAAGAGCCTGGAGACCGATATCGTAAGTTCCTCCATCACCACCGATAGCAAGGAACTTGATCTTCTTCTCGGCCGATATCCTTCCCTTTGCCTTGAGTGCTTTGTACATGGCTTCCACCCCGGCAATGGTCGAGGCAGCGTTTTCAAAAGCAGAATGTATCCAGGTACAGTTCCATGAAGTACGGGGAAATATTGTTGTGCATACTTCCAAACAACCTGTAGCGTTGGCAATAATCACCGGCTTTTCTGTGGCTCTGAGGACAATTTTTAAGATAAGGGGAACTCCACAACCAAGGCACATGCCGTGCCCGGCTACAAGTCTATCCTCCATTTTGGCTAAATCTTTTAATTTTGCCATTTTTCTCTCCTTTTCTATTCTCTGAGGTTAAGGTATCCGCACATTTCTTCGACTTTTCCTGTCTCTGCTATTTTCTCCAGTTTCGCTGCCACCTCCTTGAAATGCTCAACCGTGATATCCCTTCCGCCAAGACCGTAAACATAATTAACCACTTTTGGTCTTTTTTCATAGTCATAAAGAGCTGAGCGTATCTCAGTGAAGAGAGGGGCACCGAAAGCGCCAGGGCTTGAGGAGCGGTCAAGAACAGCCACAGCTTTAAGTTCTTTCAGAGCTTCGGCAATTTTTTTATGAGGAAAGGGACGAAAAACGCGTGGCTTGAGCAGTCCTATCTTTTTTCCCTCCTCTCTCAATTCATCTACAGCATCTTTGCACGTACCTGCAGCTGAGCTCATGACCACAATGCAGGTCTCAGCGTCATCAAGTCTGTATTCCTCAAAAAAACCATAATAGCGCCCGAATTTATCCCCGAACTCTCTCCCTACTTCCTCTATCACCGGAGGAGCATTCTCTATTCCTTCAATCTGGCTTCTTTTGTGCTCAAAGTAATAATCGGTGAAATCAATCGGACCCACAGTCATCTTTTTATTCGTATCAAGAAGAGGATAAACAGGAATGTATCTCCCAACAAATTCTTTTACCTCATCATCATCCTCTACCTGAACAACTTCCAGAGAGTGACTGATGATGAAACCATCGAGGCCAACAAGCACAGGTGTTCTTACTTTGAGATGCTCGGCGATGCGGAATGCCTGGATGAAATTATCGTATGCTTCCTGGCAGTTTTCAGAATATATCTGAATCCAGCCCGAATCCCTCGCTCCCATGGTGTCGCTGTGGTCTCCATGGATGTTAATCGGAGCACTCAGGGAACGGTTGGCAATGGCAGCCACGATGGGAAGGCGAAGGCCTGCAGCGATGTAGAGCATCTCCCACATCAGTGCGAGTCCTTGTGAGGCAGTAGCTGTCATCACCCTTCCGCCAGCAGAAGCAGCTCCGATGCAGACGCTCATAGCACTGTGCTCGCTCTCAGGACATACAAACTCACCATTAATAAGACCATCTGCCTTGAACTGAGCAATCCTCTCCACTATGGCTGTTGAAGGCGTGATGGGATAGGCTGCCATTACATCTGGGTCAATCTGACGCACAGCCTCGGAGATAGTATGATTTCCGTTCAATGTCATGAGTTTACTCATCGTCTCCTCCCTTCAAGAGCTCAAGTTTTTCTTCGACGAGGACAATCGCCTTCTCTTTTGTCGGACATTCCTCAGCACATATGCCGCAGCCAGTGCAGTAATTGTAGTTGATGCCTTTTATCTTCTCTCCTTCGACAAGAATGGCAAAGTGAGGACAGTAGAGCCAGCAGAAAAAGCAGTGGATGCAGTGTTCTTCTCTGAACTCCGGCTTCTTTCCTGACCTCCAGGTGCCTGTTAAATTTTCGACAGAGTTACCTGCCTTGAGATTAACGGTTCCGATAGGTAGCTCTTTCCAGTTTTCCTTTTTCATTCCTCTCTTACCTCCTTTAAGGCCCTATCTATTGTACGCAGGTTCATTTCTACCACTTCTGGACGAAGCTTTTTGCTGAGGGAGATTTTTACTCTTTCCTTGAATTTTTCCATCCCCATCAGGCCCGTGACTTTTATCAGAGCAGCCACCATGGGAACATTGGGTATGGCTTTTCCCAGCTCGTCTCTAGAGATGCGGTAGGCATCAAGGGCATAAATTTTCCTCTCCCTTAACCCGAGCTTCTCCCGGATGAGAGCGATGGGGTATGTGGTATTCATCAGAAAAATTGCGTCATCTTTGGCCCCATGGCTTATGTCTACCATTCCCAGAAGTGAAGGATCAGTAACAACGACAATATCAGGATAATAGACCTGGCTGTGGGTGCGGATAATCTTTTTACTTATTCTGTTAAAGGCGAGAATGGGTGCGCCTCTTTTTTCAGCGCCAAATTCAGGGAAGGCCTGGACATGGAAATCCTTTTCATTGGCCAGAACATCAGCCAGGGTTGCTGCGGCTGTGACAACTCCCTGCCCAGCCCGACCGTGCCAGCGTATTTCAATTGTTTCCTTCATTCTTCCTCCTTTCTTACTCTTTTATCTCAACTCTTCCTTCAAGAGCTTTCTTTATTGTCATCTGGTCTGCATAATCTATGTCAGAGCCAACAGGTAATCCCATGGCAAGGCGGGTAAGCTTTATCCCAAAATCCTTGAGCAATTTAACCAGATAAAGGGCTGTTGCTTCTCCTTCTACAGTGGGATTGGTGGCAATGATTATTTCTTTGAATTTGCCATTTTTTATTTTCTGTATAAGCTTTCCGGTTTTTAGCTCCTCAGGGCCGATTCCTTTTAGAGGTGAGAGGACACCGAGAAGAACATAGTATTTTCCTCTATAGATTCCTGTTTTTTCAATAGAAGCGATGTTAAAAGGCTCTTCCACGATACAAAGCATATCTTCCTCTCTGGATGAATCAGTGCAATATTTGCAGGGGTCCACATGAGTGATGTTATTGCACTCAGAACAATAACCTATTTTTCGCTTAGCAGACTTGATAGCCTCTGCCAGGCCATTAACTTCTTCGTCGGAAAGGCTGAGGATGTAAAAGGCAATCCTCTGAGCTGTTTTGGCACCAATGCTGGGTATTTTTTTGAGTTCTTCGATAAGCCGGCTTAAAGGTTGCGCATACTCTTCCATCAGAACAGCCCCGGAATTTTTAATCCTGCACCGATACTTCCCAGTTTCTCCGATAGCTTTTCATCCGCCTTTGCTCCAGCATCATTAAAAGCTGCAATGATTAAATCCTGGAGCATTTCAACTTCCTCCCTGTTTACCACCTCGGGCTCAATGGCGATCGAAATCAGGTTTTTCGTCCCATCGAGGACGACTTTAACCATCCCTCCGCCGCTGGAGCCTTCTATTTTCATCTCAGCTAGCTCTTTCTGGAGTTTTTCCTTCATTTCCCTGGCTGTTTTCATCATTTTCTGCAGATTTGTAAAATCTTTCATTTTTTATCTCCTCTTGCCGGGCTAAAAGAGGCTCGCTCCCTCCCCTGTTTACTTCTCTTTGCCTCTTCAACCGAGATTACCTGAGCCTTGAAAAGGTCCATAAAGTACTGTACTTTCTTGTCTTTGAGTGCGGCCTCCATTTCCTTCTCTCTCTTTCTTCCCATGTCCGCTATTTCCTCTCCCAGAGAGACTCTCACCTTCTCTCCCATCGTTTCTGATGCTACCCTTTCCAGGAGTTTTATTTCTTTTCTGAGAGGATCAATAAAAGTTTCCTTTCCTCCAGAGAAAAATATTTCCAGTTTGTTTCCCTTAATTTTAAAAGATGCGTACTGGCTTAATATGGCTGCCAGGGAACCTTTCTCCTTTCTCAAGTTTTCTATGAGTTTTTGAAGAAGCGTCTTTTTGCTGCTCTCTCCCTCCTCTGGTTCAGCTTTATGCTGGTTCGCCTCGACTTGAAGGGGAGGGTGATTCTCGCCTTTTTTCTCAGCCTGAGGATGAATGCTCCTTTTCTCCTCTCTTGACTCGGAATGAATCGATTCTCTCAAATTCTCAATCTTCTCAATCAAACTCTGGAGGGGAACTAATTTTTTAAAATGACAGAGCTTGACGATCAAAGTTTCAAGGTATATTCTCGGCTGGGAGGAATATTTCAGGCCTTGCTCATTCTGCTGGAGAACAGCAAGATATCGAAGGAGATATTCTTCTGAAGCTTTCTTCGCCTCTTCTTTTAAGAGCTTGAGGTCTTCCTCACTTGCAGGAAGCAAATCCTGAGGATTATCGATTGACTTTACCAGGAGTAGATTTCTGAAATGTTCGATGAGTTCGCGGTAAAAATAGCGGAGGTCAATTCCACTTTCGATTAATTTATCCACAAGGGAAAAGACTTTCCCGGGCTTCCCTTCAAGAATTATCGAAGAGAATTCGAAGAGTATTTCTCTGGCAATCGTTCCCAGTATCTCGCGCAGGTCTTCATCGTTTATGTTCTCTCCGCAGAAGGCCACAGCCTGGTCAAGAAGGCTCTGAGCATCCCTTAAACTTCCGTCCGCTGCTTCGGCAATAAGATTCAATCCAGAGGAAGAAATGGTTACTCTTTCCTTCTCTGCAATATCCAGGAGATGATTTATTATATCCTTCTGGGAAATTTTCTTGAATTCAAAATGCTGGCAGCGTGAGACAATCGTGGCAGGAACTTTATGAAACTCTGTCGTGGCAAAGATAAAAACTGTATTCGGAGGAGGTTCTTCGAGGGTTTTTAGAAGGGCATTGAAAGCTTCGCGTGTGAGCATGTGGACTTCGTCAATGATGATGACCTTGTTCCGGCTGTGAATAGGTTTGTACTTCACACCCTCACGAAGAGAGCGCACTTCTTCTATACCCCTGTTTGAAGCACCATCTATTTCGAGAACATCAACACATCGGTCTTCATCAATGGAGCGACAGAATTCACATCTATTGCAGGGAGTTGGAGTGGGGCCATGCTGACAGTTGAGAGCTTTGGCCAGGATGCGGGCAGCTGTGGTTTTTCCTATGCCTCTCATTCCAGAAAAAATATAAGCCTGTCCGACTCTGTTGTTTTTGATCGCATTCTTCAGAGTCTGGACAACAGTTTTCTGGCCAATCATCTGGTCAAAAGTAGTGGGTCTGTATTTTCTGGCAAAAATTATGTAGGTCATTTCCCGGGTAAAATAAATCTCGGCAAGGAATTACAGCTAATTTTTTAAGAATTATATTAACATAATTTCAAACAAATTGGAAAAAATTTTTACGGTGTAAAAACTAGAAGTGAACTATCCTCACTTTCCCTCTTCCTTCCCATATTTGGGCTGGGGAAGGCATGTTTTTTGGGGTGCTTTTTTAAGGGGAAAAGTACAAATTTCTTTTATTATGCCAGAAAATGGCTTATCTTATTCTTTTCGCTAATGAGAAGAAAACGCAGTTTAGCGGAGATTCACGCTGCTGTCTTACTTTTCGGGATAGCAGGCCTTTTTGGAAAATGGATTGCTCTTCCACCTGTAATAATTGTCCTGGGGAGAGTATTTTTTGCCACCATCACTCTCGTTTTCATTCTCGGCCTTAAAAGGAGTAAGTTTTCCCTCCCTGGTCGTTATAATTACCCCATACTCCTCTCTCTTGGAATTTTACTTGCCGTACACTGGATTTCATTTTTTACCTCCATCCAGATCTCTACCGTAGCTGTTGGCCTCCTCTCTTACTCCAGTTTTCCGGTTTTTACTGCTTTCTTCGAGCCTCTTTTTTTCAGGGAAAGATTGGAGAGGATAAACATCTTTTTTGCCCTCTTATGTGTGGCTGGGGTGTATCTAATAATTCCCAGCTTTAGCCTCAGCAATGCCATCTTCAGGGGCGTTCTATGGGGACTCCTTTCAGGGCTCAGTTTTGCCATCCTCACTCTCTTCAACAGAAAGCTTTCCCAGAAACATTCGGCTCTTGTGATTGCTTTTTATCAGGATGCTTTCGCCACCGTCTTTCTTTTACCCTTCTTCTTCTTTCTTTCCCCTGCCCTGGAAGTAAAGAACCTAATTCTTCTGATTCTTCTCGGGGTTTTCTGCACCGCATTTTCTCACAGCCTTTTCATCGGAGGTATGCGGTTTGTAAAGGCTCAGACCGCAAGCGTGATAAGCTCTCTTGAGCCGGTTTATGGTATCATTCTGGCTTCAATCCTCCTGGGAGAAGTTCCATCGATGAGAACAATATGGGGGGGAGTGCTTATTTTAGGCACAGCTTTTGCCGTAACTTTGAAAGCGGTGAAAGGGGCACGTAAATAATCCAGTCCAACGGTTTAGGATAAAATCAGTGAGCTTTTCTAATCTGCTTCCTTAAAAACCCTCTGAATCCGTTTGAAGGCCCAGTTGAGCTCTTTCTGATTTATGATTAAGGGTGGAGCGAAGCGGATGACATGCTCGTGAGTCTCCTTGCAGAGAAGCCCTTGCTCTTTTAATCTCTCACAAAAACGCCTTGCACCACCTGCTTCAGGTTTCAATTCAATCCCTATCAGCAGTCCTTTGCCTCTGATTTCCTTAATGAGTTTGCTCTTTATTGTCTTCAGTTTCTGGAGAAAGTACTTGCCCTGCAGAGCTGCGTTTTCGACCATGCTTTCTTCGACAAGCACCCTGAGTGCTTCCCTTGCAACAGCGCATGCCAGCGGATTTGCCCCGAAGGTAGAACCGTGCTCTCCTGGCTTGAAGAGTCCGAGTATTTCTCTTGAGGAGAGAACCGCAGAGACAGGATAACAGCCGCCGCCAAGGGATTTACCGATAACCATGATCTCGGGCTTCACTCTTTCATGGTCAGAGGCAAATAGTTTTCCTGTTCTTCCCAGTCCAGTCTGGATTTCATCTGCGATGAAAAGCACGTTATTTTGCCTGCATATCTCATGAGCTGCTCTTAAATATCCATCCTGAGGAATGATTATCCCTCCCTCTGCCTGAATTGGTTCGACAAGAAAAGCAGCGGTCCGGGGAGATATTGCCTCCTCAAGGGCTTTCAGGTCATCGTAGGGAATAATTTCAAAGCCAGGGGTAAAGGGACCAAAATCTCTTCTGTAAAGAGGTTCGGTAGAAAAGCTGATGATGGTTACTGTTCGACCATGAAAATTGTTGCTGCAGACAATTATTTCTGCCTCATTCTCGGCTATCCCCTTTTTCTGGTAGGCCCACTTGCGAGCTGTCTTGATAGCTGTTTCCACTGCTTCAGCACCCGAATTCATGGCCAGGACCATTTCATAGCCGGTAAGCTCGCTGAGCTCTTTTGCCAGATAAGGCCACTGGTCATTTCGAAAAGCACGGGAGGTAAGGGTGAGCTTTTTTGCCTGGTTTATGAGTGCTTTCAATACCCGAGGATGACAGTGTCCCTGATTCAGGGCTGAGTAGGAGCTAAGGAAGTCCATGTATTTTCTAGCCTTAATATCCCAGACCCAGATTCCTTTTGCTCTGGCAATAACCACATCCAGGGGTGAGTAGTTGGCTGCGCTGTAGAGGTCTTCGAGGACGATATAGTCTTTAGTATCCATTATTTCTCCTTTGCTCCAAAATAATCATTTGACTGGCGGAGAGGGTGGGATTCGAACCCACGGTACGGCATCTAGCCGCACACACGCTTTCCAAGCGTGCTCCTTAAGCCACTCGGACACCTCTCCGCATGAGCATAAACGTGTAGCAAAGAGGATTTAAAGTATCAAAAAAGAGGCGGCCGGTCAATTTATGTCTTTCTTCTGCCTCTATTTTTAGACTGGCGGAGAGGGTGGGATTCGAACCCACGATCCCGTATAAACAGGATAGCGGTTTTCGAGACCGCCGCCTTAAACCACTCGGCCACCTCTCCCTGTCAATTCATTTTCTTCTTGCTTTAAAAAAAGCCTTAAGGAGTATAGAAGATTCTTCAGCCAGCACTCCCTGTTCAATTTCTAAACAATGGTTGGTTTTTTCAAAGGGGAATTTCATTATGGACTGCACAGCTCCATTTTTGGGGTCAAGAGCGCCGAAAACAAGTCTTTTCACCCTGGCCTGAACCACTGTCCCCAGGCACATGGCACAGGGTTCGAGAGTCACATAAAGCTCACAGTCCGGAATTCTGTAATTTTTTCTTCTGCGGCACGCTTCTCTGATAGCAACTATCTCAGCATGGGCAGTAGGATCATCTCCAGAAAGCGGTTGATTATGTCCTCTGGCAACTACTCTTCCGTTCCAGACAACAATTGCTCCCACGGGCACCTCACCCTTTTCCAAAGCTTTTTCTGCTTCCAGGAGAGCCTGCTGCATGTAATGAGTGTCATCTTTTTTCATCTTCTTTTCTCGCGAATGATTTTACCTCCCAAGGGCTAAATTTACAACCTGGTCTGGAAAAATCTCAACAAAATCGGTGACAGTATACCTATTTCCCCTTTTCCCTAGAAAAAGATGCGCTTCTACTGTCTTTTAAGGCGCTGATGTGCTATCATTCGGCATATTCAAGAAAATACATTAAAAGATTTTAAATAAGCCCATAGGGAATAAAGTCTGGCAAACTGAATTTATAATAAAATAAATGGAAAAAGGAGGTTTCTATGAGGAACGATTTTCCTTCCATGGACTTTAAGCTGCCAAGGGTAAGAATCGGAATTGTCAAGATTATTGTTGTCGCTGTGGTTGCTCTCATTCTCCTTGCAGGCTCAATCTACCAGATTAGTCCTGAGCAGATAGGTGTTATTCTCTGTCTGGGTAAATTTGTAAGAACAACTGATCCGGGTCTCCACCTTAAAATTCCGCTCGGAATAGAGAAATTGATGAAGGTTCCTGTTCAGAGACAGCTAAAACAGGAATTCGGCTTCAGGACAGTAAGGCCAGGAATAAGGACAGAATACATCGTCAGCCCTGAGGCTAAAAAAGAGAAAGTGATGCTCACAGGAGACCTGAACGTTGTCATGGTGGAATGGATTGTGCAGTATAAAATCCGCGACCCATACAAATATCTTTTCAAGGTCAGAAACGTGGAAGAAACATTCCGCTACATGAATGAAGCTGTGGTGAGAAAAATAGTCGGTGACAATGCTGTAGATGAAATTATCACCATCGGAAGAGCAAGGATAGAAAATGAGACCAAGGAAGAACTCCAGGCTCTCTGTGACCTTTATGAGACCGGAATAGAAGTTAATCTCATAAAATTCCAGGATGTAACTCCTCCTGACCCGGTAAAGCCTTCATTTAACGAGGTGAACGAGGCTCTGCAGGAGAAAGAAAGGATGATAAACGAGGCATGGTCTGATTACAACAAGGAAATTCCCAGAGCAGTTGGGGAAGCAGAGCAGACGATAAGAGCTGCCGAAGGTTATGCCACAGAGAGAGTTAACATGGCAAAAGGAGATGCAGACCGATTCACTGCCATCCAGCGAGAATACTCCCGAGCCCCTCTTGTGACAAGAAGACGGCTCTACCTGGAAGCCTTAAACGACATTCTTCCCAAGTTGAAGAAAAAAATCATTTTTGACGAAAAGCAGAAAAACATCCTTCCCCTGCTGAATCTCGGTGAGGAGGTAAAAAAATGAGGAAACAAACAATTCTAATCCTGACCATTATCGGCATGGTGATTGTTTTATTCATCCTCGGCAACTCTTTCTATGTCGTCTCTGAAATAAACCAGGTAATTATAACCCAGTTTGGAAAGCCCATCGGAGATGCAGTCACCTCGCCAGGTCTTCATATCAAAGCTCCGTTTATCCAGAAGGCTAACTATTTTGAGAAACGCTGGCTTGAATGGGATGGAGATGCAAATGAAATACCGACCAAAGACAAAAAATTCATCTGGGTTGATACTTACGCCCGGTGGAGAATCAGTGACCCGCTTGTATTTTTCCAGAGAGTAAGAGATGAGCGCGGTGCCCAGTCAAGAATCGATGATATCATCGACGGAGAGACAAGGAATGCTGTGGCCAATTTTGACCTGATTGAAATCGTCCGCTCTACAAACCGTGCATTTGAAATTTCTCAGGAAGCAGAGATACTGGAGATTTCAGCACAGGTTCAAAAAATATCATTGGGAAGGGAAAAAATTGCTCAGCTCATTCTCGAGAAATCTTCTAAATTAACTCCAGCGCTGGGTATCGAGCTCAGGGACGTAAGATTCAAACGCATAAACTACGTGGAAGAAGTCCAGAAGACTGTTTTTGACCGCATGATTGCTGAGAGACAGCGAATCGCCTCCAAGTACCGTTCCGAAGGAGAAGGAAAAAGTGCTGAGATTCGAGGAGAAAAAGAGAAAGAGCTGAAAAGAATAAGGTCAGGGGCTTACAAGACAGCTCAGGAAATAATGGGAAAAGCAGATGCTGAAGCAACAAAAATCTATGCTCGTGCTTATAATCGCGATCCGGAATTCTACCAGTTTATGAAGACACTCGAAACATATAAGCAAAGCCTGGCAGAGAATACCTGGCTTCTCCTCTCCACAGAAAGTGAATTTCTAAGGTACCTGAAGACTTCAAAAAGCAAGTAGGAGCTAAAAAAGAAGCTGTTTAAAAGGCTAGAGGATAATTGAGAGCAGGATTAAAGAAAGGAGGGTGAGAATAACTCCCCTTAAAGGAGAATAATTGTTTTTTCCGGGAAAAAGACTGATGATTATTTTACCCATCTTTCATTGAAAGTATTATTGAAAATCAGCCAGGAAAGCAATCACCTTTTGAGATGAATCAAGGGGTGATTTTTAGGTATTTTTCAAAATTATGCTTATTGGGGAATAAAGCCGGCGTTCCCCCGGTATGGAAAAAGACCACCTTGTCCTCTTTCTTAAAATATCCTTTTTTTATGAGGTCAGCGAGCGCTACCATGGCCTTGCCAGTATAGACAGGGTCGAGAAATATTCCCTCTTTCATGGCTACAAGCCGCACTATCTCTGAAACCTCATGTGTCACTATTCCATAGCCCTCTTTGATATATTCATCTAAAACTATGATATCGTCTTCCTGGAAAGATAAATCGAGCTTCATCGCCTTTAACGCCTCCTGGGCGATAGTCCTCACAACTGATGAGAATATTTCTCTTTCATCGGAAACACTTATGCCCACCACTTTTACCTTCTCGGTTAATAAACTTGCGCCCACAACAAGTCCTGCCTGAGTCCCTCCAGACCCGGTGGCATGAATCACATGGCTGACATCGACTCCGAGTTCTTCTGTCTGCTCCAGCATTTCGGCAAAAGCTCTGACATAGCTGAGAGCACCCAGGGGAATATCCATCGATCCGCCTACCATTGAACCTCCAATAGGAGCTACGTAGGGAGTGTGACCTTTATTGTTCATCTCCCTGGCCACACCTTCAACGATTTCTGCGGCGTACTCCTCACTCACCACTTTTCCTTTCTCTGCCTCCTTTATCCTTATCTCTGCATCCAGAATAAAATCGAGGAGAAGATTTCCGTCGCATTCATCTGGAAGCTCGTAGGTTTTAAAAAGAATGAGAACCGGCTTTATACCGAACCTTCGGGCAGCAGCTGCTGTCTGGAGACACCAGTTTGACTGTATGCTTGCCCAGGTAATGATGACATCCGCTTTCTTATCGAGCACATCGTGGATAATATATTCCAGTTTTCTGGACTTATTTCCACCGAATGCAAGGCCGGTCAGGTCATCTCTCTTCATATAAATCTCTGGTCCGCCGAAAAAGCGGGAAAGTCTCTCCAGCTTCTGGAGAGGGGTAGGAAGGTTAACAATTTTTTTTCTGGGGAATTGTTCGATTTTCTCTTTCAGTTCCCCAAGGGATAACAAAGCCATTTTTCCTCCTTAATTCAACCTCAAGGCTGCCTTATCCGGCCTGACTTTCCACCTCTAATAACGGAGCTTGGTGAATGCTAGCTCTCTGGTCTGAGTCTTACCATCTTTTGATACAGGTACCTCTACTTTGAGTTTGTAATCACCATAAATTACAGTCCTCAGGCTTAAGTTAAAAAGACCTTTCCATATACCTGATTTTTTGTTCCATTCTTCTGCCACAAGTTCACCCGGTAGCTGTTGGGTTATTCTTCCCTTGCCCGAAATCCTGAATTCAGGGTCTACACTCATCTTTCCCTGGGGTAAATAAAGCTGAAGAAAAAGAGCTGCATCCTGCATGCGCTGGAATCGATTGGAAACAGAAGGAAAGAATTTCATTTCTCCATATTCCAAACATCCTTCTTTCTGAGAAATAGAGAACGATTTTTTTGCCTTTCTGCTGCTGGGTGAGACAAAACCCAAGACACAGCTAATTACGCCTCCCTCCTTTTTATCCTTAAAATCAGGGAGGATGACAGGAGATTCAAAAGTACCGATTTCATCTGTTTCAGGGTCGTAGAGAGCAAAGATTGCTCTGTATTCCCTGCGGGGAAAAGGTATTTCGTTACCTTTGAAATGGTAGGCGATGTAATCTGTGGTCTTAAGGAGAGTCATCATTGACTCATCGATGTTAAAAGGAATGGTGATCGCCCCCGCAAAAGCGCTTTCTCCTCTTACATTATCTTTAACCCAGATATGAAGACTAAACTTTTTTTCACCATATCCGATTCCTCTTTCGAGAAAAAGCTTTTTGGTGGGAAGAGCAATATTCATCCAGGGTTCATATTTTCTGGAATCAGTGTGGAAGAGAATAAATTCTGCCTGAAACGGCAACTTAACATAGAGGGATGGGTTGTAAAAAGCAGAGACGAGATTAAGTCTGTCCTCTTCTTCAGGGGAATAATCAGTGTAGCCTTTCCTGAACCTGAGGTTAACGCCCGGGCGTTTAACCTTTACCTTTATCCTGTGGTATTTATTATCAGGCTTTTCTCTCGGTGGATAGTAGCTTAACTGGTAGTAATAATTCAGGTCTGTGCTCACAACATTGTAGAAAGTTTCGTATTTTTTTGCTCCCCTCAGGCTTACACCTCCTGTGTCCTCAGCCAGCCAGGAAAGATTTTGAATTCTCTTTATCTTCTCCTCTGCTCTGAATTCGTAGGGAGCAATAGCCTCTCTGGGTCCGAACTCTGCTGAGGCTGGAACAAGATGTCGGGTAAAATCCTCGGGGTCGAGGGCGTAGATGGAAATATTCTGGGCATTGGCAAAGCGAATCAGCTCACGCATAACTTCTTCAGCACTCATGAGCTTTTTTTTCTGGAGAATATTGAAAGGGTCAAACACCCTTACCGTAGCTGTATCTCTTCTGAGATCCAGTTGGGGAGTCCTTGCCCCGCTCACTGTTCTCTCGGGTGTTGCCTCGTCAATTTTTTTATCGATTGTTTTTGAGGAAACATCCGGAATGCCATCGCTTATGAGAAGAATGGATTTTCTTCCTGGCAGGTCCTTTATCATGTTTGAAACAGCCAGCAGGCCACCGAGCGCCTGCTCAAACCTTCCTCTCTCCCGGTAGAGATACTCTTCCTCGAGCGTGGGATGCACCCTTTCCATGTACTTCTCAGAGATAGCCATCGCTTCTTCACCCGTGCCAGGCTCAGCAAGTCCAACTTCCTGGTACATTTTCAGGGCGTCAATCGATTTTTCAAACCAGATATTTGTGCTGGCTTTGATAAGGGCTTTTCTGATCAGTTCCTCATCGGTGGTGAAATCCTGGAGCACCTCCACTCCTTTGTTTTCAACCATCTGGACAACCATGACTTTGTTACCGAGTTTGGCCAGAGAGATAAGCTCGTCGATAATCTTTCTTGCGCCTTGTTTGAGGTTTCTCTGCCAGGAGCAGATTCCATCAATCAAAACAACGAGCTGCTTGCGCGGAATAGGAGTTGGAATTTCTCCCCGTTTTTGAGCTTCAAGCAAAAGTTCACCCCTGGCAAAGCTCACCAGTTCAAAAGAGTTAATCGGAACTTTTCGGTCATCCTCGTATATTTCAAAATCATCAACATTAAGGTCGGTAACAAATTCCCCTCCTTTTTTAACGATAACATCAACCAGAACAAGTCTTACTTCTGCCACGTGCTTTTCAGGGGGAAGGAGCTTTTCCTGTTGTTGAATCCCGGAAACAACGCTCATAAAAACGAAAAGAAAAATGGAAAAAAGAATGACTTTCTTTTTCATCTTACCCTCCAGAAACTTGTGCTCATAATTTTAATAAATAATTTCATACAATCCATTATTATATTAAATTTTTTTTCTATTACCAAACTTGGACTATTCACAAGTAGCCACAGGTTTTGATGCTAAAAATTTTGATATTTATGAATAATTCAGTCCAAACCGGCTCGATTAAAATTCTTTACATCTGTAAAAATAATTTACCTCTTAAATCACTGCGGGGATACTTTTCCCCCGAAATTTTATGCTGGCACGAAATTTGCTCCATTTTAGATGGAAGTATTAAGGAGGGCTGAAATGTTCGAAGATTCCTTCATCAAAGGCGATAAAAATACAGGGAGGAGGATTTTATCTTTCCCGCTCGCAGTGATTATTCATGGAGTTTTGATCCTGGCTCTGGTAGTCATTCCCCTTCTTT
>JBHIDX010000051.1:0-17473 GCA_046760305.1 Candidatus Aminicenantales bacterium
AGCGAAGCAATCTCATCATATCCGCCAGTGTAGGAGATTGCTTCGGCACTTCGTGCCTCGCAATGACCTCTATCCGCCAATGTATGGGATTGCTTCGTCGCTCTGCTCCTCGCAATGACAAGGCCACCATCCGGAAAACTTTTTTGCCTCACAACTGCAGCACCTCAACTCCCAGGAAATGCTGTCTGAAAATTAATAAAAGGATAGGATGTCATGATTCTTATACGGCTGCTGTATTATAGTATATTCTCCACTTGAATAAAAACATCATCTTATCTACACTAAATCTGTGAGGGATAAAATGAGAAAAACAGGCATTCTTCTCACAATTTCTTTACTCCTGCTGACTTTGCAGAGCTGCGTGACCTTCAGCAATATCCCCCTGGTGAGAGAATTTTACCGCGAGCTTGAGCTCAAAGATGGAAGCGTTATCACTTTTGATAACCTTCATGGAGACCTGGTGGTTTTCGGATGGCAAAAAGAGAAGGCAGAGATTCGGGCCACCAAAACCGGCACTGATTCTCAACTCCGACAGACAGATATAGAAGTTAAAAAGAAGGGTAATGAGCTGGTCATAAAAACCTTTTTCCCAAGGGCTGACATAAAGAACGTTTTTGTTGACTACGAGCTTCGCCTTCCCTCCCAGGTTGTCTTTAAAGAAATAAAGATTGAGAAAGGAGACGTAAGTTTCTATCAGCTCTACGGCGGGCTTAATCTATCCCTTGGCGAAGGCGATATCGAGATCGAAGACCTGGGAGGCAAATGCAGGTTGGTTGTAGATGAGGGAAATGTTGTAGCCCGTATCTATGAAATCAAAGGCTCTGACGATTTTTTATTCAAAACAAACAAAGGAAACCTCCGCCTCTATCTTCCTCCAGAAATTAGCGCCCGCATCGAAGCTGAAACGCGGCTGGGAAAAATAGAATCTGAGCTTGTTGGAGAAGAAGAAAAGCTTCCCGCAAAAAAATGGAGCAGGAGTTACGGGAAAGGTGAAGCCCTGATCAGGCTCCAGTGCTGGGAAGGAAACATCGAGCTAAAATCCCTAAAAATTTAAAAATGAAGCTTGTCGTTGAAGTTATCGAGATAGAGGGAAAATGCCCTGTTTACAGTGTGGGGAATAAAATAGTTCTGGACGAGGGCTACAAGCTTAATTTAAAGGAAACAGACGCTGTCTGCATGCACTCTCTCGCCTCCCTCCTTCCCTACTACAATGCTCTCTCCAAGGGAGTACAGGCCAGAGAGCTGGGGCTGGCAGTTGAAGGAGAAGCAGCTTACGTTCAGTGCCTCGACCCCTTAAAGCACACAGGGGGAGGGACCGTAACCTTCAAAATCACCCGCACTGAATAATTTCCTTCCAGAGATAGAAAAAGCATCATCTTTCCAGATTTACCCTGGTGGTAATCAGAAATAGAGAAAACAATAACACCATATGATTTTTATGATATAATCGACTGCTTACGAATTCAAAAAGATAAAGCTTGATTGAGGTAAAAATGTGCATTCATCCTACGGCTATTGTAAACCCTAAGGCGAAAATTGCGGACAGGGTGGAGATTGGCCCTTTCTCTATTATCGAAGATGAAGTTGAAATTGCCGCAGGGGTGAAAATAGGTTCTCATGTCTGGATTCGTTCAGGGACTTCAATCGATACAGGAACTTCAATCCACAAAGGAGCTATTATCGGCCATGAACCCCAGGATCTGGCCTTCAAGGGAAAGCCAAGCTTTGTGAAGATCGGAAAGAACAACATTATCAGGGAATACACCACCATCCACAGGGGCACCGAGGAAGGTTCTTCAACAGTCATCGGCGACAGCAACTTCTTTATGGCCTTCTCCCATGTTGGCCACAACTGCCACCTCGGCAACGAGGTCATCCTGGTCAACGGAGTCCTTCTCGGCGGTTATGTTACGGTCGAGGACAGAGCTTTTATATCCGGACACTCTGTTGTCCACCAGTTCGTGAGAATCGGGAAAGTGGTCATGGTAGGAGGACTGGCACGAGTGACAAGGGATATCCCACCCTACATGCTAGTCAAAGGCGATTCTCTCATCCACTCCATGAATATTGTGGGCATGAGACGGGCTGGCCTGAGCGAAGAGGTAAGGACTGAAATAAAAAAAGCCTACAAGATACTCTACAGGATGAACCTCAACGTCAGCCAGGCGCTGGAGAGGATGGAGAAAGAACTCAAACCCCTCGAAGAGATTCGTTATCTGATGGACTTCATCAGAAATTCAAAAAGAGGAATCTGCTCCCATGTTTGATAACGGCTTTAATTCTAAAGGCCCGACAGCTTTCTCCACTGCATCCAGAATTTCCCCTGACTCCACTACCTCCTTAAGCCTGTTTATATCATCAAAAAGAGGCCGGTCTTCATCCAGGAAATCAACGTATTTTCTTACAACTTCGTAAGCAGCCTTTACTCCGGGACTCGGTTTAAGCGGCTTTCTGAAGTCAACAGCCTGGGCTCCGGCCATGAATTCAATGGCCAGCACTGCCTGAGCATTATCGATAATCTGCCTTGTCTTGAGTGCTGTTGTCATCCCCATGCTGACAAAGTCTTCCTGGTCTGCAGCAGCAGGTATGGAGCCAGTGGCAGCAGGATGAGAAAGGATTCTGTTCTCACATACCAGAGCTCCTGCAGTGTACTGGGAGAGCATCAGCCCTGAGAACATCCCCGCTCCTTTTGTCAGAAAAGCAGGAAGTCCCATGCTCAGGTGAGGATTCATCAACCTGTTCACCCTTCTCTCAGAGAGAACCGAGACAGTGGTCACGGCTGTTCCCAGGAGCTCAAGAGCAAAGGCAAGTGGAGTTCCCTGGAAATTCGCTCCGGTGAGCACCAGCTCCTCATCAGGGAAAAAGGTTGGGTTGTCGGCTGCGCTGTTCAGCTCTATCTCGAACATGTAGCGTGCCCATTTGTGAGCGTCATGGGCTGAACCAACAACCTGGGGAGTGCTCCTCAGGCTGTAGGCATCCTGGACTTTTTTGCCCTTCTGGGCGAGAAGCTCGCTTGCCTCTGTTATCCTTCTCACATTAGCCGCACACTCTACAGCTCCTGGATAACCCCGCACCCGGTGAAGCCTCTCGTCATAGGCCTTCATGTTGGCGTTAAGTACCTCGAGAGTCATGGCTGCTGCAATCTCTGAGTTTTTTATCCAGCGCGCAGCGTCATAGATCTCGAGCGCTCCCAGCCCGGCAATCACGTTCGAGCCGTTTATGGTTGCTAACCCGTCCCTTGCTTCGTAGACGATGATCGGAATCCTGGCCTTCTCCATCGCCTCCTTAGCAGGAAGACGTTCTCCCTTATAAAATGCCTCGCCTTCGCCCATGGGAACGAGAGCCATCTGGGCCATGGGCGAGAGGTCGCCGCATGCTCCCACCGAGCCCTTCTCACACATCACCGGCGTCACCCCTTTGTTGAGCATTTCCACCAGTGTCTCTACCACAGCCAGCCGCAAACCAGAATGACCATGGCAGTGACAGTTAATCCTGCTCAGGATAGCAGCCCGGACAACATCCACAGACATTGGCTTGCCGTAACCTGCAGCATGGCTGTAGATGAGATACTTCTGGTATTTCTCTACCTGTTCTTGGGTTAAGACAACTTCCGAGAGCTCACCGATGCCTGTGTTCACGCCGTACATTATTTCCCTTTTTTTTATCTTATCTTCGAGAAGAGCCCTGCATTTTTTTATCCTTTCCACAGCATCTGGATGGAGCGAAATCTTTTCTTCATTGCGAGCAACTTCTACCACATCTTCAATGGTAAGACTGTGTCCGTCAAGTGTGATGGCCATTATTATTCCTCCTTATTATCCGAATAATTAACCTGAACTATTCATAAAAAATGCCGGCAATACTATTTAACATAAATCCGATCAAGAGGCTATAATGGTTTCTCAACTTATCACCAGCAAAAAACTTTTTTTCTTTATTTTATCCATAATTGCCGGCATTTTTTTACCCTTCGGGGTATTTAAATCTATAAAAAGAGAGCGAGGAAGGCAAGAAATACTTGCCCCTTCCCCCTTCCCGGATTCATCTCGCTCCCTCTTAAAGGCTTTATAGTTGACATCTTATCTGAGGCAGGATATAAAGTAAGCCTCACCCACGGAAACAATATCCAGGAGGTTAATAAATGGCGAAAGAGATGAAAAGGATTATGGTCACCGGTGCTGTGGGCCAGATTGGCTCAGAGTTGACCATGCTCCTCAGGAAAAAACATGGGAACGATAATGTCCTGGCCACAGGCCATAGAACAAAGCCAAAACCAGAGCTCAAGGACTCGGGACCATTTGAATTCATCGACGTCACCAAAAGAGAAACCATCGAGGAAATGGTCAGAAAATACAAAATAGACACCATCTACCACATGTCTGCCATCCTCTCTGCTGTGGGCGAGAAAAACCCTCAACTTGCCTGGGATGTAAACATGAACGGCACTTATAATATTCTTGAAGTTGCCCGCGAATATGAGCTGGTCAGGGTTTTTGTTCCCTCATCGATTGCGGTCTTTGGTCCTGAAACTCCGCTGGATAACACGCCCCAGGAAACTATTCTCCGCCCGAGGACAATGTACGGGGTGACAAAAGTAGCTGGGGAATTGCTCTGCGACTACTATGTAAGGCGTTTTAATGTTGATGTCCGCGGCTGCCGCTATCCAGGGATCATCAGCTATGAAACTCTTCCTGGCGGGGGAACAACAGATTATGCAGTGGCCATCTATTTTGAAGCAGTTAAGAACAAAAAATACACCTGCTTTGTCAGAGAAGATACAAGGCTTCCCATGATGTACATGCCAGACTGCCTCAAGGCAGCCATCGACCTCATGGAAGCAGACTTCTCCAAGCTGAAGCACCATTCAGATTTTAATGTCACGGCCATGAGCTTTACTGCCGGAGAGCTCGCTGCTGAAATTAAAAAGCACATTCCAGGGTTTGAATGCAGATACGAGCCTGATTTCAGGCAGGAAATCGCTGACTCCTGGCCCAACTCCCTCGACGACTCCGCAGCAAGAGAAGAGTGGGGATGGAAGCCAAGCTATGACCTGGCAGCCATGACAGAAGACATGCTCTCGGTGTTGACCAAACGCCACCAGGAAGGGAAACTCAACTATTAACCATTCTTAGTTCGAAAATGCGCCCTGTCATTGCGAGCGAAGCGCGGCAATCCCATCACATCCGCCATTGCATGGGATTGCCACGCTCCCTTCAGTCGCTCGCAAGGACGAGAGGCCGCCAGTATATAGGATTGCCACGCCCATTCAGGGCTCGCAACGACGGATTGCTTCGGCACTTCTAATTTAAAGTCTTTGTTTTATGAACTGGGGAAGAACAAAAGAAGCGGTGTGAATTTCTTTTGAATAGAATTTAAGCTCTGAAGGCTCATCTCTACGCAGAGAAAACGGTTCTACGCTCTGGGAAAGGAAGAGAAAACTCCAGCTTCCTCCAGGGTAGGTGGGAACAGGTGAAAGATAAATTTTCACAATCTTGAAAACTTCCTTCAGCGCTCTCCTGCTATGTCTAAGGTTCTCCAGATGATAGAGAGGCGAGCCGGATTGAGTAACCACCACCCCTGGCTCTCGAAGGCATCCTCTGAGATTCCTGAAAAAGTCAGCATGGTGAAGAACCTTGGACGGCCCTACAGGCTCTGATGAATCGACCAGCACCACATCAAACTTTTCATCCGTTTCCAGTATGAACTCATTACCATCAGCCACCACCAGCTCAACCCGCTCATCCTTCAAACAATGCCTCAACCAGGGAAAAAACTTCAGCGAGACATCTATCACTTGAGAATCTATCTCGACAAAATATACTTTTTTGACCTCAGGATAGCGGACTATTTCCTTAAGAGCTCCTCCATCCCCGCCGCCGACGAGAAGGATATTTTCCGGACAAGGATGAGAGACGAGCGCTGGATGGACGAGCATTTCGTGGTAGAAGAACTCGTCCTTCTCGCAGGTCTGGACAAGCCCGTCGAGAAAAAGAATGCGGCCCAGATACTCATTCTCGACGACATCGATTTTCTGCCAGGCTGACTGCTGGCTGTGGAGTACTTTTTTGAGGCTAAAAAAAGGCCGTGGTATGGGCTGTGGTATTCCCGCACTTCATCAGGCTTTTTCCCGGGGGAGGATATTTTCTCGCTCATACTTCCCATATAAAGGGTTCTTTATCAGTCAGAATCCTTCCCTTCTTCAGGTCTTGGAGAAGGTAAAGCGGGAGTGAAAAAAGAGACCTGTGAAGCCCGGGATGATAAAACCTGAGGCCTTCTATTCCCCTCTTCTCTATTCTTCTTGAAATCTCCTGCTCATCAAGCGCAACCGGGTCTTCCTTTTTCGAGGCAACGATAAATCCCCAGGGCATGCCAAAAGAGAAAACAAACGTCCAATAAGGCCTGACCAGGGGAAAAATCTCTCCCAGCGTCTTTGCGCAGGAGGCAAAAAAATTATTGTAGTAAGGGTCTGTGCTCCCGGCCTGGAGGACAAATATGCCATCTTCGTTGAGAGCAGCATCAACTCTGCTGAAAAATTCCCTAGTGAAGAGATAAACTGAAGGCCCTTCCCTTACCGGCTCTGTGAGGTCGGAAACAATGACATCAAATTCCTCGTTAACACCGGCCAAGTACTCCTTGGCATCTCCGAATAAAAGCCTGGTCTTGCTGTTAGAGAAAGAACCGGCAGACCAGGGAGGAAGATATTCCTGGCAGAGTTCGACAAGCTTGCGGTCAATATCGACCATGACCGCTTTCTCCACCCCATCATGCCTGAGTACTTCTCTTATCGTCGCCCCCTCTCCTCCTCCGATGACAAGCACCTTTGTGGGTGAAGGATGGGAAATGAGGGCAGGATGGACGAGTGCTTCGTGAAAAACAAACTCATCTATTTCAGCAGATTGAATCTTGCCATCCAGGAATAAAACCCTGCCGAAGACCTTGCAGCCGAATATCTGCACCCGCTGAAATTCTGTTTTCCCCTGATAGTAAATTTTTTCTACCTTGAAGTGGCGGGAAAAATCATCGGTAAAAGGCTCAAAATAGAAAAACCCTTCATAATCCATGGCAGCAGATTATATCAAAAATGCTGGAATGATTCTATTTTTCCATCAGGATTTCTCTTTTCATTGGAGCCAGATTTTGATATATTTTTAATTCAAATTTTTGGAAGGAGGGAATTATAATGTACGGCAAAATCAAGGAAGACCTGCAGAAGGAAATCCAGTCCATCACAGATGGAGGCCTTTATAAAGAGGAACGTATCATCATCACTCCCCAGGGAGCGGAGATTGAGGTGCGAGGAGGAAAGAAAGTGCTCAATTTCTGCGCCAACAATTATCTCGGACTTTCAAGCCATCCTAAGGTCATAGAAGCAGCTCACAAAACACTCGAGGAATGGGGCTACGGCATGAGTTCTGTCCGTTTTATCTGCGGAACACAGGATATCCACAAAGTACTGGAAGAGAAAATATCCAAATTTCTCCAGACCGAAGACACTATCCTCTTTGCTGCCTGTTTTGACGCCAACGGAGGAGTTTTCGAGCCCCTTCTCGGCCCTGAGGACGCCATCATCACTGACCAGTTAAACCATGCTTCAATCATCGACGGCATCCGACTCTGCAAAGCACAGCGCTACATTTTCAAGCATGGAGACATGGAAGACCTGGAAGAAAAGCTCAAAGAAGCAAAGGGAGCCCGCTACAGGATGATTGCCACTGACGGTGTATTTTCCATGGATGGCGACATCGCCAAGCTTGATGAAATCTGCGACCTGGCTGATAAGTACGAGGCCCTGGTCATGATTGACGATGCTCATGCCACCGGATTCCTGGGCAAAACAGGAAGAGGTACTCCTGAGTACAGAGGAGTGATGGGCAGAATAGACATCATCACCGGCACCCTGGGTAAGGCACTCGGTGGGGCTTCGGGCGGATTTGCTTCAGGGAGGAAAGAAATCATCGAACTCTACAGGCAGCGTTCAAGACCTTACCTTTTCAGCAACACTCTTGCTCCGGCTGTAGTCGGCGCCTCTATCGCTGTCTTTGACCTTCTTTCCGAGACAACCGAGCTCAGGGATAAGCTCGAAAGGAATACAACCTATTTCCGGGAAAAAATGACCGAAGCCGGGTTTGACATCAAGCCCGGAATACATCCCATTGTTCCCATCATGCTCGGAAAATTCGAGAACGATGCCAAACTCTCCCAGGATATGGCCAAGGACCTTCTGGAGGAAGGCATCTATGTCATCGGTTTCTACTACCCTGTTGTGCCCAAAGGCCAGGCAAGAATCAGGGTTCAGCTCTCAGCTGCTCATGAGAAAGAACACCTCGACCGGGCAATAGAGGCTTTTACCAAGGTGGGAAAGAAGTATAACGTAATCTAGTTCTTCACTTTTTCCATGGTAATTCCCGTGTAGCCGTAGAAAATAGAAACCACCGGGTTGGTGAGGTTGAGAAAAGCGAAGGGAAGATAAAGAAGGGGGTTAACACCCAGAGTTGCGTGCATGAAGGCTCCGCAGCTGTTCCAGGGGATAAGAGGCGAGGAAAGTGTTCCTGAATCTTCCAGGCAGCGGGAGAGATTCTTGGGATGGAGATGCATGGCGTCAAAGGCGTTCTTGTACATTCTTCCCGGGATGACGATGGCCAGGTACTGGTCAGAGGCAATGGCGTTCATCCCGATGCAGCTAAAAATGGTTGTTGCTACGAGCGAGCCTGTCCTTTTTACTCTTTTCAGGAGCGATGCGGCCAGCATTTCAAGCATACCGGTCTTCTCCATTATCCCCCCGAACGAGAGGGCGCAGATAATAAGAGCTACTGTTACCATCATGCTCTCCAGGCCGCCTCTGGTGAGGAGGTTGTCGACAAGCTCCACCCCAGTTTGAGAAACATAGCCGGATTGAGCGGCCTGGATGACCTCAGCCAGAGAACTTGATTGAGCGGCCATGGCAAAAATCCCACCCAGGATTGTGCCGCCAAAGAGAGCTGGCAGAGGAGGAATTTTTTTGACCACCATGACGATGACCAGGAGTGGGGGGAGAAGAAGCAGGGGATGGATGAAAAAATTTGATTTGAGGGTCCTCATTATCAATTCTATGTTCTGGGTCTCCATGGTGTTTCCCGAAAATCTCAATCCGATGAGAGCATAGAGCAAAACCGAAATTATATAGCCAGGGGCGGTGGTGTAGACCATATGTCTTATATGGGAGAAAAGGTCTGTTCCAGCCACAGCAGGAGCAAGGTTGGTTGTGTCTGATAAAGGGGACATTTTGTCGCCAAAGTAAGCACCGGAAATGATAGCCCCGGCAACCATGGCCACCGGAACGCCGAGCCCCCTGCCCACCCCGATGAGAGCGACGCCGACCGTACCCGCAGTTGACCAGGATGAGCCTGTTCCCAGGGAGATTATGGAACAGATGATGAGCGTGGCCACAAGAAAAATCGCTGGCGAAAGGATTTTGAGGCCGTAGTAAATCATCGAAGGCACGATCCCTCCCAGGATCCAGGTTCCGATCATGGTTCCCACAATCATGAGGATGAGGATTGCTCCCAGGGCAAGAGTAATGCCGTGCACCATTCCTTCCTGGATTTCCTTCCAGGGATGCTTATAGAAAACAGCGATGAGCGAAGCCACTGCCGAGGCACAGATGAGGGGAATATGAGGAGGGAGCTTAAAAATTCCGATGGCAAAAACCAGGGCCAGAATGAGGAAAACAACAGGGATGAGAGCCACGCCGAGCGGAATCTTCTTTTTTATCTTTGCCTCAGACTTTTCCATGTCAAAGTAGGGAATTTTACTCTACCCCTGATCAAAAAGCAATTTTCTTTTTAACCGTGCGTGTAAGCATTTCTAGTTCCGTGAATATTTTTATCTATTCCCCCGCCAAGTGGGGAGTCAAGCTAAACCCTCAATGTCGCTCCTCCCCCTTCCCGGATTCATCTGTCGAGCTGTGGGCGGGGTGGGTCTCCGCCCGCAGCTCAGAGCATGGGAGATGAATCGAAGCTGGGAGTAAAGGGCTTTTCCAGAATTGAGGAAATTCATCATCACAGATTTTAAAATTCTTCCTGCACATTTTTAAGAAACGGGGATATTTCTGAATTAGAGGAGGTCTTTGCGGGTGAGGAGGGAAAGGAATTTATAGCCGCGGGCTTCCAGGTTCTCTCTTCCGCCCTCAAGCCTGTCAACAAGAGCCAGAGCGAGAACCACCACTCCTCCCTCTTCCTCAACCGCCTGACAGGCCTTGAGCGTCGAGCCTCCTGTGGTTACCACATCGTCGACCACAGCCACCCGCCAGCCCTTTTTGAAAGGGCCTTCGATCATCTTCCTTTGGCCATGTTTTTTTGGGTCTTTTCTGACGATAAAGGCAGGCAGAGGCCTCTCTGTTTCAGCACTCAGAGCAGCAACAGCGCTGACGATGGGGTCAGCTCCGAGTGTATAGCCGCCGATAGCATCAACTTCATAATCACGAAGTATTTCCAGGATTAGCCTGGCAGTCAGGTTTGCTCCTCTGGGATCGAGAGTGGTCATCTTGGCGTCAATGTAGTAGGTGCTTTTCCTGCCTGAAGTGAGAACGCGTTCAACGCCGGTGATGAGTGACTTTCCTCTGATGATTTGAATCAGTTCTGACTTTAAATCTTTCTCTTTCAACCAGCAATTCCCTGAGGCTAGTAAATTTTCTTTATTTTAGTTCCGTGGTAATACTTTTTCAATATTTCTTTGTAGCTTGCGCCGCTGAGAGCCATGCCGTAAGAGCCAATCTGACAGAGTCCAACACCATGCCCCCATCCTCTGCCGGAGAAAGTGAAGCCTTTAATTCTCCCCTTCTCGTCATATTCTCTGTCAATCGCAAAGAGAGTATCTCTGAGGCCAAGAACCCATCTTATTTTTAAACCTCTGACCACTGCCTGCCCTTCAGAACCCTTGATCAGAAGCTCGACCACGCGCTTGGAAGGCCCTCTTCTCAGAGGAGTGATATCGATAAGCTTTCCGATCGGATAATAGCGATTAACATTTTTCTCAAGTTCATTAAGCGAAACTTTCCTCTTCCAGCGGTTAAACACAGAATGGCGGTCAAGGGTGTTACTATCAGCAGGATACATTACTTCCAGCAGCTTCACCTCACCGTCTTTCTCCACCCATCTTATATCCTCTCCTCCTAAAAGATAGAGGCGGGAAGCAAATGAATAATCGCCGTCATTGTTCCTGAGTATAAAAGCTTCTGGAGAAAGGGGGATAAGTTTTCTCTCTTTACCTTTCTCAACTTCAATCCTTTTCCTGCTGAAGCCGTAGAAAATCCCTTCTTCATAAAGAGGTTTATAATTTGAGATAATGTGTGCCAGGTAAAGTGCCACCTCAGCCCTGGTGAGGATACGCTCGTCGTTGCCTACTTCTTTTGAAGCCGGGAATATTCCTTCTAGAATGAGGTAGGCAAGATTTTCTCTATCCCCCTCTTCAAGGTTATTATAGTCCTTGAGAATATAGTCTATCTCGCTCTCCAGCAGCAGGTTTCTTACCCTGTTCTGCCAGTCAAAGGCACGAATCAGAAAGCGGCCAAAATTTTTAAAATTGAGCGGTGAATTTTCAGGAGGCTCAAGCTCTTTTTTCTTCCCCACCAGCTCAAGCGCTCTTGCTGTCCATTCCACCGCTTCTTCAAAGCTCGCTTTCTCCCGGTAGAAGGCCGGGTTTGTCTGCTGAGGAAGCACGCCCCAGATGACAAGATAGGCAATCTCCCGGCTTATGTTTTTCCATCTGGCTTTGATGGGAATCAATATTTCTTTGCTCTCCAGCAGCCATTCTCTCTGTTTTTCATACAGACATTCTGTGCTTCTCAGGTATGGATGGGCTGGCCCCTCGAAAATATTCTCCACATTCTCTGTTCTCCCCCCGCAGGTTGAAGTGTAGAGAGCATTTATCAATTCGTTTTTGTAAACAATTACCTCTCCTTTTGTCTCCTCGACCGCTCTCGTGCTGAGAGGATGTTCGGCGATCATGCCCCGGTAATACTGGTTGGCAGGCGTATCATCCAGATCAAACCCGAGCTCCTCGTACTTACCCAGGTGTTTGATGGCATATGTGCGGGCAGCAACAGCCTGGGCTTTGTGGGCTTCAAGCTGAGAAAAGGTGTAAGGAGAAAACTCACTCGGGACCACGCTCTTCAGATAATCTTCCAGATTGAGGATGTTTATGAGCACCAGGCCTTTGGGACTCGACCTGAGCACAAAAATTCCCCGGTAATCGGTGCCGTTAAAGGAAAGGAAGCTCTTTGAATGGCTGGGAATGAAATAGAGAACTGTCTCATTATCCAGACTCTTGAGCTCATCATTGACAAGAATCCAGAGAGGTCTGGCAGCACCTTCTGTTATCTCCTCGCGAATTATCCACGTCTCCGAAATTCCGATTCTGTTTAACCTCTTTATATAATTTAATGCATCTTCTCTGGTCATAAAATTTCCGATAATTACCTTAAAGATGTCGTTTTCCTCATCTCTTCTCACGCTTACCCGGGCTTCGAGCCTTGTCCTCAATTCCTGGGCCACAATCTCCGCCTTTTCTCTATCCTCAATCTGTGCTGCCTGAATCACAAATTTCTCCGATATCTTCTCCTTTCTGCCTCTGATATGAACCTCATCAACATCATCAGCTATCAGCCTGTAATTTTCTTTCACTTCATAGACCTTCATTCCTGAAGAAGCGCTGATTTCAATCTCACTCAGATTGACTCCCAGCCCCACCCTTATTACTGGCTTTTTGATGGCATATCCCTGGAAGAAAGATTTATCACTCGCAAACTCGACCGGATGTCCCCAGAAAATAAAGGAAACAACCAGCAGTATAACAATGTATTTGAAAGGGTTTTGTTTGGGGGTTTCCATCTTTTGGCGTGATCCTTTAGGTGATTATATCCGGATTCATTTTGATTTGTCAAGTAAAAAATTCAATATATTGAACCTCCTCCATTAGGCTCATACAATATATTGTATTTTTTCTTCTCTTTTTTTCATGCTCCAATTCCTCTCCCTGCCATAACCTTGTTTTAAAATTTTTAATCAGCGGGATTCTGGAGTAAATACTCCCCCGCGGTGATTGAAGGGGTGAATTCTTGGCCTTATCGAGGTTAAGATATTCTTCACATTTCACTTCTCACTATTATGTTATAATGCAAGACCTGACCCCTTAATTCTGGATAAGGAGAAGAGATGAGGAAAAAAGTCTTGGTTTTTTTGCTTGTCTTCTTTTTTGTCTCTCAAGCTGGCAGGCCGGAGATAAAAAGCCTCTCGCAGGTTTTTCTTCCCGGAAAAGGAGTGAAGGATCTTGACCATGACTCAATCATGGATACTGTCTCCTTGAGAATAATCATTCCTGACTCTCCCTCAGCCTCTGAAACAGCCACAGCAGCAGAAATTGCTGCCCGGGCAAATCTGGAGAGTGTGGCCCTCAATCTATTCCCCCTATCAAAGGGTCAAGAAACGAAAAAATCCCCTGGGCCTGAAGTCCTGATTTTTATCGGTAAGACTTTCTTCTTCCCAAAAAGCAAAACCAATGATTCGAAAGGAAACCTGGTTCCTGAACTCGCTCCCAGGGAGGGTATTGTATGCCTCCTTCCCTATCAGGGGAAAAAGGCGATAGTTGTTAAGGCAGGGAGTGAAGAAGCTCTCCTCCAGACAGGCAGAGCCTTTTTTCTACGCTGGCCCTATCTCTGGGAAATATGGGGAAGAGAGACTGGAGTGACCTACCAGTCGGTAGAGAAGGACCTGGCTCAATTTTTAAACTCTGAGGATATTGAATGGAAAGAAATCACAACTGTTGCTGTACGCTACGAATTTCCCTCCTCAAAAAAAGCTCTGGGCGCACTTAAAAAGCTCAAGTTTAACACAGGAGAGATTAAGGAGCTGAGAGTTACGATTGAGTTTGGAGACAGAAAAGACAGAGAAAGAGCCGAACAGGCGTTCTCCTCACTGAAGCTCAGACACAAAAAAGGCGAGAAGACAGAAGTCCTCAATTATCCAGGCTGTGCCCTGATTACATTCCAGCTCCGGGATAAAAAAGCCTCCTCCTCTGTATCGCTCTCCCGACTCGGCTACCCGAAGAGAATCCTCACTCCTTCCTATAAACCGCTGCTCAGGCTCAAAGCGCAGAAAAAAGATTTTGACCTTACGACTATATTCACCACCAAAGGCGTATATGCTGACACTGACAGCGACGGAATCGCTGACGACCTTGAATCTCTGGTCATTATCCCCCAGGAGCTGGCCATGGAAGAAATAGTATCTTTTGCCTCACGCCTCATGCTCGACACAGCAGGCGCTTCATTTCCCGTTATTTCTCTCGACAGCGAAATTGAAGACTCAAAAGCTCTTACTGCTCCTCTTCTAGTCGGAAAAGAGAATGAGCTTCTAAGGGAACTGCTGAAAAAGGGGAAATTAAAAATACCTCCCCTTGAAAAACACAAAGGCCTGGTCAAAGTCATACCCCAAGCATTCAATACCTCAAATGCATTGGCCATTCTGGGGGGAGAAAGAGAAGCTTTGGAAAAAACACTCCTCTACCTGAGCACCACTTTCCCTTATTTCAAACACTTCGGCCAAGGAAACGCGGGGCTAAAAAATATCCTTGAAGATGGTGAAGAGTTCTTGAAAGGAAGGTACGGAAGCACAGAGGCATATTTCTTTCTTCAGCTTAAAAAATTAACCGAAAGCCTGGAAGAAAAAGAGCTCGAATATTTCAGAGCAAGCTTCTATCTTCCTCAAAAAAACACCGTCTTCGAAAGGAAGATGTCCGCCTTCCTCAGGGATTCACTGAAAATTAAAGACGTGAGACTGAAAACACACACTCTCGATAAGAGCAGGTATGTTTTTAAAAAAGAGCAAGAACTTCCCTGGGAAGCGGATGAAGTGCTTCGCCTTATAAAAGAGAAAAAAGAAAGGCTTAAAGCGTCTGAACTCCCACTCAAGATTGAGGCTGGAGTGAGTGAATCTCCTCCAGTGAGACAAAAACTGAGAAGTGAGATTGAAAATTTTCTGGCTGGAATCAACTCAACCGGCGCTGAGGTGAATGTCCTCTCTGCCTACAAGCAGGGCTTCTTCTGGCTGGTGGAGAAAGTTCTGCCTGAGCTAAAAAAGAGAGAAACGAGAAGGCTGGTGGTCACCTGCGCTGAAGAAAAGGATGATTTCAGCCTTAAGAAGCGCTTCTATTCCGAGCCCTACAGATGGCTCCAGGAACTCTATCCTGTGGATGAAATTCTCTCCTCAGAGCTCAGTCTGCCGTTAGAAAATATCGAGTTCATGATGAAATCAGAAAAAGAACCCGTTTATAAGGTTGAGGCTTATGACAGCTCGGATAAGCTTGTCTACAGGAATGAATTTTCGCCCCGAAGAAGGGAAATTACTTTTCTCAAAACTCTGCCTGAATGGGGCAGGGTGACAGTCACCACTGGCTGGCTTAGAATAACCCAAGGCGCTACCACCCTGCTTGACACCTCCCTTAAAACAGACCTGGAGAGGTTCTGGGATTTTTATCAGGAAGAGGTTCTCTCCCCTGTCTATTCACACATTATGAAAAAAACCAACAGCGAACCCTCCTTCTCCAAACAGCCCTATTTCAAGAGGCTTTTTGTTGAGCTGTGGCTGAGCGAACCCGATTACAGGCTTGGCCTTGACGAAGAAATAGTGAGCAGCCTGGAAGCAATTCACGATGAAATCTACTTCGACACTCTTGACTTCCTGAGAGGCATTACAGAGCTCGACGAAAAAGAAGAAGGAATACCCGAGGATACCTCTCGCTACTCTGCCCCGGGAAATGTGCTCCCCCTTATTCATCCCTCCACAGAAGGTGAGAAAGGTCGGGTGCGGGTTGCTTTCGAAGACTGGATTACCACCTCTCCCCTTCTTGAGGTTAAATGGAAGGAAAAAGGGAAAGAGGAACGGTCAAAAAAAATCAAGTTCGTTCCCCTTAAAGCAAAGTCAATACGCATACCCTCGCTCACCTACAACGCAGATGAAGGAGTGGTGGAGGGGGTCCTCCTCGAGCTTGTGTTTGAGAAAGAATCAGAATACATGAAACTTCTGGATATGATTGAATCGCTGAGAGAGCTGGTTGAGCGGGGCATGACACCTCCTCCCTTTACCTACCCCGGATTAAAATTTCTAACCCTCAAGCTCAAACACAGGGAGCTGGAAAAAGAAGAGGTATTCCCTGTCTCCTCACCCAGAAAGGAAGAGTCTCTCCCAGGTCCGGGGAAGGTTTCAGTGCCCACAGATGAAATCATCTCTCCTGAAGCCTGTCTGGGTATTGTCAGAGTCCTTGACCAGGAGAAAGCCATTCGAACTTACATTGCTGGCGTTTCCTATGAAAAGAGAAAAGTACCAGTACTTGAGATTTTTACTCCCCTCAAGAAATATGTCTCAATCCCCAGGCTAATAACCATGAAACCAACACTCTATGTGAGCGGCCGCCAGCATGCCAACGAAGTCTCTTCCACTAACTACATTCTCAAACTGGCTGAGCTCCTGGCTAGTGACAGCTCCTACCAGGAGTTCATCAAAAAAGTGAACATTGTGCTCCACCCAATGGAAAATCCTGACGGAGCAGCACTTGCCTGCAGGCTGCAGAAAATTACTCCTTTTCACAGCCTTCATGCCGGCCGCTACTCTTCGCTGGGGATAGATGTAGGCTACCAGGTGAATGTCTCCAGACCACTCCTTCCTGAGGCAAAGGTGAGAAGGAATCTCTACCGCAGATGGCAGCCGGATATCTATCTTAACCTCCACGGATATCCCTCTCACGAGTGGGTGCAGCCGTTCTCCAACTACTCTCCCTATCTTTTCCGTGACTACTGGATACCCAGAGGATGGTTTGTTTACTACCGGGCCCTCAGAGAGCCTTTTTTCGGAAAATGGAAAGAGGCTGGTGACAGACTGCGGGAATTCATCATCAGGGAGATGAATAGCAATGAGAAAATAAGGGAATCGAACGAGAAATTCTATCAGAGGTATTACCGCTGGGCAGCCCGCTGGCAGCCACACATGAATTACCTCGAGCTGGAGGAAAATCTGAACATCTACGCCAAGAGGCACTCCTCAAAAGCAGGGAGGCTAACTTCCAGGCGGAAGACCACTTTTGTCGAAGAAACGCCCGAGCTTATGGATGAAACAGCCAGCGGAGCCTGGCTGGATTTTCTCAGCCAGCAGGGACTGAGCTACCTCAGGGCCCACCTTAAATACCTTTCACAGCTCTCACACCAAAGAGAAAGATTCGAGGAAGAAATAAAGGACAGAATTCGCATCCAGTTTGCCCGCAGCAGACCGGGTAAGATAAAGAAAACAAATAGATGAATCCGGGAAGGGGGAAGCAACGGCGTTAAAAACCCGAAGCGAGCGATTTCCCTATCCAGGATTCATCTATCATGCTCAGGCAACATATTTCGAAAGCATCTTTTTTCCCGTGATAATTATTAATACTAGAGATAAGAAGATAAGAGAAG
>JBHIDX010000052.1:0-16701 GCA_046760305.1 Candidatus Aminicenantales bacterium
TCGCGGTGGGCGACCACAGCTTCACAGTCCACGCCTCGCATCTACGGCAACCTCGATTCGTGAATAATCCAGGATGTAAGCTTTGATGAGTGAGGGAGAGATGGAGAGAAAGTTCGACCTTGTTGTGCTTGGCGGCGGACCGGGCGGCTATGTGGCTGCCCTCAGAGCCTCACAGCTAAATAAGCGAACACTCCTCATCGAAGAAGACCGGGTAGGAGGAACGTGCATAAATTACGGCTGTATCCCGACAAAATACCTTCTCTACCATACCCATCTTGTGGATGAAGTGAAGAGAAGCAGGGTGGTGGAAGGCCCTCTTGAGAAGCTCAACATAAACCTGAAAAAAATGCAGGATGAGAAGCAGAAAGTTATTGACCGGCTCGTCAGCGGCCTGGAAATGCTCCTCAAGAAAAACGGCGTCGAGCTGATAAAAGGAAAGGCCTTTCCTCTTGACAGGAGGCTGGTTGCTGTCAGCACCGAAGAGGGAGAAGAAGTGTTTGAGGGAGAGAAGATTATCCTGGCCGCAGGAAGCAGGCCTTCAAGACTTCCTTTTCTGCCCTCAGGAAAAAAAGAGATTCTAACCAGCCGCCAGGCCCTCGAGCTTGAAGAAATCCCGGCCACACTCCTTGTTATCGGCGCCGGAGTTATCGGTCTTGAGCTCGGCATATTCTTCCACAGGCTTGGAACAGAGGTTACTGTGCTCGAAATTCTCCCTACCCCTCTTCCTGGCTGGGAGACCGAAATCGTCTCCCGCCTGCAGCGCATTCTGAAGGCAAACGGCCTCAGGATTTTCACCCACATGAAAATAGAGGAAGCTGTTCTCGAAGCCGGCAAAGCCACGCTCCGGGGCACCTGCCTCAGAGACGATAAACCTTTCGAGTTTAAAGCCGCGCGGGTTCTTCTTGCCGCGGGCAGAGAGCCTAACTCTGAGGAGCTTTCCTCCTCTTTACCCAGCCTGGAGCTCGATGAGAAGGGCTTTGTCCGCGTTGACAGCCGCCTGGAAACGAGTATCTCCGGTATCTACGCCATCGGTGACCTCATTGGCGGAAAGCTCCTCGCCCACAAGGCTTCGCACGAGGGGATTGTTGCTGCCGAGAATGCTTGGGGCCTGAAAAGGGAAATGGATTACAGCGCCCTTCCCTCAGCCGTTTTCACCGAGCCTGAATTCTCTTCTCTTGGCCTTACCGAAAAGGAGGCCAGGGAGAAGGGCCTTAAAATTAAGGTCGGCCGCTTCCCCCTCAGGGCCAGCGGCAGGGCTCTGACCATGGGGAGAGAAGAGGGAGTGGTGAAGATTATTGCCGGGGAGAAAGATGAAATACTCGGTGCCCACATCCTTGCTCCGAATGCGAGTGAGCTCATAGCCGAGATCTCGCTCGCCATGGCTAAGGGCCTTAAAATTCAGGATGTGGCCTCCACGATTCACATCCATCCCACCCTTTCAGAGGCAGTGATGGAGGCCTCATTGAAGGCGAATAACGTCGCCCTTCACATCCTGAATGTTTAACGGAAAAAAAATCCCAAAATGTTTGCAAATTCAGAATGATTTTATTACAATTTATGCCTTTAATTAACCTGACCAATGATTGAACTTTTTCTTGTCTTCATCATTTTTGGTATTCTGGGCATTATTCTACTCATGATGAACAAGCTTCTCGGCCCGCGTCGAACCACACCTCTCAAAGAAACTCCTTTTGAATGCGGGAGCCCCTATCTGCAGGAAGGTATAAACCCTTTTCCGATTAAATTTTCTCTTGTCGCCTTCATCTTTCTTCTTTTTGATATCGAAGTTGTGTTTTTCTTTCCCTGGGCTTTAGTCTTCAAGGAGATGGGGTTGAAAGCGCTTGTGGTCATGTTCGCCTACATTTTCGTTCTTATCATGGGCTTTATATATGCCTGGAAGAAAGGGGCGTTTGAATGGGAATGAAAGAGGGGAATTTTATCCTTACTAAATTCAACTCCATCCTAGGCTGGGCAAGGAAATTCTCCCTCTTTCATTATCCCTATGTCACCGCCTGTTGCGGCATGGAGTACATGTCAACTGCCTGTGCCCATTTTGACATCGACCGCTTTGGAGCAGGCTGGACGAGATTCTCGCCCCGCCAGGCAGACATGCTGCTCGTGGTGGGGACAGTGACCCAGAAGCTGGCTCCTGTGCTCAGAACAGTCTACGAGCAGATGACAGAACCAAAGTGGGTGGTTGCTTTTGGCGCCTGTGCTGTGAGCGGAGGAATTTACGACAATTATGCTGTCGTGCAGGGGATTGATTCCATCATCCCCGTCGATGTTTACATCCCCGGCTGTCCTCCCAGACCTGAGACAGTTCTGGATGCGCTGGTAAAACTTCAGGAAAAAATACAGAACGAAGAGCAAGCGTGGAGATGGAAAAGAAAGAAATATTAGAAGAACTAAAGAAGAGATTCCCCGGAAAAATCAAGGACACATCCTCTCTTTTTGGTGATGAAACAATCGTCATCGACAGGGAATCGCTGCTTGAAATTGCTGCCTCTCTCAAGAATGCTCCCCATGAATTTACCATGCTCCTTGACCTGACCTGCGTCGATTACAAGGGACAGAGCCCGCGCTTCGAGATGGTCTATCACCTCTTTTCTCTCACTGAAAACCGCCGCCTGAGGATAAAAGTAAGGCTTGCCGAGGAAAACCTTGAGGTCGACTCTCTAACTTCTCTCTGGAAAAATGCAAACTGGCTTGAGAGGGAGGTTTACGATATGTTCGGGGTGAAATTCAAGGGACATCCTGACCTGCGCCGCCTCTTCATGTACGACGGATTTGAAGGACATCCGCTGAGAAAGGATTATCCTTTGAAGAAGAGACAGCCGAGGATTCCGCTGAGGAAATAAATGCCGACCAGGATTCAGAAAGAAGCGCGCAAAGAGAGCCTTCTCATTAACATGGGGCCCTCCCATCCCGCCATGCACGGAACAATCCGCATTATGCTCGAGCTGGATGGAGAGCGGGTGCTCAATTCAGAGGTGGAGGTCGGCTATCTGCACCGCGGCTTTGAAAAAATGTGCGAGAACCGCACCTACTTCAACCTCCTCCCTTACACGGACCGCATGAATTATGTCTCTCCCCTTATCAACAACCTGGGCTTTGTGATGACAGTGGAGAAAATGCTGGGCATTGAAGTCCCGGAAAGAGCCCAGTACATCCGCGTCATCATGAGCGAGCTTTCGAGAATTGCCGACCACCTGACATGTCTGGCAGCCATGGCCATGGAATGCGGGGCCTTCACCGTTTTCCTCTACAATATTAAAGCCAGGGAGTTTATCTGGGATGTAATCGAACTCACAACCGGTGCCCGGATGACAACCTCATACATCAGGATAGGCGGGGTAAAGGCAGACCTTCATCCCCATTACGAGACGAGCTTGAAGAAAGCGGTGCTGGAAACGAGGAAGGTGCTCAAGGATGTCCACGGCCTTCTTGACAAGAATAAAATTTTCCTCAACCGCACAAGAGATATTGCAGTCATGAGCAAGGAGGAAGCCATAAACTACGGCTGGACAGGGCCCTGCCTGCGCTCAACAGGGGTCTACTACGACGTGCGAAAAGCACATCCTTACCTTGTTTACGACAGGCTTGATTTTGAAGTCCCGCTCGGCGAAAGAGGCGATAACTACGACCGCTACATGGTGCGTATGCTCGAGATGGAACAGAGCCTGCGCATCATCGAACAGTGCATGAAGCACATCCCACCATCAACCGGGAAAGCTTCGCTCATGGCAAAGGGAATAGAGCCTGCTCGTGCGATTGAGGAATCGCGGAAGATAAAAGTAGAGCGGCCGATAAAGCTCTCTCCAAACCTCGAAGGCGCGAGCAAATCAGAATACAGGGGCATAATGAGCGCAGACAGAAGATACAGGATTCCTCCCAAGGAAGATACTTACACCTCGATTGAGGGCTTGATAAACCATTTTAAGTTTTTTATGAAAGGGCACGGCATAAGGCCGCCCAAAGGTGATGTCTATTTTTCTGTCGAGGGAGGAAACGGAGAGCTGGGCTACTACATCGTTTCCGACGGCACTGACAAGCCCTACCGCCTCCATGTGAGGGGGCCCTGCTTTCATGTCCTCTCAGCTCTGGAGAGGATGATCCAGGGCCATTACGTGGCTGATATCATCCCCACTTTTGGCTCCACAAACATGATTGGAGGAGAGCTCGACCGGTGAGTGCTGAATTTTCTGCCCAGACAAAGAAAAAAATGGAGGAAATCATTGCCCGCTATCCACGCAAGGAGGCAGCGCTTCTTCCGCTTCTCCACACCGCGCAGCAGGAATTCGGCTATATCTCACCTGAAACAGAAAAACTCGTGGCCTCACTCCTCGAGATTAAGCCCATTAAGATCAGGGAAGCGGTTAGCTTTTACACCATGCTCCTCAGCCAGCCTGTGGGGAAATACCACATTCAGGTCTGCTCCAACCTTACCTGCTCTCTTCTTGGAGGGGATAAGCTCATCGATTATTTGAGTGAAAAGCTGGGGATTAGGGTCGGAGAAACAACCCCTGACGGAAAATTCACCCTCTCCACCGTCGAATGCCTTGGAGCCTGCGAGCAGGCTCCCTGCATGCAGATAAACTTTGATTACTACGGAAACTTGACCAAAAAAGAGATAGATTCAATCCTTAAAAAGCTGGAATAAGAAGTGAAAGAAAAGGTCATTACCGGAAATTTCGGGCTCAAGCACTACTTTAAAATAGACGTCTACCTCAAAGAAGGGGGATACAAGGCTGTCAAGAAAGCCCTCAAGAAAATGAATCCGGGTGAGATTCTCGAGGAGGTAAAGAAGGCCAACTTGAGGGGCAGGGGAGGAGCTGGTTTTCCGGCTGGAGTAAAGTGGGGATTTGTGCCCCAGGGTGTTGAAGGCCCGAAGTACCTCTGCGTCAATGCTGATGAGGGAGAGCCCGGGACATTCAAAGATAAATACATCATGAACCATAATCCCCATCTTCTTCTGGAGGGAATAATCATCACCAGTTTCTGTGTCGGCATTAACCAGGCCTACATCTACATTCGAGGAGAGTACGAATACCTTGCCCGCAGGCTCGAAGAAGCAATCCGGGAGGCTGAGGAGAAAGGTTTTCTGGGAAAAAACATCCTCGAGACAGGATTCGACCTCGAAGTCATTGTCCACCGCGGAGCAGGTGCTTATATCTGCGGCGAGGAGACAGCGCTCCTCGAATCGCTGGAAGGAAAGCGCGGGCACCCGCGGCTTAAACCTCCCTTTCCCGCTTCAATCGGTCTCTTCGGGCGCCCGACTGTGATCAACAACGTGGAGACCATGGCCAACATTCCGGCCATCATCCTCAAGGGCGCTGAATGGTTTACCTCTCTCGGCCTGCCCAAGGACGGGGGAACAAGGATTTTCAGCGTCAGCGGCATGGTCAGGAAGCCAGGAATATACGAGCTTCCGCTGGGCACAAAGCTGCGCGACATCATTTTCAAGTACGCCGGAGGGATGAAAGCTGGTAAGAAGCTCAAGGCGGTTATTCCAGGAGGAATGTCTGCACCTGTGCTCACCGCCGATGAAATAGACATAAACATGGATTTTGACTCCCTGGTCGAGGCAGGCTCAATGCTCGGTTCAGCAGCAGTGATTGTCATCGACGAGGAGACACCGATCCTCTCTGTACTGAGTAAGGTAGCCAAGTTTTACGCCCATGAATCATGCGGCCAGTGTACCCCCTGCCGCGTCGGCACTTCCTGGATAAACAAAATTGTCACCCGCATCGCAAAAGGCAAAGGCAGGAGAGAAGACTTAGACCACATTGTGAGGCTGGCAGATAACATAATGGGGAAAACCCTCTGTCCCCTGGGAGATGCAGCAGCCATGCCCGTTCTCTCGCTGACAAAAAAATTCAGAGAGGAGCTCGAATCAGAGGTAAAGAGAAGATAGGAAAGAAGCATAAAGAATGGTTAAACTTTTTATCGATAAAATGCCTGTAGAAGCAGAAGAGGGTGCCACCGTACTCCAGGCAGCTGAAAAGGCCGGCATTTCAATCCCCCATCTCTGCTTTCACAAGGCCTTCATCCCAGAGGGGTCATGCAGGATGTGCCTGGTCGAGATTGAAGGCCTGCCCAAACTCGAGCTTGCCTGCTCCACCCGGGTCAGGGAAGGGATGAAAGTCCATACTCAATCGGAAAAGGTTTCTCAGACCCGCAAATCAGTGCTTGAATTCCTGCTCGCCGAGCATCCCCTGGACTGCCCTATCTGCGATAAAGCCGGGGAATGCAGACTCCAGGATTACTACGCAGAGTACGGGCTTTTCGAAGGAGAGTTCAGGGAAGAAAAAATTAAGAAAGATAAAAAGGTTGAGCTGGGAAAGGGCCTCATTCTCGACCGCGAGCGCTGCATCCTCTGCACTCGCTGTGTAAGGTTTTTAAGGGAGATTACCGGAACCCAGGAACTGGGTGTCTTTAACAGAGGGCTTGCATCTGAGATTTCTGTCTACAACGGGGAGCTGGTTAACAACAATTACTCGGGCAACCTGGTCCAGCTCTGCCCGGTGGGAGCTATCACCCACAAAGATTTCAGGTTCAAGATAAGAACCTGGTTTCTCCAGAGCAGGGAGTCGATCTGTCCCCTCTGCAGCCGCGGCTGCAGCATTTATATCGAAAGCCATCCAGGCTTTGCCCGCTTCCCGAGGAAAAAGAGAGTCTACAGAATCCAGGCCAGGGAAAACCAGGAAGTGAACGGCTACTGGATATGCGATCTGGGCCGCTTCGGCTATTCATGCCTCAACAGGCCAGCATCGGAGGGGATAACTCTAAACTTGAACCACAAAAAGAGAGCTGCAGGTGAAGAAGAGGCACTTGGACTGGTGGTGGAGAAGGTAAAGAGGTTGTTGTACATGAAAAAAACCGGAAAGATTGCGGTTGTGGCCACCTCCTGGCTTTCGAATGAAGAGCTTTTCCTCATTCGAAAAATATTTGCCGCAGACCTTAAGGCCTCAAGAATATACCTTGTCGACCCGCCTGATGGCGAGTCAGACAGCTTTCTCCTCACCCCGGAGAGAAGTCCGAACAGAAGGGGAGCGAGGGAGCTGGGTTTTGAATCCAGAGAGGTGAGCCTCGAGGAGATAGCCCAGGACGCGCAGATTCTTTTTGTTTTTGGAAACCACCTCACCCACTACTACACCCTCACGGAAATCCAGGAAGCATTTGCTCCCATCGATAAAACCTTTCTCTTTTCTCCTGAGAGAGGAGGACTTGATTCAGTGGCAGATATCGTCTTTCCCACCTGCTTCATCGCCGAGAAGGGAGGCTCGCTCACCAACGTCGAGGGCAGAACACAGCATTTTTCACCCGCCCTCGAGCCCGAGGGCTCAAGTCAGCCCGAATGGAAGCTTCTCCTCAGGCTGGGCGAGGAGCTGAGGCTTAATTTTGGCTACTATCACGGGCTTCGTTCGCCTGCTGGTATTTTCAACGACATGGTAAAGGAGATACCTTTTTTCGGAAAGCAGTAAAATGGACTTTTTGATTGTGCTCATAAAGGTTGTGCTGGCGCTTGTCTGGCTGCTGGTGCTCACTCTCTACCTTACCTGGGTGGAGCGCAAGGAGAGCGCTGTCATCCAGGACAGGATCGGAGCCAACCGCGCCTCGATTTTCGGTTTCCGCCTCCTGGGGCTTTTCCAGCCTTTTGCTGATGCCATCAAGATGATTTTCAAGGAGGATTTCACCCCTCCCTTTGCCCGGAACAGGTTTCTTCATGCCATCGCTCCCTTTCTTTCCTTCTTCTTCGTGGCCGTGACCATAGCTGCTGTTCCCTTCGGAGACACAATCCGCATCGGGCACAAGGTTATCTCGCTCCAGATTGTTGACTTCAACGTGGCTCTCCTCTACGTGCTGGCCATGCTCTCTCTCGGCATTTACGGCATCCTCGTTTCAGGCTGGACCTCGAACAACAGGTTTACGCTTCTCGGTACCGTGCGCGGGGCAGCTCAGGTTATCTCCTACGAGATTGCGCTCGGGCTTTCGGTTGTGGGGCTGATCATGGTTTATCCCACCCTGAGCCTCTCCAACATCGTCTATTTTCAGGGTAAACTTTTATTCGGTTTCCTGCCCAGGTGGGGATTTTTCCTCCAGCCAGTCGGATTTCTGGTTTTCTTTTTTGCTGCCCTGGCCGAGACAAAAAGAATTCCTTTTGACCTTCCTGAAGGTGAATCAGAAATAATCGGTTTTTTCACTGAATACAGCGGACTAAAGTGGGGGCTTTTCATGATGACTGATTTCATGGAAATAGTCATTATCTCCTGCCTGGTGACCACCCTCTTTTTCGGTGGCTGGCAGGTTCCCTGGCTCACGCCGGGTGGCTTTGTCTGGCCCTGGGGAGGGGAGTGGCATCTGGCTCGCTGGCTGGTAATCGTTCTTCAGGTTCTTGCCTTTAACATAAAAGTTTTCTTTTTCTGCTGGCTCCAGGTTCTGATTCGCTGGACCTATCCCCGCTACAGGTATGACCAGCTCATGGATCTCGGCTGGAAGCTTCTCATACCGCTCAGCCTGGTGAATATTGTCGGAACAGGAATCGTAATGAGTCTCTAAAATGATTAAAGCATTGGGCTACTTCCTTGAAATCATCCGCGGCAGCGTCATCACTGCCCGTCATTTTATAGTCAACATCTTCTTTCACACCATAAATCTCTTGGGCATAAAGACCAGGAGACGCGGAGCTGTGACCATCCAGTACCCGGAGCAGAAAAAAGAGCTAGCCTACAGGCACAGGAGCCTGCACCGTATCCTGAAGAGAGAGGATGGGAGACCGCGCTGCGTGGCCTGCATGCTCTGCGTTACGGTCTGTCCTTCAGAGTGCATCTACGTCGAGGCGGCCGAAGACCCGGACTACGAGATGCAGAAGTATCCTTCTGAGTTCATCATCGACCTCAACAGATGCTGCTTCTGCGGTTTCTGTGTTGAAGCCTGTCCCGAGGATGCGCTCAGGATGGACACCGGGAAAATCGATTTTGCAGGCTACACTCGTGAAGACCTCATCTACAACCTGGATAAGCTTTTAAAATGAATACTGCCCGGCTCACCCTGGGGGGCTTTGAGATACACGGACTGAGGGACGGCTACTTCCATCTTGACGGCGGCACCATGTTTGGAGTCGTGCCCAAAGTCCTCTGGGAGAAGAACTTTCCCTCGGACGAAAAAAACAGAATAAGGCTCGGACTCAATTCCCTGCTCATAAAAACAGAGAAAAAGCTCATCGTGGTTGAGACAGGCATCGGACCCAAGCTCGACCTAAAATCGAGCGAGATTTATGGAGTTGAGACGAAACCCGGTCTTCTGGCTTCGCTTGAAAGTCTTGGTTTTTCTGCCTCTGAGGTGGATTTTGTCATCAACACCCACCTCCACTTTGACCACTGCGGCGGGAATACGGTCATCAACGAGGAGGGAAAAGCAGTGCCTGCTTTCCCCTCTGCCCGCTACATCATCCAGAAAGGGGAGTGGGAGCACGCCCTTCACCCCAATGAGAGGGACATGAAAAGCTATCTCAGCGAAAATTTTATCCCCCTCGAGGAGCATAAGGTTCTTGACCTGGTGGAGGGAGATACAGAAATTACAGATGGTGTGGAAGTAGTTGTCGTCCCCGGCCACACTGCCCACCACCAGTGCGTCAGGGTCTGGTCGCAGGGAAAAACCCTCTTTTTCCTCGGCGACCTTGTGCCCACCAGTGCTCATGCCGGGCTCTCCTACATCATGAGCTACGACCTTTTTCCGCTTGAAACCCTGGAGAACAAGAAGAAATACTTTCAGCAGGGGCTTGAAGAGGGCTGGCTTTTTGCCTTCTGCCACGATCCTGAGTTCTACTTTGCCTGCCTTTCAAAAGAAAAAGAAAAATACACCTTCAAATCCGTTTAAAAAATGGGTATCTCTCCATTTTTTCTTTGATTTTTCTTTGAAATTCGGGGGCGAAGGTCTATAATAATGAGCTATCTAATATAAATGCAATAAAAGTATTTACATTGTCATTGCGAATCCTGAAAGGGCGTGGCAATCTCCTGCTTTTGGCGGCAAGGAAGAGAGTGCAGCGTTCCGCTCGCAACAGAGGATCGCCGCCTCGCTCCGCTCCTCGCGATGACACATTGATTATTGCGTTTGTATTAATAACCTTTGCTATAAGCAATCATAAGGAGGCTTAATATGAAAGAAGTTACGGTTGAAGAGCTGCTGGCCAAAGCAGAGCAGCCGTCAAAAGATGCCATGCGTCTTCATCCCTATTATCGTGGCAAAGTCCAGGTTACTCTCAAGTGCAGGATTCGCGATTTCGACGACTTTGCCATCTGGTACACTCCGGGTGTGGCTGCACCCTGCAGGAAAATAGCAGCAGAGAAAGAAAAGGTCTACGAGATGACCAACAAGTGGAATTTTGTCGCTGTGGTTTCTGATGGCTCAAGGGTGCTTGGTCTCGGAGACATCGGCCCTGAAGCCGGACTGCCTGTCATGGAAGGAAAAGCTCTCCTCTATAAGTATCTCGGAGGAGTTGACGCTTTTCCTATCTGCCTCGATACCAAGGACCCGGAAGAAATAATCCAGGCGGTAAAATGGCTTCAACCTACATTCGGCGGCATTAATCTCGAGGATATCGCTCATCCCAAGTGCTTTCATATCCTTGATACTTTGAGGAAAGAGATGGAAATTCCTGTCTGGCATGATGACCAGCAGGGAACAGCCTGTGTTAATCTGGCAGGCCTTCTCAACGCCCTGAAAATAGTCGATAAAAAAATCGACGAGGTGAGGGTTGCTATGGTGGGCGCAGGAGCAGCAAATATCGCCATCTCAAGCCTGATTATGGCTGCTGGAGTCAGAGCGGAGAATATCATTGCCGTTGATTCAAGAGGAATACTCCACAAAGACAGGGGAGACCGGGAGACACTTCAGACAAAATACAAGGAAAAATGGCACCTTGCCCTGACAACCAACGTAGAAGGAAGAAAAGGAGATATTAAAGAGGCTCTGGAAGGGGCAGATGTTCTGATTTCCGCTTCAAAGCCAGGACCGGGCGTGATAAAGCCAGAATGGGTGAAGTTGATGGCCAGGGATGCAATCGTCTTTGCCGAGGCAAACCCCATTCCAGAGATCTGGCCCTGGGAGGCAAAAGAGGCCGGTGCGCGCATTGTGGCTACAGGACGCTCTGATTTTCCCAACCAGATCAACAACTCTCTCGGATTTCCCGGCATTTTCAGGGGTACACTCGATATCCGTGCCATCCAGATCACAGACGAAATGGTCATCGAAGCTGCCAAAGAGCTGGCCAAGGTGGCCGAAGACAAGGGAATTCACGAGGAGTACATCATCCCCAACATGGATGAGTGGGAAGTTTTCCCCCGGGAAGCAGTTGCTGTGGGCACCAAGGGAATAGAGCAGGGAGTGGCCAGGATAAAAACCCCTGCTGAGGAAAGGTTCAGGCTGGCTGAGAAAATCATAAAAGAAGCCCGAGAAGAAGTGCAGTGGCGCATGAAAGAGGGTTTTATCACCGACCCAGATAAATCCTGATAAATAGAATTAAGCTGATTTCCAGGTATTAAAAAAATAACTAAAATTTCTTGACAAAAATACACTCAACTTTTATATTAATAATGTACTAAAAAGGAGGAAGAAATGGCTAAAACTATAGGAATTGACCTTGGAACAACCAACTCTGTGGTCGCAGTTATGGAAGGTGATAAGGCCACTGTCATTCCCAACGAGGAAGGAGGCCGCACCACACCCTCTGTTGTTGCTTTTAACGAAAAAGGAGAGAGGATGGTGGGACAGGTTGCCAAGAGGCAGCGTGTTACCAACCCCGAAAATACCATTTATTCCATAAAGAGATTCATGGGACGGCGCTACAGCGAAGTTCCGGACGAGATCAAGCAGGTTCCGTTCAAGGTCACCCAGGCATCAAACGGTGATGTCAGAGTTGAAGCTTTTGGCAAAAAATACGCCCCACCCGAGATCTCAGCCATGATTCTCCAGAAGCTGAAAAAGGCTGCAGAAGACTACCTGGGCGAGAAAGTGGAGAAGGCTGTCATCACTGTTCCCGCTTATTTTAACGACAGTCAGCGAAAGGCCACCAAGGATGCAGGTAAAATTGCCGGATTGAAGGTGGAGAGGATTATCAACGAACCCACAGCAGCTGCCCTTGCTTACGGCATGGAAAAGAAGAAAGACCAGACAATCGCTGTCTACGATTTTGGTGGCGGCACTTTCGATATCTCGATACTCGAAGTGGCAGAGGGCGTGGTTGAGGTAAAGTCCACCAGCGGCGATACCCATCTCGGTGGTGATGACATTGACCAGAGAATACAGGACTGGCTTGTTTCCGAGTTCAAGAAAGATACCGGCATTGACCTCAGCAAGGACAAGATGGCGCTTCAGAGATTGAAAGAGGCTGCCGAAAAGGCAAAGATAGAGCTTTCCTCGACCATGGAAACAGAGATAAACCTCCCCTTTATCACTGCTGATGCCTCAGGCCCCAAACACCTGCTGATGAAGCTCTCCAGGTCAAAGTTTGAGCAGATGGTGGAGGACATCATTCAGAGAACGGTCGAACCCTGTAAACAGGCCCTCAGGGACGCCAACCTCAAGCCAGGTGACATAAACGAAGTAATCCTTGTCGGCGGCTCGACACGCATTCCAAAGGTCCAGCAGCTGGTCAAGGAGCTTTTCGGTAAAGAACCCCACAAGGGTGTTAACCCTGATGAGGTTGTGGCTGTCGGAGCTGCTATCCAGGGCGCAGTGCTCGACCAGGACATCAAGGATGTGCTCCTCCTCGATGTGACACCTCTTACCCTGGGCATAGAAACTCTTGGCGGTGTCTTCACCAAGATGATCCCCCGCAACACCACCATCCCTACCAAGAAAACCGAGATATTCTCCACCGCCGCAGACAACCAGCCGAGCGTTGAGATCCACGTTCTTCAGGGAGAGCGGGAAATGGCGGCTGATAACCGCACCCTGGGCAGGTTCCACCTGGATGGAATTCCTCCTGCCCCAAGGGGAGTGCCCAAGATTGAGGTTACCTTTGACATTGATGCCAACGGTATCCTCCATGTTTCGGCCAAGGATATGGGCACAGGAAAGCAGCAGGCCATCACCATCACCGGTCACAGCGGTCTTGATGACAAGGAAATCGATAGAATGGTCAAGGACGCAGAGTCACATGCTGAGGAGGATAAAAAGAAGAGAGAGCTGATCGATGTCCGAAATCAGGCTGACCAGTTGGTCTACAGCCTCGAAAAGCTCATGCGCGAGAACAGGGATAAGATTCCTGAAAGCGAGGCAAAGAAGGTCGAGTCCGAGATAGAGAAGACGAAAAAGGCCATAGAAAGCGATAACGTGGACGAGATAAAGAGAGCCATGGAGTCTCTCTCTCAGGCCTCCCACAAGCTGACAGAACTCATGTACCAGCAGGCACAAACCTCTCAGCAGCAGGCTTCCGGCCAGTCTTCCACCCAATCCGGAGGAGACGGAAAGAGCGGCCAGGAAGAAGAGGTGATTGACGCTGAAGTTGTGGATGATGACAAGAAAAACTAACAGTTGATTCCGCTCTCCACCAGGCTGAACTTTCTTCTCGTAATTCTGAGCGCTGAAGAGTGACAGGATGGAGAAAGATTACTACAAAATTTTAGGGGTAGAGAGGAATGCCTCGCTGGCAGACATAAAAAAGGCTTACCGAAAGCTTGCCCGTAAATACCACCCTGACCTCAATCCCGGAGATAAAGCGGCCGAGGAAAGGTTCAAAGAAATCCAGCAAGCTTATTCTGTGCTCAGCGACCCAAAAAAAAGAAGCCAGTACGACCGCTTCGGGTTTGTGGGTGATGTCCCTCCTGGAGGCGGCGGGTACCGCACCTATTCCAGCGGTTTTGAGGGATTTGATTTCTCTGATTTAGGCTCTGCCTCTTTCAGAGATTTTTTCGAAAGCATTTTCGGCGGCACCTCTGCCCGGCGCCGGGCAGAGAGGAGAGCCCAGAGAGGCCAGGACCTTCACTACACGATGAAGGTAGGCTTCGAGGATGTCATCCACGGCCTTGAGACAAGGATTAAGCTCAACCGCATGGTGACCTGCCCCGCCTGCAACGGCTTCGGCTACGTCCAGAGAGGCACACAGCGCACCTGTCCTGCCTGCGGAGGCACGGGTCAGCAGACAATCCAGCGGGGCATCATGCGCTTCTCGACCACATGCACTACCTGCGGCGGCACCGGCCGCATACCAGGCACAGAATGTGCAACCTGCGGCGGCCAGGGCACAGTGCTCCGCAATGAGCTCATCAGGGTCAGGATTCCGGCAGGAGTCAACACCGGCTCCAAGGTAAGAATAGCCGGCAAAGGAAACGGAGGAATAAGGGGAGGGCCGCCTGGAGACCTTTTCATCACCATCGACGTCAGCCCTCATCCTTTATTCAGGCGCGAAGGTTCAAACATTTACGTCAAAGTTCCGATCACAGTCCCTGAAGCTACCCTGGGAGCAAAAATAGAAGTGCCCACCCTTTACGGAAAGACAAAGATAAAGATACCTCCGGGAACAAAATCCGGCCAGAAATTCAGGATAAGGGGAAAAGGGGCGCCCGTTCCAGGAAAGAGTGCTCGTGGAGACCAGTTTGTGGAGGTAACGATTGTGCCCCCGCCCTTCAATGATGAGCGGATAAGGGAAATGATGAGGGAGCTGGAGCAAATATCTCCCCAGAACCCGCGAGAAAAGATGGGCGCACTTTAATCATTGGGATGTATTAAAAATGTTATAAACTGAGTAAAATGGATAAAAAGGAAGAAGAGAAAAGATACTACCACATCAGCACCGTGGCCAGGATGTTTGATATTCATCCCCAGACGCTGCGTCTTTACGAGAGGGAGGGCCTGCTCAAGCCTTCCCGGAGCGAAAAAAACACCCGTCTTTACACCGAAGAAGACCTGGAGCAGTTGAGGTTTATTCTCACTCTCACCCGGGACCTGGGTGTCAACCTGGCCGGCATCGAGGTCATCATCAACATGCGCAAGAAGATTGAGCAGATTGAGAAGGAAGTGAACGAGTTTCTGGAGTACATCAAGCGGGAATACTTCCAGGGACGCGAGGAAGAATTCGAGACCAAGCGCAGCAGCCTGGTTAAGATAAGCCCGGCCCGGATTGTGAAGGTGGAGAGAGTGGAGGAGAAAAAATGACGCGTTCCTACGACGACTATTTTGCCTCCAGGAACTTGAAGCGCTATCTCAACCAGATTTACAGGTTTCCTGTGCTGAGCGAGGAAGAGGAGAAGAGGCTGGGACGCCTCATCAAGCAGGGGAACAGGGAGGCGCTCAAGAAGCTTATCGAAGCCAACCTCAAGTTTGTCGTCTCTTACGCAAAAAAGTACAGCGGTATGGGCCTCAGCCTGCTCGATCTCATTAACGAGGGAAACATCGGCCTCATCGAGGCAGCCAAACGCTTTGACCCGGAGAGGAATGTGAGGTTCATCTCCTATGCAGTGTGGTGGATAAGGCAGGCCATAATTCACGCCCTGACCACCTATTCCCGTATTTACAACATCCCCCAGAAGCTCTCCGACCGCATCTCGCTCATGAAAAGGAAGGCCGAGGAGCTGAGAATGAAGCTCGGCCGCGAGCCGACCCGCGGGGAGATTGCCGAATGCATGGGCCTCACACCCGAGGATGTGGAGGACCTGCTTCTCATCCAAAAAGAGAAGGTCTCGCTCAGCGATAAGCTGTATGAAGAGGATATTGAAGTCGAGGACACAATCGAGGATGCGCTTGCTCCTTCGGTTGAGTACCAGATAATAAAAGCCTCAATCCAGCAGCAGATCCGCGAAATCCTGGAGGAACTGGATGAGAAAGAGGCACTTGTGTTAAAATTACGTTTCGGGCTGGATGACGGAAAGCCGCACACGCTTCAGGAAATCGGAGATAAGCTCAACCTCAGCCGGGAGAGAATCAGACAGATTGAGAAGAAAGCGATGAAGAAGCTGGCCCGTTCGCATAAATTGAGACAGTTGAGAGGATATTTAAACTGATGGCAGAAAAAACCTGTTCCCTCTGCGGCGGTACGGGATGGATTCTCGAGGAGGAAAAAGACCGCGCCCTGGCCAAGAGGTGCAAATGCTACCTGGAAAAACAGGTTGAACTCCTTCTCGAGGAGTCAAACATCCCGCGCAGGTACATGAACTGCACCCTGAAGAACTTTGAGATTCACAATCCCTCTCACCGAGATGCGCTCAAGATATCGAAGCAGTTCATAAAGAACTTTCCTCTCCAGGAGGTAGGGCTGCTTTTCATCGGACCCTGCGGGGTGGGGAAGACCCATCTGGCCGTAGCAGTTTTGCGCGAGCTGATAGAGAAGAAGAAAGCCCGCTGCTGTTTCTGCGATTTCAGGGAGCTGATCAAGGAGATTCAGCGCACCTATTCTCCAGATTCTCCGCTCACCGAATCTGAGGTGCTCGAGCCTGTTTTCCAGAGTGATGTGCTTGTGCTGGACGAGCTTGGAGCAAAGAGACCATCGGCCTGGGTTGAGGAGATGATTTTCTACATCATCAATTACCGCTACAACCACAAGAAGCTGACCGTTTTCACCTCCAACTACCTGGACACAGAGGAAGAGGAAGATAGGCGGGATTCATTCTACAAGAAGAAAGAAGACACGCTGGTGGACAGGATTGGGGTGAGGTTGAGGTCGAGGCTTTACGAGATGTGCAAGATTGTGGACATGTGGGG
>JBHIDX010000053.1:0-16398 GCA_046760305.1 Candidatus Aminicenantales bacterium
GAGATCGCCACGCTCCCTTCGGTCGCTCGCGATGACATGCATTTTCAAGCTAATATGAAATAAATTCGCATTTGCAAGGAGGAGCCATGAAGTTCAAACACTGTCTAATTTCTTTTCTCATTCTTTTCCTTTCACTCCCGGTTCTGGGCGAGGTGGAGGAGGTTAAGCCTCTTCCTATTTCCGGCTTTGAAGACAGCGGTGTGTTCAAGCTCATTGTCCAGGATTCGGAAATAGGAAAGATTGAATTTAGCCTGAGCAAGGATGGCACTTATACCCGAAAATTCACTCTTTCCATGGCAGGTCAGAAGGTGGAATACGACTTCCAGATTAAATCGAATTCCAGAGGAGAATGGGAAGCGATGAAGATTGTTGCTCCCACTGAGACAGTTACGGTCAAAAGGCTGGCCGACCGTGCAGAGTACCACCTCGAGAAAAAGGGAGAGTCTTACAGCGTAAAGTTAATGCCCAACCACTTCCTCTACGATAACTATGGCCCGGTTTTTGCAGGCTTGATGCTCAGGGAATACGATATGGAAAAAAAGGGAGTGCAAAAATTCTCGCTTTACATTGTGCCTTCAAGATTTATCGACGTTGAGCTTGAATATAAAGGCAAAGAAATAAGAAAAATAAAAGAAAAAGAAATGAGCTTCAACCGCTTTGATATGAATCTCCTGGGAATTGAAGTCCATCTCTGGGCCGATGAAAATTACCGCGTTCAACTGATGGATATCCCGGTTCAGCATGCTTCCTTTGTCAGGGAGGGATTCGAGGAACTTCTTGTCGCCAGCGCTGAAGAGCCGCTTCTTTCCAAACCACAGTATGAAGTAACAAAGAAATCAGTCATGATTCCCATGCGGGACGGGATAAGGCTGGCCACAGACCTTTATTTCCCCCACACAGAGGAGAAAGAGAAGTTTCCTGTCATCCTCGTCCGGACACCGTATAAGAAAGAGATGTCCGAGCTCACTGGTAATTATTATGCCAGGAGAGGATACGTGGTGGCAATCCAGGATTGCAGGGGACGATTTTCTTCTGAGGGGAGCTGGGAACCATTCGTTCACGAGCCCGAAGACGGCTACGATACGATTGAATGGCTGGGGACAAGAGATTGGTCCGCGGGTAAGGTGGGTATGATTGGCGGCTCCTATGTAGGCTGGGTCCAGCTCTGGGCTGCTTCCCAGAAGCCGCCTCACCTGACAACCATCATTCCCAATGTTGCCCCACCCGACCCCTTTTACAATATTCCCTATGAATACGGCTCGTTTTTCATCCTGGGAGCAATCTGGTGGGCAGAGATTCTGGAGACCGAAGCAACGGGAGAGCTAAGCGGAAAAACAATGGCCGAGATAAACGAAAGGAAGTATGAGAAGATTCTCAAATCTCTGCCCGTGATTGAGCTCGACAAAAAAATTCTAGGCAAAAGAAATCCTTACTGGAGGAAGTGGATTGAGCACAATACTATAGACGAATACTGGAACAAGGTAAATTTTATGGAAAAATTGAAAAATCTTAATCTTCCCGTCTTTCTTCAATCTGGCTGGTTTGACGGCGATGGAATCGGCAGCAAACTGAACTACATGGCTCTTAAGCAGTCAAAGAACAAATTCATCAAGCTCATTCTCGGCCCCTGGGGCCACACTGATCAATCTTCCTCCAGGCTGGGTGAGTTCGATTTCGGCAAAGAAGCTGCTCCGGACCTCCAGAAACTCTACCTCCGCTGGTTCGACTACTGGTTAAAAGGGATAGAGAACGGAATAGTGAAAGAGCCGCTTGTTCAATGTTTTGTTATGTTTTCCAATAAATGGTTAAAAGGGGACACCTATCCCCTGCCCGGAACAGAATTTACTAAGTACTATCTAAGCAGCACAAAAGCAGCAAACACTTCCCTTGGGGATGGTTTGCTGACAACTGGAATTCCGGATAAGGCTAAAGAATACGATCAGTACATCTATGACCCCGGAGATCCCACCCCTTGGCCGGAGTATTACTTCAAGAGTGAAGAGGAGATAGAGGAAGAGAAGAAAAAAACGATAGATGTCGAAGAGCAGAGAAAAAAGATAAAGGCCTTTCACAACAAAGTGACTGGCAGCCGGAATGATATTCTTGTTTATCAGACACCACCCCTTGAAGAGCCGGTCTCGATTGCAGGTCCTGTCTCAGCTGTCCTCTACGCATCCACTTCAGCTCCGGACACTGACTGGTTCATAACGCTTATGGATGTTGATGAGAACAATAACATCTTCCATCTTGTGAGGGGAACAATCAGAGCCAGGTTCAGGAATTCAATGGAAAGGCCAGAGCTGCTGGAGAAGAATAAAATTTACCGTTACGAGATTGATATGTGGCAGACCGGGATCACTTTTCAGAAAGGGCACAGAATCAGAGTTGAAATTTCTTCGGCCATGTTCCCCATGTTCTCGCGTAACCTGAACACAGGTGGCCACAACGAGAAGGAAACACGTTACGTAAAAGCAACCCAGAGAATTTATCATTCACCTCAATATCCCTCCCATGTCCTCTTTCCGGTAGTAAAAATCGATGAGAAATAGCTGAATAGATACATTTCACTCTTTTTTTATATAATAACTATTCATATTTTCAAATTCGTTGACTTACGAATAATAGAAAGGAGCATTGGATGTTTAATAATGCATCGAGACCGCTTATTTTTCTTTTTGCATTTATCCTGCTTATCTTTTTTGCTATCTTCTCTAATCTTTCTTACGCGGGCGACAGAGCAAGTGAGCTTGAAGAGTTGAAAAAGTCAGCTCCCAGGGTTTTTATCGACTGCAGAAGGTGCGACAGAGATTATTTCCGTGAGCACATTACCTATGTCAATTTTGTCCGGGACAGGAAGGACGCTGATGTCCACGTCCTTATCACCCAGCAGAGAACAGGCAGCGGAGGAGTGGAATACACTTTTGCTTTTATCGGTTTGAGGAATTATGAAGGAGTCGACCATACCCTGGTCTATGCTTCAGGACCGACCGATACCTGGGATGAGGTCCGGAGTGCTCAGCTTGAGGTCCTGGAAAGAGGTCTTTTCCCCTACCTGGTGGAAACACCGCTGGCAGACTATATCTATCTTGATTTTAAAGAAAAGCTGAAACCAACATCTGTCAGGGACCCGTGGAAATTCTGGGTTTTCAGCCTCAGTCTTGACGGTAGTCTAAGCGGCGAGGAAAGCCGCAGCACTCGCTCGCTGGAAGTGAATATCTCTGCCAATAAAATTACTCCCGATATAAAAATAAGGCTGGGTCTTTCGGGTGAATTCGACAGACGGTGGTATGAATATGAGGAGGAAACCATCATCAGCACCTCGGAGGAAAAAAATTTCTCCTTTATGGTGGTCAGGAGTATCGATGACCACTGGTCATTCGGTGGCTGGCTTGAAGCCGAGTCATCCACATACAGCAATCTCGGGCTTCTATCAACAGTGGCTCCTGCTGTAGAGTACAATTTTTTCCCCTATTCTCAATCGACCAGACGGCAGCTTCGTTTTCTCTACCGGATAGGATGGAACTATGCCCGCTATATCGAGGAGACTATCTTCGATAAAACCTCAGAACGGCTTTTCAATCAATCGCTGACAGTTACTCTTGAAATAAGAGAGCCATGGGGAAGCGTTTCCACATCGCTTGAAGGCTCTCATTATTTCCATGATTTTAAGAAGAATCGACTTGAGCTTCGTGGTTTTCTATCTTTCAGGGTTTTCAGAGGTTTTTCTTTCAATATCAGAGGAAGTTATGAGCTCATCCATGATCAGATTTATCTCGCCAAAGGAGAGGCTACAATTGATGAGATACTTCTGCGCAGAAAGGAGCTGGCCACCGGTTATGAATACAGAATATCGGTGGGCATAAGATACACTTTCGGTTCAGTCTATTCTAACGTTGTCAATCCCCGTTTTGGAGGAACGCGCTTCCGTGGATGGTAAAAAGCTTGAGGATTAACATAAATTTTTCAGTAGGGAGGTATTAATGAGGAAAACGGTTCGTTTCATTCTTAACGGGCAGAAAAAGACCATCTCTCTTGACCGCAGGCGCATGCTTCTCTGGGTGCTGCGGACTGACCTTGGCCTCACCGGTTGCAAGTATGGCTGCGGTGAAGGATACTGCGGAGCATGCACTGTTCTTGTCGACAACGAAGCGGTGCGTTCCTGTCAATATCCGGTAGAAAATGTAGACGGGAAAAGGATTACAACCATTGAAGGGCTGTCAAAAAATGGTGTTCTTCATCCCCTGCAGCAGGCTTTTATAAAATATGACGCTCTGCAATGTGGTTTCTGCACTCCTGGAATGATTCTCAATGCCTGCAGCCTGCTCATAAAAAATCCAAATCCTACCCGGGAACAAATTATTGAAGGCATGGAAAACAACCTCTGCCGCTGCGGTGCTTATAACCGTATTGTACAAGCCATTCAGGAAGCTGCCAGGATGAAGAGGGGAGGATTAAGGTTGTGAAAAAAGAAGATTACCTTGAGCTTGATTTCTACGGTATAGACGCTGCTTTTCCTCTCAGCAGGAGAGACTTTCTCAAGCTGGCTGGGGGAGGAGTTTTCGTCTTTTTTACTGTCGGCGATTCATGGGCCACCTCTGCCCAGCGACGGAGATTCAGACCTCAGCTTCCTGATGATTTTAACGCCTTTATCAGAATTGGAGAAGACGGCCGGGTGAAATGCTTTACAGGAAAAATAGAGATGGGTCAGGGCGTGATTACTTCCCTGGCCATGATGCTGGCCGATGAGCTCGAGGTTCCTCTGGAGGCGGTGGATATGGTCATGGGCGATACCAGTCAGTGCCCATGGGACATGGGCACTTTCGGCTCCATGAGCACCCGTTTTTTTGGCCCCCCACTAAGAGCAGCGGCAGCAGAGGCAAGGGAGGTTTTAATCGAGCTTGCAGCCGAGGAGCTTGAAATTCCCGCTTCCCGGCTCAGAGTGAAGAATGGAGTTGTTTTTGACAGTGTGAATAAAGAGAAGAAAATAAGTTATGCCCGGCTTACAAAGGGGAAAGAGATAGTAAGGAGGCTAGAGAGGAAAGCCGAACTGGAGAAGCCTTCGGATTTCAGTATTGTTGGAAAGCCTGTTCTAAGGCGTGATGCTGAGGAAAAAGTAACAGGCAGGGCAAGATTTGCAGGCGACATTCGCGAACCAGGAATGCTTTATGCCAGAATACTTCGACCCCCTGCCCATGGAGCTGAGCTTGAAGAGGTTGATACTTCAGCAGCAGAAAAACTAAAAGGCACCCTGGTTGTAAAGGATGATGACCTCATCGCTGTTCTCCATGAAGACCCTGAGCTTGCAGAAGAAGCCCTTAAGAGAATAGAGGCAAGGTTCAGGAGAAAGGAGACAGGTATCGGCGATAAGAACATCTTTGATCATCTTCTCAGGATTGCTCCCCAAGGTGAAGTGGTTGCCAGCGGAGGTGACCTTAAAGCAGGGGAGAAAGAGTCAAAAAAGATTGTTGATAAGACCTATTTTGATGGTTATGTAGCCCATGCCACTATCGAGACTCATACTGCCCTGGCTAAAGTCGAGAGTGATAAGGCAACTATCTGGGCTTCAACCCAGACTCCCTTCCGCCTCAAAGAGGATGCTGTTTCACTTTTAGGTTTTCCTGCCAAGAAGGTTCGGGTAATTACTCCTTTTGTGGGTGGCGGATTCGGAGGCAAAACGAGCAACCGCCAGGCTATTGAAGCCCTCAGGCTGGCTAAAATCTGCGGCAAACCTGTTCAGGTGGCCTGGACGCGGGCTGAAGAGTTTTTCTTTGATACATTCCGGCCAGCTGCAGTGGTGAGGATAATAGCAGGGTTGAATGGATCGGGCCAAATCTCTCTCTGGGATTATATCGTATATTTTGCCGGGGAGAGGGGCTCCCAGCAGTTCTACGACATTCCCCACCATCGAACCTTAAGCAGCGGCGGCGCATGGAGAGGAATTCCCGGTGCTCATCCATTCAGTACAGGAGCCTGGCGTGCTCCCGCGAACAACACCAATACCTTTGCTAGAGAGTCGCACATTGACATTCTGGCTTCAGAAGCAGGAATTGACCCGGTTGAGTTTCGCCTGAAAAATTTAAAAGACAGAAGGATGATACGGGTTCTGAAAGCTGCTGCTGAAAAATTCGGCTGGAAGCCGGCTAAGGCACCAAGTGGCCGCGGTTGGGGTGTGGCCTGCGGTATCGATGCCGGGACATATGTGGCTCATATGGCTGAAGTGGAGGTGGATAAGAAAAGCGGGCGCGTGTGGGTGAAAAAGGTTGTCTGTGCTCAGGATATGGGATTATCTGTAAATCCCGAGGGAGCAAAGATACAGATAGAAGGATGCATCACCATGGGGATGGGGTACGCTCTGGCTGAAGATATTCGCTTCAGCAACGGAGAGATATTTGACCTTAATTTTGACACTTATGAAATACCGAGATTTTCCTGGCTGCCCGCAATAGAGACGGTGCTCATTGAGGATAAGAATTCACCGCCGCAGGGAGGTGGTGAGCCGGCCATCATCTGCATGGGAGCGGTGATTGCCAATGCCATTTCTGATGCCTGCGGTGCACGGCTTGACCAGCTTCCGATGACCCCTGAACGCATACTCAAAAAAATTTCCCATTCAGCTTGAACTAAATAGAGATTTATTTTAAAGTTTATTTTCCGAAAATTTGAAAACATATAATTCAGTTCAGAATACAAAAAAATTCTTTTTCTTTACCTTAACAATTTACCTCCTCCTCTTCATATCGGAAATTCTTCTACTCGTCTTCTCTTCTCTTTCTCACTATGTGGCTGGAGGAGGGAAGTACGCTTCTTTTTCTTCAAGAACAAAAGAAATATTTCTGTATCTAAAGTATGATCTTGTGCTTTATTTTCTTGCCATTGTCCTCATTTATGCTGTTTTTGCTTTGATTAATTATGAATTCTTTAAAGTTTGCCTCAGAGGACTATCCAGGCGAAAGCTGAAAATAACAGGGAAGCTTGTGGTTCTGATATTTCTAACAATAAACGCTTATTTTATTCTCTCTCTGTTTCTCGTTAACTATCACCTCTACCCTGAATCCACTTCAGGAAAAATAATCGGGGCACTCATTCCGCGGAATTTCTACCCTGTTTCAGCTCCTGTTTCAATCCTTCTCTTTGGACTCTATTTTTTTGTTTTTTTTCTCCTCTCGCTCCGCCACTCCAGAAAAGCGGTCAAGATACCTCTCTGGAGTTTGCTTGCTGTTATTTTTATTTCCTATCTAAATCCCGTCTACGAGGCAAAAAATATTTACTGGCATCTTTTCGAAAGGGGAAAAAATGAAGGACCGAATGTGATTATCGTCGGGCTTGATTCTGTTGTACCCGAGCACACAGGATATTTCGGCTATTCACTTAAGACAACTCCATCGCTCGACAGGTTCATGAAGGAAAACATAATTTTTACTCAAGCCTACACTCCGATGGCCAGGACATTTCCCTCTTGGATTTCTATCCTTAGCGGCCACTACCCCAGGACAAACGGTGTCAGGTATAATCTCATCAAGAAAAAATTTGTCAATCCAGAAACCCCGTACCTGGGAAGGATTCTGGAGAAAGAGCTTGGATATTTCACCGCCCATTTCACAGATGAGACTCGTTTTTCGAATATCCTTCCCGAACATGGTTTTGGGTACCTTAAGCATCCTCTGATGGGAATAAAGGATTTTGTTTTTGGCTATGTTCATGATTTCATCCTTACCAATGTTTTTTTTAACAGTCCTCTCGGCCATAAAATTTTCCGTTTTTTAGAACTTAACAGGGGGGCATATCATCTCTACAACGGAAAATATTTCGCTGATGAACTCCTGAGTTTTCTTCCCAGGGCGAAAAAGAAGAATAGATTTCTACTGGCAGCTCATTTTTGCGGCCCCCACTGGCCTTACTCTACCGCAGTCCCCTATCCTTTTCTGTTTGCGGGGAAGCATGCCACACCTGTGAGCGACTATGATGGAGCTGTGAGGATGGTTGACCGCCAGCTGGGAAGGCTTTTGAAGGGCTTAAAAAGATACGGTCTTTACGAAAATTCTCTCATTATCGTTCTTTCTGACCATGGTGAATCACTGGACTTGCCTTATCTTACTCATGGTAATGACCTGAGGAGGAGGGTTGAAAATCATATTGTTATGGCGCTCAAACTTCCGGGAAGAAATAAACATCAGGAAATTGATAATCTGGTTAGCACGGTGGACATTGCTCCTACAGTGCTCGATTTCTTAAGCATAGAAAGCAGGAACTATGGTTTTGACGGGAAGAGTCTGATGCCTTTGATTAAAGGAGAAGCACCGCATAATTATGAAAGAAGCGTAATCCTGGAAACAGGATTTTCGGTGGAAGCACCTGGCCAGAACCTTAAATTCAATGAGATGGTTACCCAGGGACTCAGTCTTTTCGAGATGGATAAAAAAGGCCTGGTTACTGTTGTCGGGGATTTTCACCAGAGTATTATCGCCTGGAAGCAGCGTTCAATCCTTACTTCAGAATGGCAGTTGATTCTGGAGCCAATAACAGATGAGAAGGGACTTGTCTACAAGCTTTTCCTCTACAACATCAAGAAAGACCCTGCCTGCAGGAATAATCTGATAAATGAAAATCATGAGAAGGGGAAAAAGCTTCTTGAGGAGCTTGCTGACCACTATAAAGAAGAAATAGACATTGAGCAAATCAATTTCTAGCCTTCATCAGAAGTGCATCATTGCTTCCATGGCCAATCTTTTGAAGCGAAAAAAGCAAAACTCGAGGGGGGGTAATCCAGCCCAGACTTTTCAGCGGGAATGAAATTGTTGATGGCATTTTCTCGAGTTTAAGATATTCTCGAGCTGAAAACGGCGGAGGACTTCTTTAAGCTGCCATTTCGGCTTCACTGACCTTATGAGGTAAACATGTGTGAGTTTGTTACTTTGGAAAAATTTTCTATTCTGTGTTAGTAAAACTCTGTTCTTTTTTCGGCAGAGAATGGAGATGAGTTCAATTTCATTCTTCTCTGAGCGGGAAAGACGGATGACTTCAATTCCCAGCTCTTCAAGACAGTCTGCCAGCTTGTCGAGGTTTTTTTCTAAGATGAAGGCAGTTTTCCTCAGAGGCTTTTTCCGGAGGCGGACAACGGAAGAAACATCCAGGGATTCAAAGACGGGATAGAGAGCAATTCTGTCTCCATCCTTAAGGCGGTAATTGAAACTCACAGATTTGCCGCTGGCAATGGCCAAATCGACTTCTTCCTCGGGAATGCAAAAAAAATGAAGAACATCTTTTAGCCGCCGGTTTCCATTCCAGCTGAAGGTCTGCGTTTTTTTTCTTTTGTTCGGCGGAAGGAAACGGTTGAGTTCTTCATATAAGCGAATCTCAGCTGTGTAAAAATTTTTCATCTGGGATAAACTTCTTTTTCCTCTTTTCTTCAGACTTTCTTTATTATATCAATATAATATTTTGACTGCGATAAGCAAAAGAAGAACACGCTCGATGGCTGAAAGATTATAACAGGTGACATTGACCCTGTTAATTTTCTTTCTTTGGGATGCAGATTTCAAAATATTAGTCCAGGGAAGGAGGAAGTTATGAGAAAAATTTTTAGCTGGCAGTTAACGATGACCCTGCTGCTGCTTTCTGCCTCTGCAGCAGTTTATTTCATCCATTATCTTCTTTTCCACGATGCTCATCATATTTTCATCTACATGATAGGAGACATAGGCTTTCTCTTTCTGGATGTGCTCCTGGTGATTCTGTTCATCGAACAGCTTCTCTCCCGAAGAGAGAAGCGGACCATGATGAAGAAGCTGAACATGGTCATTGGAACATTTTTCAGCGAAGTTGGACTTGAGCTTTTGAGGAAATTCTCAGTCTTCGTGAACAATGCTTCTCTTCTTGAGCCGCAGCTTGAAATAAGTTCTGAATGGAAGAAAAATGAGTTCAAGAAAGCAACAGAAGCCGCTCTAAGTTTTCCCTATAATATCAAAGTCAGCCTGGAAGAGCTGGAGAGGTTAGGTGACTTTTTGAAAGAAAAGCGTTCTTTTCTACTCCGGCTTCTTGAAAATCCAAACCTACTTGAGCACGACCGCTTCACTGATTTGCTGTGGGCAATATTTCATTTAGCTGAAGAACTATATTTCAGAGGTGATAAGCTCAAATCAATACCGGAATCTGACATGATACACATCGAAGGTGACCTCAAGAGAGCTTTTTCTCAAATCACGACTGTCTGGCTGGCATACGTAGAGCACCTAAAAGAAAGTTATCCTTTCCTCTTCTCTCTTGCGGCGAGAGTTAATCCTGTAAACCCTGACGCTTCTCCTGTCGTTATTTAATATCTTGCCCTGGCTGAAAATATATTTTTTTTCTATGAATTTTTTGGGGTAAAATGTAGCTCTTAATCACAAACCTTTGTGCATCACTATGCACAATTCGGCCATCATTGCTGCGAGCTCTTACCTTCCAGTAAAGTTCATTTACTTGTCCCCTAAAGGTTTTTAACAAAACTGTCCACTCGTTTTTACCTAGCTGCAGTGACTGTCTTGGCGTCCATTCATCTTGGGGAAATGACAAAGTTGCTGAATTTGGGAAAACAGAGCTTGAAGATATATCTATTTTAAAATAAGAATAATCAGAACTGTTCCAACTGAATAGGGCATAATGGTGATGAAGAATTTCTCGATTAACTGGCCACAAAAGTCTTATATCATTGAGAGTAACATGAACAGGTCCGTGCAACGTTCTTCTTCCGTAAATATCTATGTCTTCGAGAAGATAATAATATGTTATCCCCTTTTTGACATTGTAGTCAGTGAAGCTGTATTTTGCCCCCAAACCAGCAGTTCCTTTTGATAGGATAAGGTAAGGATTAATTTGAACATATTCCCCAAACTCCTCTTCGCCCCTTAACACATTGAAACCTTCTGTCGCGAACTCTGATTTTGTTGTCCATTCTAGCCTGATGTTTCCATCTGAGTTTACGGCTTTATATTCAGCAAGTTCAATCAATGTCTCACTGGTACAGGAAAATGCTATCCAGTGAATTTTAGTGTTATTTTGATTGACTTGAGTGTCGCTTCCGACTTCAAAGCCATCAGGCAGGAGTTTTTGAATTTCATTCGAATCATTGCTGGAAGCGCGAAAATCCATTGACTCATCTCTTGTTTTGCCGATTGAGTCAGATTTGTGAGCGGCATCGTTACACGCTGCAGCCTTGCGGATAATGAGATAGCAGGGCTCAAATCCAACTCCTGTGATAGTCCGATTATCCACCATATTCCCCCAGTACCAGCCTACGTTCATCTTCTCTGGAGCCGCATTCCAGGCTACGTAGTGGTAAGTTACTCCGTTTTTATTTGCTTTCGAACTACTTCCGACAGAAAATCCATCTGGGTCAAAGGATATAATACAGTTTGAAGCTCCACCATCACCTTCAAACCAGTAAGTAAGGGTCATGGTAGAAGAACGCATTACAGCTGGCTTTCTTTCTGCGGACATGACAATAACAAATTCAGGCATGAAACCTATGCCGGTGATATCCTGGTTATAAGTGCCATCCCCTGTGTAGGAACCAACCTTCATGTCGCCTGCCACTTCTCTGAAAGCAATCCAGTAATAGTCAACCCCGTTTTTATTGACTCTGGAATCGTTTCCAACAGTGAAGCCATTGGAGTCAAGAGATTGAATAAGGTTGGATTTAAGTCCAGTCGACCCTACCAGCGGCTTTGTCTTATCACCCATCATCGAAGATGTTCGCATCACTGCTACTTGTGAAGTATCGCCTTTGATGATGACAACTCCAGGTCTGGAGCTGAGTCCGGATATGATACGGTTGTCAGTGCCATTACCTTTGTAAGAACCGGTGATTACCTGTGCCTTAAGATGAAGGGCTGTGGAAAAAAATATTCCAGGCAAGATAAGAAGAAGTAAAGCATTGAAAAATAACTTTATTTTTATTTCCATCTTTTAATAACTATTGTTATTAATATCACCTTTAAAGGCAGATTGAACATCGCCTTAAGAGGTGAATTTTGGGGTGGGGTTCCTCACCCCCGATTTCCCATAAATGTCTAACCCCTTAGGAAATAGTATTTCTTAGATATTGAATCTTTATCTTTTTAATCTTGCTGATTTTGTTACAATAATAAAAATAAACTCCTGAATGAAGATGGTTTTTGAGATAAAAATCTGCCTCAAGGGGTTATAGTATTTTGTGAATTAATCCTTGTTTGCATTCAGAGTGGGATGAGATAGATTTAACGGTGGCAAGGAATATGCGCCCCTACTTGGCTTAAGGGCACCACACCTTTTTGTTCTTTTGAAAACTGAATTCCTTAATCTCAAATTTTTCCGGACTGCAACAAACAGGCTGGTTATGATCGCCCTTGGCTCTGACTCTCCAGAAGAGGTGACCCCCATTTTTCCGGGCCATGTTGAGTATTTTTGCCTTTTCATCCTCATCAGGCCAGAAGAAGCTGTCATAAGTCCATCCTTCCTCAGGGAAAGAGACGGTCTCTGAGTCTAAAAAATTAGGATCAGATGATATCTCAACTTTGTATGAAGAATAGGAGAAGCTTTTCCAGCGGAAGATTGAAGAAGAAGATGAGAGGGATATTTTTCTCTCTTTTTTCGGCCAGATAAGGGTTATATCATTGGGAGTAGCAGATAGAGGGCCGTAAGTTCTGCGGCTCCCGGTGAGATAAATCTCCTCGAGCTTATAATGGTAAGTCTGTCCGTTTTCCACCTCATAATCGATGAAAGAAAATGGAGACCGGGGAAGTGAATTACCCCTGGCCTCGATAACAGCATTGTTTGTTTGTCTGAAATCTCTATCCGGATAGAGACTTTTCAAGATGTTATACCCATAAATACCCACATCTACCGGTGATTCCCATCTCAAGAGCACGCATCCGTCCAGACCTCTGGCGTGAAAGAGAGTTATGTTTTCTGGGTTTTCGTAAGCACCTATGTCATAGGCATTACCCTGAGGCCTTGATGTTCCGTTGAAGTCGTCGCTGATATCGACTAGAGTTACGCCTCTGTCGATACAAGGACTTGAATACTCCAGGCGGAAATCCTTATCGGCTGAACTGATAAAAAGCGGGTCTCCCTCTTCTGAGTTCAGGTCTTTTTGTGTAGAAAATTGCCAGCTTTTTAGTGTTTTGTCTTTTTCTCCGCCCCGATAAGCCATGTCCGCTTCGTCGGTTAGGTGAAAATGGTTGTAGTCACTATCAAAATTCATGCCTCCCCAATCCAGGAATTGCCTGTGAATAATGTAGTTGCCTTTTCCTTCTACGCCCACAATATTGTTTTTAAAGATTATTGTATGGGGATAAGAATGAGTGTTCTCAAGATAGAGAGCGTTGTTTTTTAAGGCATAGATAGTGTTGTTTACAATTTTATACGATTTACCGGCCAGGGGAGCTTCAAGATGCAGAGGAAGGCCAATCTCTGGGCTAATGATATTGTTGTATACAGTCTGGTTTCCTGCACCAGTCTCGATGTGAATACCGGCATGGTAGTTGTCTATCAGATTGTGATGGATGACATTCTCTCCTCCTTCAACGATGTTTATCGCATACCCCTCGCCATTTATGTATTTCAGGAAACGGTTATGGCTGAGCTCATGATAACTGTTATGGATTTCTATTCCATCTGCATGGTGAGAGTAGAAGGTTAAACCCTGGATTTTTGTATGGGCCACCCAGGACCTTATCCCATCTTGAGAATTAAAAGGTCTCAGAGAAGGAGATTCCCCTCGTTGAGCACGCAAGGTGATAAAATGGCTCTCGTCTGTTTTCTTTCCATAGATGACGACGCTTTCATGGTATTGATTGCTGTCCTGAATCTCGACAGTGTAACTGTTTCCGTCAGAAACCAGGTCATCGGGAATAAGGTCAATCCCTCCCTGGATGGTTGTGCTGTCGCCTCTTCCATCCTGTCTGACAGCAATTATTATTGACTCAACTCCGCCCGGTGAAGTTAAGGCGCTCACAGCGGGTACTGTTTCCTCATTTCCAGAATCATCCACTGCCCAGATTTTAAAATAATAAGTCTGGTTAGCTTCGAGGCCTGTGATTGTGGTTGCGGTGGTTGATTTCTCTGCCAGTCGAGGGTCTTCCAAGTCGTGCCATAAGAGTGCGGTTTTGCTTCTTTTCTCCACATCTGACTTAAATTTGCCGTACCAGATTTCATAATGGTTGAAATTCTCTTCTTCAACCTCTGACCATGAAAGACTGACCGCAGCGGCTGTGGTTCCGGTAACCTTTAAAGCAGTGAGGCCCTGAGGAGCAGTATTATCAGCTTCAAGCCTGGCTGATACAGGACCGTGAAGTGTACTCCATCCATAGCTGTCCACTTCCTCAAGGAGATAATGGTACGTTGTTCCCGGTTTCACGTTCGCATCGCTAAAACTGTATTCTGCACCATAAAAAGCACTCCCCTTGGATGGAATCAGAGAGGGATTTATCCTTGCATACCTCCCATCTTGTCTCCTGCTCCTCAATATGTTGAACCCTTCAGCATTCATTTCGCTTGCTGTCTTCCACTCCAGAAGTATGGTGGAGTCCACTCCATTTGCCTGAAAATAGACAAGGTCGACCAGGGTAGCCTCTTCTCCGAGAGAATAGAAAGTGGAGGGAGAGGACTGGTTATTGTAGCAGGTCTTAATCCAGTCAGAACTCAGTGCTGTGTTCGTGATTCTTATTTCGTCCACTATTCCGTGGAAAAACTCCTGATTCGGAGTGGTATAATTGACGACCAGGAGTGGAGCACTTGATGAGCTGCCATTATATGATTCAGCTGTTCTTTCTCCAGAGCCTTCAATGATAACAGCCAGAGAATTACCGCTCAACCATCCGGCGCGGTCGATAATTTCCTGAATTATTGATGAGATATCTGGAGTCTGTTGATCTGAACCGGCTTCACCCACAGTGTTCCAGGCTGGAATATTGTTCCAGGAGACATAGGCGGTTGTCTTTGTTCTGCTGGAGATATCACCTGAGGCGGTGCCGAATGTCGAGGCATTGTCAGTATCTTCTCCGTAGATGGTGAGATCTGTTGTTACTGAATCTGTCTCATCTACCGTAAACTGAATATAGGCATTGGTGATAGTGGCACCCTGAGGAATTGTTACATTCTGAAATCTAATGCCCACTACTTGATTTGTGCTCCCATCATTAACCAGCTCTAAATCCGAGCTTGTTAAGTACATTGAACCATTGGGGGGGCTCTGTTCTTCTGCATCGTCCGATGATTGAGAAACACGAACCGAAAGACTGTTTGGTTGATTCATTGGCTCGTCAGAGCCGACACTAAGAGGGGCTGAATCAGAAGTAAGAGTTCCCAGTGGAGTGGTATAATTGACGACCAGGAGTGGAGCACTTGATGAGCTGCCATTATATGATTCAGCTGTTCTTTCTCCAGAGCCTTCAATGATAACAGCCAGAGAATTACCGCTCAACCATCCGGCGCGGTCGATAATTTCCTGAATTATTGATGAGATATCTGGAGTCTGTTGATCTGAACCGGCTTCACCCACAGTGTTCCAGGCTGGAATATTGTTCCAGGAGACATAGGCGGTTGTCTTTGTTCTGCTGGAGATATCACCTGAGGCGGTGCCGAATGTCGAGGCATTGTCAGTATCTTCTCCGTAGATGGTGAGATCTGTTGTTACTGAATCTGTCTCATCTACCGTAAACTGAATATAGGCATTGGTGATAGTGGCACCCTGAGGAATTGTTACATTCTGAAATCTAATGCCCACTACTTGATTTGTGCTCCCATCATTAACCAGCTCTAAATCCGAGCTTGTTAAGTACATTGAACCATTGGGGGGATTCTGTTCTTCTGCATCGTCTGATGATTGAGAAACGCGAACCGAAAGAGTATTTGCTACAGCAATTGAATCGGAAACTACTTGAATGCCGTCGATATAAAGGCGGAGAAAGCTGTTTGCTTCTTTGACAGCGGTAAAAAAGTGCCAGGTGTTGTCATCATAGCCGCTTGGAGAGGTAACGATTACATCAGGACCCCAGCTTGAATCATCGTCAAGACCGAAGCATATTTTTCCGGCGGAATTCATCCAGATTTTAAAGCCCTGGTCCGAGTCATACCTTGAGAGAATATATTGGTCTGCGGAATAGGAAATGACAAGCAGAGGTGCATCTGATGAGCTGCCATCATATGATTCGGCTGTCCTCTGGCCAGAGCCCTCGATGATTACAGCCAGAGAATTCCCGCTCAACCATCCAGCGCGGTCAACGATTTCCTGAATTATTGATGAGATATCTGGAGTCTGTTGATCTGAACCGGCTTCGCCCACAGTAGTCCAGGCAGGGATATTGCTCCAGGCTACAGAAGCAGCGGTCTTTGTCCTGCTGGAGATATTACCTGTGGTGGAACTGAAGGTAGAGGCATTGT
>JBHIDX010000054.1:0-15917 GCA_046760305.1 Candidatus Aminicenantales bacterium
TTCTCGTAAGCATTGATTTAGCAGGCAGCACTCCAGTTTACAAAAGCGGGCTGCATGAAGACAGATTTAAGTTAAATCTCATGGGCAAGCGACTCGCAAAAGGAAAATTAAGAGGAAAAAATTAAATTTTTTTCTGATTTTAATTTCCTTACGCTCTCAGGTTCGACTGGTGGCTTTGTCAAGTGTCACTAATAAGAGGGTTGGGTCCTTACTTTGGTCTGGGTATTGGCTCAAGTATCAATTTTAAAACATTCTCTAGAAGCAAACTCGGGCTGCGGGTGCCAATCGGATTTCAAGTACTTATCTTCAAATCGGTGGAGCTTTTTCTTGAGGTGTTGCCCATGGTGATTTTCATTCTCGAACTAGACCTCGACTTTCTTGGCGCAATCGGGGCCAGATTCTGGTTGTCATAAAGATAGCACTTCGGCGAGGAACAATTCCCAAAGTTTCTGGCGGAGGTTTACATCATAACCAACCCCAAGATAGTTGAAAGTGCACTTTTAATTCTTAAATCAGTGCACCTTTTATTTTTAAATGACAAACAAATCGTGGGGCTCTCTATCAAGTCATTTAAGAATCTAACCCTAGCTCTTATCATCTTGTCATTTAAAATCTAACCATGATGGAGCGCAATAAGCTTTCCATCCTTTCGAGTTCTAACGTAAACATTTATACCAAAGGCTTGAGAGAGTCCTTCAAGCACTTCTTTTTCAACTGGTGAAAGTTCTCCAAGTTGATCACCGGCTTTTTCTTGACTACTAGAGGGTTGGTAGCGATAATGAGCCAAATCCCAGATACGTTGGAGTTTTTGATTAACCGTAGCAGATAACAAAAAAGGATCCAGTCTTTCTCTTAAAGTCTTGAGTTCATCGCATTTCTTTTTGTCTATGTGTTTAGAGGCAAGAAGTCTGTCCAGTGGCGTCTGAGGTTTATCATAGATGCGTTGTTTACGTGATCCTTTACGAATAATTTTCTGAAGTTTCACCGACGGCTGATACAGGTTCATAAAAACTGGAAGCTCTCTCTCATAGAGGTCATTCATCGCTTTGAGGGCTTGAGGTGAGTCATAGCGATCCCAACCCATTAGTTTTCTCACATGTGTCCAGTTCTTTTGCTCTATATGAGCGTTATCGTCTTTTTTGTAAGGACGACTTCGAGTAAACTGTATTCCTTTCTCTTCACAATACCTCCACAGATGGTGGTTGATAAACTCTGAACCATTATCGGAATCTATGCCCAAAATCTGAAAAGTAAACCTCTGGGAGATCTTCTCAAGGGCCTCGAGAATGCCTCGCTGGCCTTTGCCCATTACTCCCTCAGTTTCTACCCAACCCGATAAGATATCGGTAAGGTTAAGCGAATAAATGAACTCTCCGTGACCTGAGCTTCCGCTATGAGGCACCAAATCTGCTTCCGTGAAACCAGGGCGTTTGACATCCCAATGTTCGGTCTTGACAGGAATCTTGTGTCGCAGCAATGTTCCTGGCTTGGTGCCGTAGAGACGACGCTTGAGCCTCCGTTTCCTTTCTTTAAGAGCTCTATCTATGGTGCTTGGGCTTATTGAAAGCAGCTTCTTTTCCACCTCTGGACTAATATGATACTGGGCCCTTACCCAAGGAAGCCAAAGACGTATTATTTCCTTCAGCCTCACTGACCAAGGATAATTCGCAGCCTTCCATATCTTCTCCATAACCTCTAACACCTGATGGCTATATTTCTTTGTGCGTTTTCGCTTTGGTCGGCTCTTAGTTTTATCCTCCATTGGCATCTGGCTTAGCTTCCAAATGGCATACTTGCGTTTGTACTTACATACCTTGCAGAGTTCATCTAAAATTCTACCTTTGGATTTCTTAGAGGCTTTTCTGTACCTCTGATAAATAGTTTCCAAATAATTCATTCTCAGCTCCAGTTTCATAACCTAACCTCCTTTCCAGTAAGATTAGGTTATAATATTTATCGATTTTCTTCTCCTCTATGGTTTTAAATGACAAGATAATACCTCTACGGTTAGATTTTAGATGATTTGATTCGGGCTCTTGACAGAATCAATCTTTTTTTTTAATATACAAAAACAGCAAATAGAATTAGGCTATATAAGTCAATCACTCAGAAAGCAAAAAGAAAACTGAGGGGAGATGGTGAACAAATCTTCAAAAAAGAATTTCCTTCACCAGAACTTTAAACTGTTATCTATCTTGCTTTTAATATTCTGTTTATTCCTTTCATTAAAATGTATGGCCTCTCCTAGTGAAAAGAAATTTAAACCGAAGTTTAGCATAAAGAGCTTAAAGCTTAATCATGGACAAGGCCGAATAGCTATAGGCGATATCAACAGAGTCCTGAATTCATTCAATAATAACGAGACTTTTGAGTGGGGCACGCATCCATGCGTTTGAGATTTCGAAGGGAAGGCCGCGTTCTGGGATTATATTGAAAAGTGATGTAAGAAAGGCAATTTTAGATTTAAGCGGCTATTCCTTTAGGATAGGTGCAAGAAGAGGACTGTTTTAGAAAGGGAGGCGATGAAATCGGTTTATTGTGCTTAATAAAAATCCAGTCAAAAAATTCCTTTAAGGGGGGATAAGATGAGAAAAATACTTTTGACAACTCCATTAAGTGTGTTTCTGCTCTCTCTGGCTTTCTTTCTTATCAGCATCAAATCAGATGCCACTCAAGCACAATACCTTCCTAGGGAAGATTATGTTCCTAATGAGGTCTTAGTCAAGTTCAAAGAGGATGTCAGTATAGACTCTATTCAGGAAGCTATTAATTGGGTTCAGGGAAAAATAATTACCTATCTGGGAAAAGAAATCAGTCTTTCCCAATGGGATCCTGAAGATCTTTCATTAAAATCGTTTCGTCTAGACCCAGATCTCTTTCATATAAAAGTTCCTGAAAGTATTGGAACTGAACATGCAATTTCTGCTCTCAATCAACTTCCAATTGTCGAATATGCAGAGAAAAATTGGATAGGGCATTCGTGTGAGACCGAACCCGATGATGACCCGCTGTTCAAGGAGCAGTGGGCTCTCAAAAATACCAAGCAGACGGGAGGCACGTCTGATGCGGATATCGATGCCACTGATGCCTGGGATATATTTACAGGCGGTTCAGATATTGTGGTGGCCGTGATAGACAGCGGGATAAACCTTATCCATGAGGACCTGAATGCAAATCTGTGGGTAAATGAGGATGAGGTTCCAGGCGACTGTTTAGATAATGATAATAATGGATATGTAGACGATATTTACGGTTATGATTTTAAAAGAGTAGATGGAGAACCGGATGATGAATACGGCCACGGGACTAAAGTAGCAGGCATAATCGGGGCGGTAGGAAATAATGGTAAGGGAGTAACAGGGATTAACTGGAGCATAAAGCTTATGATTTTAAAGATTATGGATGAAGAAGGTAATTTTAAAACTTCAGATGCTATAAAAGCGATAGATTATGCGACAGAGAATGGTGCCCATCTTTCCAATAATAGCTATTCAATTCGCAAAAAAATTCCAACATGTCTCTTCCCCCCAAGTGGATTAAAAGATGCCATTAAGAGAGCCAAAAAAGCGGGAAAGCTCCTTGTCGCTGCTGCTGGGAATAAAGAATATAATATTGATGTTTGGTGCCATTGGCCTGCAAGCTATGACCTTGAAAATATAATCTCTGTACTGGCCACTGACCATGATGATAAAATGGTTACAAAAAACAATTGGGGCTGGGGTTCAAATTGGAGTGATGAATCAGTAGACCTTGGAGCACCGGGTGTAAAAATTTTAACCACCGGAATGGATAGTGGTTATGAAAACTTTAAGGGAACTTCTGCGGCAGCACCTCATGTAGCTGGAGTAGCCGCTTTAATCTGGGGCAAGCCTGTTAAAATGTGGTGGGACCAGGTAAAGGAAAGAATAATGGAAGGTGTTGATGTTCTTGATACGCTCGTGGGCAAATGTGTAACAGGCGGAAGGCTAAATGCTTATGGGGCCCTTAATGAACTCCCGCCCGATGGGGCGCCAAGTAATTTAACCACCACACCCACCGGCTGGACTGTAGTAGATTTGGACTGGCAGGATAATTCAACGAATGAGATTGGATTCGAGGTTCAACGGATGAAAGAGGGAGAGACAGAATATTCTTATGTAAACGCTGTAAAAGAAGGAAATATTCAGTTTACAGATTGGTGGGCGGCAGAGGCAGGGAATACTAATTACTATAGAGTTCGGGCATATAATTTAGGCGGAAGTTCTTCCTGGGCAACTGCAAGTGCCGTCATTCCAACAGGCCCGCCTGCTACACCTGCAGGATTATCTGGTTATTTTGATGCTTCTAGGTTTTGTGTGGTTCTTGAGTGGGGTGATGCTTCTAATAATGAAGAAATGTTCAGAATTGAAAGGAGAGACGAGTACAATCCTGCGTGGATACAAATAGGTATTACAGGCCCGAACATAGATTATTATTATGATTATGATATTTATCCAAATACACTCTATTATTATAGGGTGAGAGCCTCTAATCCAGATGGTTATTCTTCTTACTCGAATATTGCTATTGTCTATACACCATGGTATTGAGGGGGGTTTAAATTAAAAAATTATTAGTATTAGTTTTAATAATTGCGGCCTTTGTCCCTAAAATTTATGGATGGGAGTTCAAGTTCCTTGCTGGAGTAAATCTTTCAGTGCATAAATTAATAGGCGAACCAGCAATTAATGTCGTGGGCAGACAATATATACCTGGACTCATTTTGGGAGGCGGGGCTGAATTTACTCTTTCAGAGAAAATATCGATTGAACTCGATGCAGAATTTCGAACCGTTATTCATGCGTTATATGAAATTAGTTTCCCCGTGCTAGTAAAGCTCAAACAATTGTTTCATTCTTCCTTTTACCTTCTTGGAGGTGGTGATTTATCCTATATTATTTGGGCAGGTAGTTCCTGGAGGTTTGATTATGGAGTTGTTTTTGGTGGGGGTATTGAATTAAAAAAATTAACCCCTATTTCTTATATTGAGATTCGATGTCATATTCGAAGTATAGCTTTCACCCTAGCGCTTGTTCTGGCATTTTCTCTTTAAAAAATTAAATTTTTTGAAATTACCTGCAATCTTTGGCCTTTGCTTTCCTTTTCAAAAAGAATATTGGCAGAAAATGCCAACTACAATCGCTCTCAGGGTCGACTGGTGGCTTTGTCAGATGACAACAATTAGAAGGTTGGGTCTTTATTTTGGCCTGGGTATTGGCTCAAGCATCAATTTTAGAATCAAATCTTTGCTCAACAATCTGAGTTCGCTCTTGTCCTCGATAAATCTTTCCACATCCTTTCTGACCCTTGCAAAATCGACCGCGGCTAACCTTTCTCTTAAGAAAACGTTGAAATTTTCTTCATTTAACTTCAATCTTTTTTGCTCGGTTTGCTCGATGGCATTATTAAGGAGTTCAAAATTGGGCATTATCTTTTTCCCAAGATACCAGAGAAGGTCATAAAAATCCCTTGCTTGATTAAATCCAGCATAAAACTACCTTTCTCTTCTCATGAAAGCCAGAAACCTTTTCACCACATCAAAAACATCTTGGTTATCATATCTTCTGGCAAACTCTAGAATTTTTTTCTTTTTTAATACCGCCAGATTTTGGAATCTAAATGAGAGGCTGAAAACATCTTCCTCTTTACCTTTGAATTCTTTTAGATTCAAGTAAATAAAGTCAAGCACCGCCTTTTCTGGCTCGGCGATAAGCACTGGGAAGCCGTTTTCATCTTCTATTTCGATAAAGCCAAAAAACAGGTCTGTTTTCAGGTGCTGATAAAGAAAAGTGCCCAAAGGGTTTGTAAATTTGTTAGTCTTCTTTGTGGTGACTGAAGTGGCATCAGCTACCTTGGGTAATACGTTTAAGTTGAAAATTAATTCCTTTTTATATAATCTTTTCTCCTCGCTTTAAATTATGAAATATGATGTTCGCTTTCCCGCACTCATGAAAAAGGGGGAAAGCTGGTGATTTCACCGGAGAGAATGGAAGGAGGAGTAGATGCTTCCTGGAGAAAAAAAGTATCCACACATCTTTAGTCCGATCAAGATTGGAAATCTCTGGGCAAAAAACCGCATCAAATATGCCTCGACAGAGACAAACTTCAACTACAGCGATGGATTTGTCTCCAAGAAGGAACTGGCCTACATCGAAGCTCATGCCAGGGGTGGAGCAGGTATTGTCACCACCCAAGGCGCCTACACTGACCCCAGAGGCGAAGGCCAGGGCTATGTGGGCATGATGGGCATCTGGGATGACAAATTCATTCCCGGCCTGAAAAAAATGGCTGATATCATTCACCAGGGAGATGCCCTTGCCTGTTTTCAGCTTATGCACTGCGGCCGGGTTGGAGGCATTAACCTCGACTACACTGTAGGACCCTCTGCCATAAAACAGAGACTCCGCAGATTCAGGCCCACCCGAAAGATGAGTATCCCCGAGATCGAGCAGTGCATCCAGGAGCACATCGACGGTGCACGCAGGGCTGTTGAGGCAGGATACGACATCATCGAGATCTCCGGTATTGTTGGCTACCTCATCTCAAATTTTATCTCCAGGTTTACCAACTGGCGCAGTGATGAATACGGAGGCGATATCCACGGCCGCTCAAACTTTATGAGAAAAATCATCGAGGGAATCCGGAAAGAAATCGGCTCAGAGGCAGCGCTCGGAATAAGGCTCTGCGGCTGGGAGATGCTGGATGATGTGCAAGGAAACACAGAGGAGGAAAGTCTTGAGTCGATTAAGATTGCTGAAGCTGCAGGCTGCGATTACATAAGCGTCACAGTCGGCTGGCAGGAATCCCTGGGCTCGGTCATTTCAAGGGACATCCCTATGGGAAAATGGCTGTATGTGGCTGAGAGGACAAAAAAAGCAGTCAAAGTACCTGTGACCATGGCCTACCGGCTCTTTGTTCCAGAAATTCCAGAGAAAGCAATTTCTGAGGGAAAGCTCGACATCTGGGAGATGTGCCGGCCCATGATTGCGGACCCACTGCTTCCGAAGAAAATCATGTGGGGAAGAGAGGAAGAAATTATTCCCTGCGTGGCCTGTCAGGTGTGCCTGGCCCGGCTTTTCAGGGATGCTCCCGTGACCTGCACTGCCCGTCCCTCCTGCGGACATGAAGGTGAACCAGAATGGGGTTTTTACGGATTTGCACGGGCTCATAACAGAAGAAAGATAATCGTGGCCGGTGCAGGCATTGCCGGGCTTCAGTGTGCTGCCATAGCTGCGGAAAAAGGTCATGATGTAACTGTCTATGAAAAAACAGACCACATAGGCGGACAGTGGTACTACGCCTCACGGAACCCCTGGGGAGAAGATTCCGATAGATACTGGGATGACCAGGAATTCATGCGCTGGATAAACTACATCAAAGCCCAGTGTGATAAACACGGAGTGAAATTTGTGATGAAAACGCCCGTGACAAAAGACCTTATTGAAGAAGAAAAGCCTGATTCTCTGGTGATTGCAACCGGAGCAGTGCCTGAAGTCCCCGATAGTCCTGGGTCTGACAGACCCCATGTAGTCAACATGTTTGAAGTCTTCAAGGAAAAGGTAAAACTGGGGAGGAGTGTGGTTATTCTCGGCGGCTCAGGTGCAGCAATATCACTCTGTCTGTATGTTATCGAGAGACTGGAGAGGGAGGGGATAAAAAACCCCTCCATTGCCATGATTGACCCGGCGCCGAGGTTTGGCCGGGATGTAAATCCCTCCTACATCTGGCGCTACAGGCTGAGGCTGAGAAAAGCCAATGTCCAGCAGCTCACCTACGGAAATGTAAAGGAAATCACAGATGACGGTGTTATTGCTGACTGGACTGTAGTTGACAGGAAAACTAAAGAAAAGCAGGAATTTAAGGACGAGAAAGTCCCGGCTGAGACCGTGATTCTTGCCAGGCTTGTTCCGAACAGAGAGCTGGGATACGGCTCTTTTAAGGGAGATACAGCCATGATCGGTGATTGTGTCTGGGTGAGACGCGGCTTTGATGCCATCCAGGATGGCTACCGTCTGGGAATGAGATTTTAGAGGAGGAAAGAGAGATGATTTTATCAAAAATAGCGAGTGCCCCGCCTCATATTCCGGGGACAAAAATGAGTGTTTATCCCAACTCCAGCTCAACCTATGGAGGACTTTATCCCTGGATTGATGCTTTTCGATGCAATGGATGCGGTGCATGTACCAGGGCCTGCCCTCCTGGTGTCATCGGACTTCATAGAGGTAAAGCAGTCATTGTCCTTGACCTCTGTCAGCAGTGCGGGGAGTGCTTTGAAGCATGTCCTGTCGAAGGAGCGATCATCTTCAAGCTCCCGCCTGGAAGTCCCCAAACAGGGAATACTCCTTACCTTTCCCGTAAATGAATGGAAGAACATCATCTTAAAAAGGAGAAAAACTATGCCTGAAAAATTAAAAGCGAACTATGTTGACCATATCTGTATCGCGGTTAACGATGTAAAAAAGGCAGAGAAAGACTATGTTGATGCTTTTGGCTGGGAAGTGGCCTACCGTTATGTTGATGAACCGGAGAAGATCAGGGTAACAGGTTTTATGGTCGGACAGACAGCGATTGAGATCATGGAAGACCTTGACGGCACAGGTGAGGTGGCGAAATTTATCAGAAGCAGGGGCGAAGGCGTGATGCTCATAAGCTTCAACGTAGACAGCTGCCAGGAATCGCTCGAAGTGCTCAAGAAGAACAGGGTGAGGCTTATTGACGAGAAGCCACGCTATTTTGCCGAACACAACAGGAACTTTGCCTTCATCCATCCTGCAGCCACACACGGTGTTCTGACCGAAATCATAGACGGAAAATACAACATTTAGCATTTAGCATTTACATTTAGTAGTTTGGCTGGCGCAACTAACTGTATTTAAATAAATTAGCCCAATATTTCTCCCAAAAAATTGACTTAAAATGCGCTTTTTGCCACTAAAAATGTGCTTCTAAGAAATTCTAAGGACTTATAAGAAGGTATATTAACAGAGAAAAATTCAGTAATAGAATTTTCTGCCACAAGCGTTCTCCTGCTATCTTAAAACTGTCTTTTTGCGGGAAAAAAACTCGCTCTAAGGCAAAATTAAGCGTAAAAAATTTAGATATCTGAACTATTATCAACATATTATGTTAGCCAAACTAGGATATAAAAATAGAAAATAGGATATAAAAAATAGGAAATAGGTATTGTGTCCCCAATTTTTATCGATGTATAATGCTGGCGCATGAGAGATAAAAAAATCAGGGTCGTCATTGCCAAGCCCGGCCTTGACGGTCATGATGTGGGCGCAAAAGTGGTGGCCCACGCCCTCAAAGAGGCGGGCATGGAGGTCATATATACCGGCCTTCACAGGACAATCGAGGAGATTGTAAACACCGCCGTCCAGGAAGATGCTGGTGTTATAGGTCTTTCAATCTACTCTGGAGCCCACCTCCCCCTCTCCAGAAAACTCATGGAAAGGCTCAGGGAAAAAGGGATAAAAGACAGGATTGTGCTCGTGGGAGGGAATATCCCGAGAAGCGACATCGAACCCCTTAAAAAATACGGGGTAACAGAGGTATTCCCCACAGGCTCAAAACTTGAGGAAATCATTACTTTCATCAAAGAGAGGATAAGACGATGAAAAACTCTGAAACAGAAGAGCTCAAAGAGGTTATTCTCGAGTCCGGAATCAGCATCAAGCCTGTCTACGGACCAGAGGATATAAAGCACATAGACTTTGAAAAAGATATTGGCCAGCCAGGCGAATACCCGTTCACAAGGGGGATTCATCCCCTGATGTACCGCAAACGCCCCTGGACAATGCGGCAGTACTCGGGCTTTGGCACTGCCAGAGAAACAAACGAGAGATTCAGGTGGCTGCTCAATCAGGGCCAGACCGCCCTCAATGTTGCCTTTGACCTCCCCACCCAGCTCGGCCTTGATTCAGACGACCCTCTTGCCGAAGAGGAGGTTGGCCGTGTGGGTATGGCCATAGATACGCTCAAAGACCTCGAGGAGGCATTTGATGGAATCCCTATCGGAAGAATCAGCACTTCGCTTACCATAAACCCTGTGGCATCTGTAATGCTGGCCATGTATCTTGTCGTAGCTGAAAAGCAGGGCATCCCCTGGGAAAATGTAAGGGGCACAACCCAGAACGACATCCTCAAGGAATACATCGGGAGAGGAACATGGATTTTTCCTGTTAAACCCTCAATCCGCCTCATCGGAGATATGGTTGAATTCTGCTCCAGGAATGTCCCCAGGTTCAACCCCTTCAGTGTCTGCGGCTACCACATCAGGGAATCCGGGGCAACTCCTGTGCAGGAAATGGCCTATGCCTTTGAGATTGCCATCACCTATATCGAAGAAGTGCTCAGCAGAGGGCTAAAAATAGACGATTTTGCCGGAAGGATTGCTTTTAACTTTGACATTCACGGCAACCTCTGGGAGCAGGTGGCAAAATTCAGAGCAGGCCGCAGACTCTGGGCAAAAATAATTAAAGAACGCTTCAAGGCTAAAAATCCACGCTCGATGACACTGAGGATGATTGCCGGTGGAGGAGGCGGTGGACTCACCATCCAGCAGCCCGAGAACAACATTGTCCGCGGAGCCTACTACGCACTCATCTCAGCCCTTTCCGGAACTCAGACCATGGCTCTCTGCTCCTACGACGAAGCCTACACCATTCCTTCAAAAAAAGCAGCACTTATCAGCCTGAGAACAATGCAAATTCTTGCCGATGAAATGGGGCTCCGCGACACAGTAGACCCTTTGGGAGGCTCATACTACATAGAGTGGTTGACGAATGAGATGGAAGCAAGGATTGCTGAGTGCATGGAAAAAGTTGAAGCTTACGGCGGCATGATCAAGGCTGTTGAGGAGGGCTATATCCAGAGGGAAGTGAGCCGCCAGGCATACCTCAGGGAAAAAAAGATACAGTCAGGCGAAATCATAAAAATCGGCGTCAACAAATACGTAATGGAAGAGGAAGAGCCAGAAGTTGAACTTCACTCTTTTAACCCGAGAGTGCTCGAAGAGCAGAAGGAAAGGCTCCGCCAGGTTAAAGCCTCGAGGAACAGCGCAGAAGTCACATCAGCTCTCCAAAACCTTAAAAAAGCCGCTGAAACCGGAGAGAATGTAATGCCCCACATTATCAGGGCAGTAAAAGCCTACGCCACCCTGGGAGAGATAACAAAAGTCTTCAAAGAAGTCTTCGGTGAATTCAGGGAGCCTGTTGGAATATGAGCGGATACAGGATAGGAATAGATGTAGGAGGAACTTTCACCGACTTCCTTCTCACTTCTGAAGACGGCAGCTCAGAGATTTTCAAGGTTCTCTCCACGCCTGAAGACCCTTCAGAGGGTCTGATGAACGGCCTCAAGGAAATGGCCGAAGCAAAAAATCTCCCCTTAAACGACTTCATAAAAAAAGTGAGCATAATCGTCCACGGCACGACTGTGACAACAAACGCGGTGCTTACCAGAAGAGGGGCAAAAACAGGCCTTCTGACGACAAAAGGACTCAGAGATACACTGGAGATGAGAAGGGGGATCAGGGAAGAGCAGTACAATAACAGGTACACAAACGTCAAGCCTCTGGTGTCCAGATACCTGAGATATCCTGTGGAAGAAAGGCTTGATTACAGAGGAGAGGAAATAATCCCACTCAAAGAGGCTGATGTCGTCAGGGCCCTGCAGCTTTTTAAAAAAGAGGGTGTTGAAGCTATTGCCATCTGCTTTATGAATTCTTTTACCCGGAGCGACCATGAGCTCAGGACAGCAGAACTCCTCAGAGAGAAGACAAGAAAATCTTTTGGAGACCATGACCTTTATATAACTGTTTCATCCACATTTCTCCCCAGCATCAGGTTTTACGACAGAGTATCAACAACAGTGCTCAACTCCTATGTCGGCCCCATCCTGCGCCGCTATCTCATGAGCCTGATAAAAAAGCTGGAAAATATCGGCTTTTCGGGAACACTCCTCATCATGCAGTCCAACGGCGGCGTTGTCTCGCCCCAGGCAGCAATCGAGAGGGCTGCTGTCACCCTTCTTTCAGGACCGGCAGCAGGTCCGGTGGCTGGAATCGAATACACCTCAATCCAAGGCTACAGAGACTGCATCACCATTGATATGGGAGGAACAAGCTTCGATGCTGCACTCATCAGGGATAGAACTCCTCTTGTCACCACTGAGGGGGAAATCGACAGACTGAGAATAGCCCTCCCCATGCTGGGAATCACAACCATCGGTGCCGGCGGGGGCAGCATTGGCTGGGTGGATGAGGGAGGACTTCTGCGCATGGGACCCCAGAGCGCCGGCTCAAAACCGGGGCCAGCCTGCTATGACCTGGGCGGGGAGCTCCCAACCTGTACTGATGCAGACCTTATCCTCGGCTACCTCAACAAGGATTTCTTTGCCGGAGGAAAAATACCGCTTAATTATGAGAAAGCTGAAAAAGCAATAAAAGAAAAGATTGCCAAACTGCTCGGAATGGATGTGGTTGAAGCAGCTGCAGGCATGTACAGGGTGATTAATGTCAACATGGCCTCAGGAGTGAGAGAGGTGAGCATTAAAAGGGGCCATGACCCCAGAGAATTCCCCCTCGTGGTCGCTGGAGGGGCGGGACCGGTTCATGCCTGCATGATTGCCCTTGAGCTTGAAATTCCGGTGATGATTATTCCCAGAGAATCCTCTATTTTCTGTGCAGCCGGGATGCTGATGTCTGACCTGAAGCACGACTTTGTCAGAACCTACTCAACCAGTCTTGAACGGATGGATATGAAGAAATTCATCTCCCTTTTTAATGACATGAAAAAGGAAGCTACAGCTCTCCTTAAATCAGAGCAAATTCCTGAAGAATCCATCCACTACATCTGCTCTCTGGACATGAGATACGTGAAGCAATATCATGAGGTAAACGTGAGCTTCAGCGAGGAGGAGATGGAAAGCATAACCAGAGAGAATATCGCCAGAAAATTCCATCCCGAACACAACCGCCTCTACGGCTACTCCCTGGAGGAAGTGGGAACTCCGATAGAACTCATAAATTTGAGGCTGACGAGCACAGGCAAGACAGTCAAGCCAAAACTCTTTAAAGAAAAGTACGCAGGAGAAGATGCTTCAAAAGCGCTGAAGAAAAGCAGGAAAGCCTATCTTCCCCTTAAGGGAGATTTTGGGGAAATCCCGGTCTACGACGGGCACAAGCTGAAGTACGGGAACAGGATAGAAGGCCCTGCTCTTATAGAGCAGGTTCATACCACAACTTTTATCACTCCTGAATACAACCTTATCTGCGACAGCTACGGAAGCTACACTCTCTACCTTAAAGAAAAAGAAGAGGAGATAAGAGAAAGGCTTGGAATTCCTGACTGAAAACAATAATTAAGATGAAGATAGATAAAATCCTTGTTTCTGTTTTTCAGAGAAGGTTTAAATCCATCACAGAAGAAATGAGCATCGTTCTTGAAAAAACAACCCGCTCCCCTATTCTCTGCGAGGCTAAGGATTTCGTAACCGGTCTTTATGACGGAAAAGGCAAGATGCTCGAGCAAACTGAAAACCTTCCCATTCTTTCATTTTCACTGGGGCCAGTCTGCGAGTATATTGTCAGCTACTTTGGAGAAGAAATATTTCCCGGAGACGTAATCTTTCACAATGATGTCTTCTCCATGGGCAACCAGAACAACGATGTTGCTGTTTACAAGCCGATATTTTACCAGGATAAGTTAATTGCCTGGGCTGCTGCAAAAGGACACCAGGCAGATGTTGGCGGAGCTGTTGCCGGAGGATATAACCCCAGAGCAACAGAGGTCTGGCAGGAAGCACTGAGAATCCCTCCGGTCAAGGTCTATGAGAGGGGCAAATTGAGAAAGGATGTCTGGGAGCTTATTTTCGCCAACATCCGCTTTGATATCGTCGAGGCAGACATGCGAGCCCAGATCGGCTCCTGTGTTGTGGGAGAGAGAGGTATTTTGAAGCTGGTGGACAAATACGGGCTTGATGTCTTCGAATCCCATAAAGAATACCTTTTCGACTCGACAGAGAAAATGATGCGGGCTGAAATAGGCTCGATACCAAACGGTGTATATTACGGGGAGTCAACTGTCTACTATGACGGAAGAACACCCGGTTCCCGCTACAAAATCAGAGTCAAAATTACAGTCAAAGACGAGGAAATCACCTTTGACTACTCAGACACTGACCCCCAGACCGACGGTTTTGTAAACGGAACCTACACCTCATCAGCAAGCGCCACTCTCCTCACCTTCCTTCAGATGGTAAATCCTGATATCCCCCACAACGAGGGAATGATAAGGCCCATAAAAATCATAATTCCAGAGGGCACAATCCTCAATGCAAAATACCCGGCAGCAACAACGTTCGGAAACCACCTCTGCCCTCCAAACGCTGACGCCATAATACGGGCTCTAGCACCCGCCATACCCGAAAGGGTGACAGCAGGCTGGAACCAGCTCCTCTGCTATCTGACCAGCGGCTTTGACCCGAGGAAAAAAGATAATTATGTGGACATCGGATTCATGGGATTGAAGGGCGGCTCTGGCGCAACATACGGGGTGGACGGCTACGACCACATTGGAATGATTGACGCTTCCGGGGGTGTTCTCGACCAGGATTACGAGATGTTCGAACAGCAGACTCCTCATCTCCTCCTCAAGCATGAATACTGGACAGATTCTGCCGGAGCTGGAAGGTGGCGGGGCGGACTGGGTGTTGAGACAGAGTTTAAAATCAGAGGAGAAAAAACAAAGGTTGTCACCTTTGGTGATGGAGATGTTGAACCTGCCTTTGGCCTCTTCGGCGGCAGAAAAGGAACACTGAACAAAATCGAACTCCGCTACCCTGACGGCAGAGTCTACAGGACAACGAGCAAAGACCTGGTGGAGGATGTTCCTGAAGGTACAATTCTCTTTCAGCAGGCTGGGGGAGGCGGGGGTTATGGCCATCCCTATCTGCGCGACCCGCAGCTTGTGGCTGATGAGGTTAAAAACGGATTGGTGAGTATCGAAAAGGCGAAAGAGGACTACGGGGTTGTTATCAATCCCGATAATTTTGAAGTCAATCTCGAAGAAACAGAGGCCTTACGGAAAAAGAAAGTATAAAAAATGAGAAGGAACTGCTGCCTTCTGTTTTCATCCTTTCTTCTGATGTTAATTCTTATTTCTCCACTTACTGCAGTTGAGATTCTTTTCTTCTACGAAAAGGGATGCCCTCATTCAGCGAAGATAAATGCCTTCCTGGAAAAGAGAATAAAGCCGAACTATCAGGTGGAGGTCAGAGCTTACGAGATTCATGAGCCTTCACATGCCCGCCTGATGACAGAACTTGCGCGCACCTTCCAGGCAACAAGCATCCTGAAGAAAGGAGTACCTGCTGTATTTGTCGGGACTCATGCCTTTCAGGGAAGCAGCCGGGCTGTGCAGAGAAAGATTGAGGAAGCTACCAGAGAAGCTCTGAGAGAAAATGTTTTATCTCCTTTCAATATAATCGCTCAGAAGAAAAGGGGAAAGAAGCCTGGATTCGGGTTAACGCTTCCGGCTGTCATTGGTGCTGCTACAGCCAGTGCCCTTAATCCCTGCTCCGGTGCTGTCTTTGCTCTGCTGCTGGCAACGATTCTCGTTTCCTCAAGGGGAAAAAACAAGGTTTTCGCAGCTGGTTTCTCCTTCACTCTTGCCACTTTTATTTCATACTTTCTAATAGGGCTGGGCCTTTTTTCTTTTGTCCGTGACATTAGAGTTCAGCACTATGCTGTCCTGGCTGTAGCCGTACTCGCAGTCTTAATAGGTCTCTGGAATATAAAAGACTTTTTCTGGAAAAAGAGCAGGCTGCCTGAACTTCCTCTGGGCTGGCAGCATTTTATAAAACGCAGCACATCCCGCTTCACGCCTTTGCTCGGT
>JBHIDX010000055.1:0-15657 GCA_046760305.1 Candidatus Aminicenantales bacterium
CCCGTCGAAAAATAATCACTATGTTTTATAATTTGACTGGAAACTTCATCTGCCTGAAGAAGAGGAGTTAAAAGAAAAAAAGAGAAAGATAAAAAGTAAATCTTAATTATCAACCCTGGTCGAGGGAATTTTTTATTCATAACTTACGAAGAATTGTATTATAACTATAAGAATTTTGTAAGGATTGATGTTCTCTCTCAATCACCCTAAAGGGTGAATAAGGGGGTGAAAAAAGGGGTTAGTTTTTTCCCCGCTGGATTTTATCCGGGGTTATCAATGCTCTTCAGGGGTGATACAGGGGGTTAAATTTTTGTTTTAAGGAAATGTGAGAAAGTGTTATTTTAACAAACCTTGAAATCAAGGGGCCCATCACCGATTTCGGAAAATCGGTACGTGTCCTTCCTTTCCGTATCTTTAGCGATAGAAATTAACTAAAAAAATTGAAATTTATGAATTATTCAGGTCAGGTTAATTTTTTCCGATTTTTAATCTCCGTCTGATACTTTACTTTCTTGAATATTACCGCCCACTTTGATCAGTTTGCCGCGATTGACCTTCTTATTCGCCTTGAGGTTCTTTACTGTTTTAAACATCGGGTTGAAAATGGGAAGAATTGTAGCTACTGCCTGAACCGTATTTTTCAGAAACTTTGCATCGCGCTTAGGAGTTTTTTTAGCCAGAGCTGCGTTGGGAACTGCGAGCAGGAGTATACCACAACATACGAGCACTGCAGTTGCTTTAAAGAATAGCTTCTTGTTCATCTTTGCCTCCTCTCAAAAAGTAGACCTCGGTCGAGAATAAAGAGAAGGGATTGCTGGGTGGGAAAGTAGAAAAACAGAAAAATTTACTTTCTTCATCCTCATCCAAGGCCTCGCAAAAAATCTAAATTATTGAAAATAAAATGTCAAGCCCTTTTTTCGGAAAAAATTTTCTTATTTTTCTATCCACATGGTCGAACGAGGAAAAAAACACAATATGTAGTGGATTATCATAATCCAAAAGGGAGATTTTGTATGGTAAAAAAAAGCATAAAATAAAAAAAATATTATAATTTTTTGTATTTTGGTTCCTCTTTTTTCCCGTAAAAGAAATTAATTTCCCATGCTGCGGTTTCAGGCCCATCAGAGCCGTGGACAGCATTCCTCTCCACAGAAAAACCGTACTCGCGGCGGAGAGTGCCGGGTTCAGCCAGGGAAGGGTCGGTAGCACCCATAACCTTCCGCCAGTGGTTAATGGCATTCTCTCTTTCGAGGACCATGACCACGATGGGTCCGGAGGACATGAAGTCAGTAAGAGACTCGTAAAAGTGCTTGTCCTTGTGGACGATGTAGAAGCCTTTCGCCTCTTCTTTGCTCAAGCTGAGCATCTTCAATCCGTTGATGTTAAAGCCTTCTTGCTCGATTCTTTCGAGTATTTTACCGATTATTCTTTTTTTTACAGCGTCAGGTTTTATAATGGCGAGCGTTTTTTCAACCATGGGCCCTCCTTTTCTCTAGAATCATCACATCATATATCTTAATCAGGAAGAGGAGTCAACCTCCTCGCATTGACAGTATCTCTCTCCGCCGATAAAATGGGCTTCATGAGAGATGAAGAGAAAAATTATGATGAGTTGAAGGAACTCGCTCTCGGCCAGGGGATAATGCTTTTCGGTGTGGCTGACATAACAGAGGTCAGGGAGGATTTTCATCTTGAAAAGGAAACAGTGTCTAAATTTAATCGAGCCCTTTCCCTTGGTAAACGTCTCCTTGATGCAGTTGTTGAAGATATCAAGGACAGACCAACTCCTCTCTATTATCACCATTACCGCCAGGTCAATTTCTTTCTCGACAGAGCTGCATTTCATATCTCCTGCCACATAGAGGAGAAGGGCTTTCATGCTCTCCCTGTAGCAGCCTCGCAGACGATTGACTGGGAGAAGCAGAGAGGCTATCTCTCGCATAAAAAGGTGGCGCGGCTGGCAGGGCTGGGCTGGATAGGCCGGAACAACCTCCTTGTTAATCCCCGGTTTGGAGCACGGCTCAGACTGGTGACTGTTCTCACTGATATGCCACTGGCAGCAGATTCGCCGCTGGTTGGTGATTGTGGAGAATGCCGTAAATGCATAAAGAGCTGTCCGGCCGAAGCCATAAGTGAGAGGCCGGAGGAATTTTTACACCTTGCCTGCTTTGAGAAGCTCAAGGAATTCCGGCATTCGGGTGTGGTAGGCCAGTACATCTGCGGGATTTGTGTCAAAGCCTGCTCCGGCAATGCCAGAAAATAGTAAAGATGAGTGAATAAAAACGTTTCATGTACCGGTATACTGTTTGGGGAATAAAAGACTTTTGAGATGGCAGGAAAAAACTTAATTTTCTTGAATACGTAAAATATCTTGAGAATAAGCAGACTTTTTATCGCAAAAAGGATATACAAAAAAGGAGGAAAAATTGCATCAAAGAAAATCTTTTAAGATGTGGACCTTGTTTGTTCCATCAATAATCATCGTTCTTTATCTAGCGGGATGTGCGGTTAAGAGAGCCCCGTTATGGGGTGATCCGCAGACAGGCCTTATCCTCACCTACCGCCTGCCCAAAGGTGAAGTTCTTAAGTACAAGAGAAGTGGTGAATTCAGCCAGTATTATGAGATTATGGGTCAGACAGTTGAACTCAGTGCGAGTGACAGTGCCGAATTCTCTGTAGCTTTAAAGGGAGAAAAGAATGGGAATCTACTCCTCTCTATAACTATTGAGGCTGCTGAGCAGTCTTTGGTAGGTCCCCAGGGAGACCTCTCACCTGATGTGAGTCCGATTGTTGGCCGAAGCTTTGAGATGACAATTTCCCCTCTGGGAAAAGAACTTGAGCTTTCAGGGGCTGACTCAATCCGCTACCAGAGTCCTGATGGAGAAAGAAGCGTAGAGGCTGATTTTCAGGATACCTTTCCTGATCTGGCAGATAGACCAGTAAAAGTCGGAGACACCTGGAAATCAACCTGGGGGGTAAATGACGTAGTTGGTTCCTCGGAGTCGAAAATTGATTTTGAAAGCGAGAACACGCTGGAAGGCTTTGAAACTGTGGAGGGCTTTGAGTGTGCTAGAATAGCCTCAAAGTTGAAGGGATATTTGCAGGGCCAGGGTGAGCAGCAGGGCGTGGAAGTTGCAATCGATGGAAATATCGAAGGAACATTTACCTGGTATTTTGCCTATAAGGAGGGAATTTTTGTGAAAATGATTTCAGAAGGAATGGGTGACATGACAGTCACCGTACCAAGCCAGGGATTCACGATTCCAGTCACCAGGGAGTACAGCGGTGAAGTGAAGCTTATAAAATAATCTTCTATTCCTAAAAGAGAACTTCATGATTAATACCCTTTTTTTCGAGTGCATTGAGAAGGGTGTCGCGGTATTCAGAAAAGAAGTTTTCTGTTGATGCCTTAGTCAGGTTGTGCTGGAGGTAAAAGCTTTTAAAGGTTTTTATGTAGTTCATCCTGTCAATCAGCACTCTGGAGACTTTCCCTTCTAGAAGCTCGGCCAAATTTTGGGGATTACCTGGGAGGATGGGACCAATAAAAGCGAATGTTCTGATTCCAGACTCGTATATTTTTTTCAGAGCATCAAGACGTCCTTTAATCCTAGATGCCCTTGGCTCAAAGATTTTTCTTGTTTTTTCATCACCATCCCGTTGTTTATAAAGCAGCCGATGAGGCTCGTCAACGAAAGGCAAAGGATTTTGCTTGCTTGATTGTCTAATAAACTAGAAAAAAGTAAAAGTAATGATTGTCTTCTAAGGAGGAAAAAGATGGCGAGGAAAGTTGCAGCTTTTTTGGGAGTCATTGTTTTTATCTTTTTTGCGTTTCAAAAAACTGGTTACTCCAGAACTCCTGAAAGACCGCTTTTAAACTGGCTTCTCAAGATGCAGGTTCCAAACGAAGCCGTTCCTTCTCCAGCACAGGGAAGGGGAGGTCTTGTTCTGAGCTACATTGTTCCCCTTCAGATTCCCAATCATGCAGAATTATTCGACCGCGCCTATGTTTACGATAATGCCCTGGCAGCCATTGCCCTCACTTTGTGTGGTGAATTTGAGAAGGCAGAAGCAATCCTCTCTTCTCTTGCTGGCCTGATGGACGAAGAAGGCAAGCTCGGTCTCTTCTACCATACCTACAGTAATGGTTTTGAGGCAGCCTTCCGCACCGGGCCGAATGTCTGGGCTGGATATGCTTTTGTTTTTTACATGAGAGCCTCCCGGACAGAAAAGTTCAAAGGAGAGGCAAGGAAGATCGCAGACTGGATACTGAACATGCAGGATGCTGTTCTGGGTTCTGTCAGAGGTGGTCCTGATGTTACCTGGTTTTCGACTGAAGATAACATTGCAGCCTTTTTCTTCCTCAGAGATGCAGGCATGTTTCTGAAAGAGCGCAGTTATCTTCAAGCTGCGGGGAAAATTGCAAGGTCTCTGCTCACAAATCACTGGAATCGCGATTATCATTGTTTCCAGGCAGGGATTCAGAACAGGGCCAGGCACCTCCGTGCAGCATCATGGGGAGCTCTTTTTTCTCTCAGCCTCGGTCAGTTGCAGCGTGCTTTCGCCTGCCTGAGGTTTATTGAGAGAAATTTAAGGGCAGAAGTCACGCGCAGGCTAGGGGAAGAGGAGATAAGTATTTTCGGTTACAAACCAAAGGCGGGAGAAGATGTAAATTTTGTCTGGTCAGAGGGTTCGCTCGGAGTGGCGCTGGCTCATAAGCGGATAAGAAACAAGAGGAAGTTTGTTCAGATTATTAAAAATATGATTAAGATGAGGGGCGTAGAGGGAGGAATCATATATGCTCTTCCTCCTGTCCAGAGGTTCCCCCGTTGGGAGAGTACTGCCAGCGTCTCATGGATGTTGATTAATAGTGCCAGGCACCAGTGGGCTTTCTGGAGAGGGATGTCAAGGCGCCAGGATCAGTCCACTGCAACACCAGGGTCGAACTCCAGAGGGCGAAATGAAGCTTCCAAGTCGCGGCAAAAAGGAGAGAGGATTCGTTAGATAAAGAAATTCCCCCCTTAACATAGAAAAAAGGGCAGGTTTACTTTAAGATAAAAGCGACCTGCCCGTGATTTATTTAAAAAATATTTTTGCCTGAGCAAAAATCTTTTTCTCTTTTCCCCTCCCCGCATGTAAGATTTAATGGTAAAATTTGCAGAGATTTTATTGCCGGAGGTGGAAATGCGTAAATACCTGAGCTTATTCCTTGCACTGCTTTTAGTAGTTTCTTTTGTCTGGGGTGGCTCAAAAAGGCCGATGATGCCCGAAGACCTCTACCGTTTGAATCAGGTGTCTGATCCTCAGGTCTCCCCTGATGGGAAATGGATTGCTTACACTATTTCTGTTCCTGACCTAAAGAGGAATTCCTTCAACAGCGATATTTGGCTTATTCCTGTGGAAGGAGGAAATCCGATTAAACTCACCTCGAGCCCCAAGGCAGACCATTCTCCACGCTGGTCTCCAGATGGAGAGAGAATAGCTTTTGTCTCTTCAAGAGATGGCACACCCAATATCTATCTTATAAGAGTTAAAGGGGGAGAAGCCACAAAACTCACTTCTTCCCCTACAGCTCTTTACTCTCCCCTGTGGTCAAAAGATGGAAGATACATTCTCTGTGGCTCTCGCGTCTTGCCTCAAGGGAAGGAGGAGATGGAAAACTGGACAGAGGAGGAACTTCCAAAATGCCGGGCTAGGTCGGTTGATCATCTTCTCTTCCGGCAGTGGAATCGCTGGCTGGGGGAGAGGAGAAATCACCTCTTCCTGGTGAGGGTGAAGGATGGTTCGATGAAAGATATTACGCCCGGAGATTTCGATACGCCACCTGTTTCTCTTTCAAGCAACCACGATTTCGACATTTCTCCCTATGGCAAAGAGGTCTGCTATGTAAAAAACGAAGATAAGATGCTGGCCATAAGCACCAATCATGATCTCTTTGCTCTTGACCCCGAAACGCTCAAAGAGTGGAAAATTACCTCCAACCCGGCCCTCGATACAAGGCCTCACTATTCCCCTGACGGCCGCTACATCGCCTATGCAGCCATGAAAAAACCAGGCTATGAGTCGGATAGAAAATGTCTGGTTGTCTACGACAGGAAGAGTGGTGAACATATTCGCCTCACAGAAAATCTTGACCGCTCAGTGGAAGAGATTGTTTGGGCTCCTAAGAGCAGAACTATTTATTTTAACACCCGCGAGGAAGGGCACCGCTCTATTTACAGGGTCAGTCTGGATGGCCAGCTGGAAAGAATTTCCGATGAGGGCTACAACAGCATGTTGACTATCACTCCTGATGGTGAAAGACTCGTCTTTCTCCGTTCTTACAATGACCTTCCCTATGAGCTTTTCGTTATGCCTTCCTCAGGAGGAGAAGCAAGACAGCTAACTTTCACCAACGAGCAAGTTTTAAGCGAGCTTGACCTTCCTAAACTTGAGGAATTCTGGTTTACATCCTTTGATAAGACGAGAGTCCAGGGTTTTATCCAGAAGCCACCGGGCTTTATTGCTCATAAAAAATATCCGGTCGTGCTCACCATCCACGGCGGACCCCAGAGTATGTGGGCGGATAGGTTTATGACGACTTGGTTTACTTTTCAGCTCGTCTGCTCTCCAGGATATGTAGGAGTGTTTATAAACCCCCGCGGAAGCACAGGATATGGTTCAACTTTCAGGGAACAGGTCAGTAGAGATTACGGTGGGCGCTGTTTCAAAGACCTCATGAAAGGCCTTGATTTTGTTCTCCAGCACTATGATTTTGTTGACCCTTCTCGTCTGGCTGCTATCGGAGGCTCTTTCGGCGGCTATTCTGTAAACTGGATAAACGGCCAGACAGACCGTTTCAGGTGTATCGTAAGCCATGCAGGTCTTTACAACCTGACAAGTTTTTACGGCGCCACCGAAGAACTCTGGTTTCCTGAGTGGGATATGGGAAAAAGCCCGTGGCAGGAGCCGCGGCTCTATAAGAGATGGTCACCTCAGGAGTACGCCGCGAATTTCAAGACACCCACACTCGTTACTCATGGAGAACTTGATTACCGTGTGCCTTTCGCTGAGAGTCTTCAGCTTTTCACTGCTCTTCAGAGACAGGGAATTCCATCCCGCCTTGTTGTTTTCCCTGATGAGGGGCATGTTATCTCGAAACCTCAAAACAACGTCCGCTGGTGGAAGGAAATACACCGCTGGCTGGAAAAGTTTCTGAAGGATTAGTGATTGAAAGAGAAGAACTTCGCCGTCCTCTGGTTGAGGACTAGGTAAGCTTTAACCTCTTCTTCCACTCCATCGGGATTTGTTTTGATGTAGGTGACTGAAATCTGCTTCACCAGTTCAACAGGAGGGAGAGGTTCTTCTTGGGGACCTTTAGTCAGGTCTTTTATCAGCTTGTAGATAGCGGAAATAGCGCCCAGTATTGATCCTGAACTTTCGAATGGATCTAAACTTTTGGAAGGGTCCATTTTTCCCTTTGGGTCCACAGGACCCAGGGGGTCGAAAATGCCTTTTTGTGGAGGGAGCTTAATATCGAGAGGTATTGAGGAGGGGGATTTTTTTCTGGAGGAAGCGAGTAGTTCTTTACCTGAGTAGATGAATACCCGGTACTCCCGGGACCTTGTTTTGCCAGCTGGTTTCAGCTCTTTTATTTTCTCGAGTTCGATGTCGATTTCAATTTCTTTTCTCACGATAAGGTCAGCCACTTTAAGGTCAAGAGAGTAAAGCTGGTCACTCTCTTTTTTGAATAAATTCTCGGCCTCGATCCTGAAGGAATTAAATCCGCGCCTGAACTGCCCCGCCTTGAGGGTGCTTTCTTTATCTGCTAATTTATAGTAGGTACTGTTTGCCACTGTAACGCCTATCACCAGTTCAGAAGGAGGAGCTGAAGATGAGGTGTCTTCTCTGTAGATAAATCCGATATCGGTCACGAGTGGGTATTTCCCCTGCCAGTTCCTCAGGTAGGCTGAAATTTCTGCGTTGGTTGAAGAGTCAAAAGATTGGAAATCCGGAACATAGCCCCGGTAGGTTTCGAAAAACCTGCCCAACCATTTATACTCTCTTTCTTTTTTCTCTGTTTTATTAAAAAGAAAAGAAAGAAGACTGTACGCGGCTGCTCTGTCCTCCCCCTCTAAAGACTCGTATTTTCCGAGGAGATATTCTATTGCTGCCTTGTAATCTTTTTTCTCGCTCAGATAAGTGGCAATTTCGCTTCTCCAGTCGGCATTAAGAGTTCCAGCTAGAGATAAGGTGATTATAAAAAAAGCTAATGTTTTTTTATTCATTTGTCTGAAAAACTATATAGATTGTAAGGTTCTCAAAGGGAAAAGTGTGGGGCAGGTCCGGGAATGGAGCGCTCAGGTTTATCGCTTTAAGCGCTGTCTGGTCAAGCCATTCCAGGTTGGAGGAATTGATTATTTTAAGTGAAGCTATTTTTCCATCTCTGGCTACAGTCACAGAAACTTTAATTAATCTTTTGCCCTTTATCTCAAGCGAAAAGGGAATCACCCAGTTTGCGATAACAAGCTCTGAAACTGCCTCAGCCCAGGACTCGATTCGGTAGCTTTTGATGTTGACACCTCCTCCCATTCCTGGAGGCAAATAGCCTGATGAAGAATCTTCCTTGGAAGGAAGAAGGGAAGTGGTGGCTGAATATCCATAATAGAGCGCTTTTACCAGGTCAACGCTTTTCTCTCTCTCAAGACGTGCTGTATCAGGGGAAAAGGCTTCCTTTTCTTTTTTTTCGAGTGAGAAGTTGAGACGTCCGGATGAAGGAAAATATTGGACGTTTTCGTGAGGCTGGCTGAGGGTAAATTCTTCGGTGAATCGTGTGAAGGGCCTGGTTTTTATTGTAACTCCTACAGACTCAGCTTCAGACCTCCCCGGCTGGACAAGCTCTGCTTTTTCTTGAACCGGAGGCTTTCTCCGTCGGCTTATCAGGGGAAGGAAATCATCTACTTCGCTCAGATCAGGCACCCCTTCCCTCAGGTCTGGAGCAAAAAGCTTTTCCTTAGGGGCGATGAAGACATTTCTAACTTCTACGAGATCAAGCAGTTTTACTTTGGAGAAAGAATAGATGAGGAGGATGAAGAATAGCGAATGGATTAAGAAAGATAAAAAGAGAGAGATTACTCGCCGGGCAAAATTTGACTTATTGGTTAAAATTTCATATCTCCTCTAGATATTGTAGCATATGTCTCCTCTTAATTATAAAACTTGAAATTTGAAATTTTGGTTGAGGGCGAAGTGCTGAGAATGAAAATTTTTGATTTTTTTCTCCAAAAGCATAAAAGATTTAAAAAGCGCTTTGCTTTTTTGCTTTGATTGAATTCTGGAATGATGTTAACGAGAGGAGAAGGAGATATGGATTGACATGGCTTTTGCAATGTTTAAAAATTTAACTTTCTCAACTTTTTCATGAAAGGAGGTTGATTTGCGTCTGAGATTAAATGGAAATCAGGGACATGTCACCGATTTCGGAAAATCGGCACATGTCCCTGATTTCCAGACTTAACTGAGATTCAGGAGAGTAATAAGGGAATGAGGAGAAGTTATGAGAACTATTAATGAAGTTTTATGTGGATTGTTGTCCTCAACTACAGAAGTTTTGACTCGCTCTGAAATACGGGAGCTTTTAAAGCTCACTCGAAAACCAGGAGTAATCTCTTTTGCTGGAGGACTACCCAATCCGGGGCTCTTTCCTGCTGATGAATTAAAGGAGGCAGCAGTACGAGTCCTGGAAAAAGAAGCCGATATCGCCCTCCAGTATGGACCTACAGAGGGAGATAACAGGCTGATTGAATACATTGTGAAGTGGATGAAAGAGGATGAAGGGGCTGAGATTAATGAGGAAAACATCTTGATTGTTTCTGGCTCCCAGCAGGCTCTTGACCTGGTGGCAAAGGTTTTCATTGATCCTGGCGACCCGATCATAGTCGGTCTTCCCTCCTATCTTGGCGGGCTTCAGGCTTTCAGCAGTTACAGAGCAAGGATGATAGGAGTGAAGGTTGATAAGCAGGGAATGGATGTCGAGGCCGTAGAAAACATTTTAAAAAGGCAGAGAGAGCGTGGGGAAAAAATAAAATTCATTTATGTTGTGCCTGATTTTCAGAATCCTTCCGGAGTAACGATGACACTGGAGAGGAGAGAGAAACTTCTTGCTCTCTGCTACGAGTATGAAACGATTGTGGTCGAAGACAGCCCCTACAGGGAGCTCAGGTTTGAGGGAGACTCAATTCCGATGGTGGGAGCCATGGACAAAAAGGGCTACGCTTTTTCCATTCACACTTTTTCAAAGATACTCTGCCCAGGCATGCGTCTCGGGTGGGTTATTGCCAACAAGGCGATTATGGATAAGCTGGTTATGGCCAAGCAGCCCTCAGACCTGTGTACATCCCCTTTTACCCAAGCTGTGGTGAGTGAATTCTTAAGCAGAAATCAATTTAAATCCCACATCCAGAAGATTGTCAGAGTTTATAAAAGGAAACGCGATGTGATGCTCGCTGCTCTTGAGAGATACATGCCAGGTGGAGAGATGATTGAGTGGACTCATCCCCAGGGAGGGCTTTTCTTATGGGTAACTCTTCCCAAGAAAGTCAACACCGAAAACATGTTTTTAAAGGCTGTTGATAAGGGAGTGGCCTATGTGGTTGGTTCAGCTTTCCATTTTGACAGGAGCGGGAAAAATACCATGAGGCTTAATTTTTCCTTTCCGAGTGAGGGACAGATAGAGGAGGGAATAAAACGATTGGCAGAGGTAATTAAGAATGAGCTTTCAGAGCGATAGTATTATTTTATAGATTTTGATTATACCAGAAATTGATGATGTTGGCTGATGAGTTTTAATTTCCATCTATTTTATTTAGGGTAAGCTTGGATTATAATTAGTATAAATGTTAAATTCTGAGTTTGAAATTAACTCTCCATTCCGCTTATTGAAAAAGCTCATCTGTCCAGCAGTGATAATTTTCTTTTTTACCTCCCTTTCTCTTCAGGCTCTGGACGGTGACGGCCAGCAAGGGAAAAAAGATGAAGAAAAAATCATCTCACTTTTAAAAGACATTTACAGAGAAGTTGTGGAACTCGGAGCATACAAGAATGATAGTTTTATAAAGAGAGAGTTCCACGTTGAGCTGGACGGGAGGAGTGAAAATAAAGAGGAGCATGTCGTTGTCCTTATTCAGAGACTGGAGGACAGAGAGAAAATGCTTCTTCAGGTGACATACTTCAAGCCGGAGGGAAAAAGCCTTACCATAAAGCACGCTGATAAGATGATGAGAATTGTATGCAGTAAAGAAGATGACAGGATGAGAATCGAAAAGTGTGATTACGTGGCCAAGGAACTTAATCCTCTCCTTTCAAAAATGCTCCAGGGGATTAAGAAGAAAAAGGAGATTCTGAAGCTTATCAACAAGAAACGCAATTCCTTTTGACTCTTTACTCAGCAAATGTTATTCTTTTGCAGAGTTGAATGAACGAGGGAGAAAATGGCAGAAGAGAAACTAACTCAAGAAGAATTTGTGATCAAGGCAATTAAGGAGCTAAGAACAGGGAATTACAAGGGAATTCACTCAGTTTACAGTGGGTTTAACGCAGCGTTCAAGAAATATTTTGACAATGCAAATCCGGTTGAGGCGACAACCAGGATGGCTAAAGAAGGGAAAATTGTGATAAGACCTGCAAAAGGAGGTGTTGTCCTTTATCTGGCTAACGATGTTCCTGAAATGACAAGAGCTGATGCAGCCCTTAAGAAGATGGGATTGTTATAGCAGTGATAGAGAGTATGGAGAAGAAACTTTTCCTCTATAACTGATTTATGATTTAAGAATAATAAGCATAAAGGAAGAGATAAATGAACAGACGTCATTTTTTTAAGGTGGCTTTTTCAACACCCCTTCTTGCTCCATTCGTCCTGGCTTCAAAGACCACCAAGAGCGATATGGAGCTTTTTCTCATCTCGGACGAGCCTCAACTTTTTATTCCCTTTCTTCTTGGGGAAATGGAAAAATACGTTTTTACTTCCGGTCGAAGCATGGCTTTTCACAATCAAATTCCCCAGGCAGAAATGATAGAGCGTGTGCTTGAGAAAAAGGGGTGGAAGAGTGCTTCCAGGCCAGGCAGAGCTGACCTTACTCTCTCCTTCAGAAGTCTTCATCAAAAAGCCCTTCAATCTTTTACTCTAGTGAGAGAGGGCAGAGTGTGGGATGTGCGAACAAGAAAGCTTTTGGCACTTTGGGAGGAAATGTCGAGCAGCCACAGGCCTTCCTCTTTATTAACCATTGCCTCATTCAGGAAAAGAGGTTTTGAGAGTGGCCGCGGCAAAAGAGTCAATATCTACAGAGAGGGAATTAAAATCGATTCCCTTTCGCTTCAAGGAAAGAGTTCGAGGTCTTTCACTGCCAGTAGAGGAGTACTGACGGTAGAAGTTGAAAAGGGCAAAGCTTGGGTTTCTGACTCCTCATGCCGACATAAAATCTGCCTTTATACCCCTCCTGTGTCCTTAGCTGGAGAACGCATCATATGTGCTCCAAGCCGAATGCTGCTTGAAGTGGAAGGCAGGTCTGGAGTAGACACAGTAGTCGGCTGAAGAGTTCTGCGGCAAGAGGCTGAGCAGAATCATTACCTCTGATTAAAATCTAATGCTGATTCCTCCCCCACCTTCACCAAAACGAGGATTTACGACCTTACTGTGAATGGAACCAAAAGTGAAGCTCAGACCGATGGAAAAACGGTAGGTGTAGTTTGTAGCAAGCTCTTTTAAACGCAGCAATATTTCCTCTATTGAGGCGCCTGCCCGGGGAAGGGAAAGCTGGTCGCGGATTCTTGAAAAACTCCCGCTGATGTTAAAATTAAGCCCTCTTATAATCCTCAGCGAAAGCTCTCCCCATAATTGAACTCGATTTTTGCTCAGGTCGTGGAAATAATGAGAGCCTTGGAGCGAAACACTCAATGTTCCCCATTTTTGCTTGAGGTCGAGTGAAATGGAGAGGGATTCCCCGAGTAGGACTTCGTATGTTTTGAGATAAATTGTTTCTTCCAGGTAGGAGACTGAGGTTAAACCCAGTCTGTAGAGAAAACGGAGCTGTTTTCTCGTGAACTGGGAATAGGGGAAAAGGTTAAACTCAATCGCAGGCGCCGGAGTTATGCTGAATTTTATGTTTGAATAGGTAGAATAATTTACAGAAAAGAAAGCCCCTGCAGACCAGTGCTCATCGATGCTCTTTACAATCAAGGCGTTAAGGCCCAAGCTGTCAGAGGAGCTCTTGATGAGCATATCATCGTAGGTAAACCTGCTTCTATTCAGCATTCCGCCTAACGAAAGCCTGACTTTAAGCTCGGGAGTAACTCTGTTGGCAGCAAAAGAGGCAAAATACATTCCGCTCTTGTATAGCTTTTCTCCGTTTAAAAAGGTGTTGGCGCTGATGCTGAAGACCCAGAAATCCCATTTATCGACAACAGCTGTGGGCTTAACCTCTTCCATGAGTTTGATCGAAATCTGGTTTGAAAGAGGAGTTTTTCCCACATAGCGCATCAAGCCCATTTTCAGTATATCTGTCAGTTCTTTTTTCGTTTTTTCTATCTCTTCCGGCTTCTCTGCAGTGTACGTCAGCTTATCGTCATCTCCCTCGAATTTTCCCTGGCCTGTGAAAGTTAGGATATATTCTACCTCCCCGCTTTCGAGTTTGCGGGAGGTAATGAGGATGTAGACTTCAGCTTCCCTTGGCGTCTGGACAAAGTTGGCAAACCTGATGCTTTTCTGGATGAATTCCAGGTCGCATGTTTCACATTCGATAAAGATTTTTGGACCGAAGTTTTCTCTGCTCGCTGTTTCTTTTTCTTGTGCTTGTAAAAAGGAGCAGGTAATAATAAGCGCGAAGAAGAGAGCTGCCAGCGAATACAATGAATATCTCTTACCCTCTATTTCTTTCTTTATCCAGTTTTTTGTTTTCCCCATTTCTTTGCTCCTAATCTCTCGTTCTCTGTCATGAGTATCGTCATCTGTTAATCAATCATGATGGACACACCCCCGTATCCGCCTGAACCAAAGCGGGGGTTGACAACATTGGTATAAATGGAGCCAAAAGTGAAGCTCAGCCCGATAGAAAACCAGTAGCTGTAATTCGTTTCAAGCTGTTTTCGCCTCAAAAGGATTTCTTCCAGGGACAATCCTCCTTTGGGGAGGGAAAGCTGGTCATGGATTACTGAGGCGCCACCAAAGACAAAGAAATTCAATCCCTTGAACAATCTGAGGTTGACGATGCTGAAGAGTGTGAGTCTGTTCTTCTTGAAATCATGAAAGTAATGTGAGCCGGCAACGGTTGTGCTTACGCTTCCCCATTTTTCTCTTACATCAAATGTGACTGAAAGAGATTCGTTAAACAGATTTTCATAGGTCTTGTTGTAAATAGTCTCTTCCAGATAGCGAACAGAGTTGTATCCGATTCGGTATAAAAAACGGAGCTGTCTTCGAGTAAACTGAGAGTATGGAAAGAGGTTGAATTCAACAGCAGGAGCAGGGGAAAGGGAGTATTTAACATTTTCATAGGTAGAGTAAGCAGCCCTGAAGAATATCCCAGCAGACCAGTGTTCACTTATGCTTTTGACCAGCAGCCCGCTGAAATTCATACTTTCAAAGGTGCTTTTGATTGTCTGATCGTCATAGGTAAAATCATCTCGGTTGTGACTGGCTGAGACAGACATCCTGAGTTTTATCTCCGGAGTTACTCTGCTGGCAGAAAATGAGCCTCTTACAGAACTCGATTTGTATGACTCTTCTCCCCTAAACCTTCCACTTCCGCTCAACCTGAAGACCCAGAAGTTCCACCTGTCTTTCACTTCTTTCTCTTTCATTTTTTCTGCGTAGGAAATTTTTATCCGCCTGGCAATCGGAGTTTTGGCGGTGTAGCTCATCAAGCCTATTTTGAGTGCTTTAACAAGCCCCTTTCTGATTTCATCTTCAGTGTCGGTTTCTTTTGAGTAGTATTTATGCGTATCGTTGTAACCTTCGAATTCGTGCTGGCCGATAAAGGCAATGGTGTACTCTCTCCCTCCGCTTCCGGTCCTGAGAGTGGTGATGAGAATATGAATTTGGGCTTCTTTTCTCTCCCTCACGTAGTTGACAAATGTAATTTCAGTCCGGATGTAGTCAATGTCGCACCAGCCGCAGTCGATATAAACTTTAGGAGCATCTTTTTTCAATTCTTCGATATTTTCTTGCTCTGCTCGAGCAGAAATCGAGGTGAATAAAAAGCATAACAGGGCCAAAAACCACACGCAGTGAGTAATCTTCATCCTCTTCATAAAATGACTCCTTTAAAAACTGGAAAAAATTATGTATTATCCCTCACCCGGGGATAAAATCTGTTAATAATTTTTTCCTCAACCTGTAAGGGTTGAGTGAATGCGGTTCACTTTTAAATACGTCTGATGAGAGGAAAAAGTTACCTTTTTTGTATTTATTTTTTTTAGAAGGGCTGGTCATACTGAGCATGAAATAGATTCTGCTTTGCGAATCCCTATAATAGTCTCTTTGATTTGAAGCAAAAAACATGCCAGCCAAAGGGAAGGAGGTGAAGAGGTTCTTTTTACAGGGAAAATATATATTGGGAAAGAAATTTAGATGGAAAAGTTTGTGATTGCTGGGTCTTATAATATAAAGAAATTTTACAAATTTATTTA
>JBHIDX010000056.1:0-15344 GCA_046760305.1 Candidatus Aminicenantales bacterium
CTTGGACATGATAAATTCATAAAAAATGCTGGCAATTTAATTTATATTAATACCTTCCGAAGCGAGGGTTAAGAACGTTACTGTAAACCGAACCAAAAGTGTAACTGAATCCAAGGGAGAAGGAGTAGGAATAGATGGTAAAAAATTTCGTCCCCAGTCTTGGGTGGAAACTCTAACTTGTGATATAATGCATTCACATTCTGATAAAGAAGGAGGGAAGAATGAGAAATAAAGAATTTTCTTACATTTTCCTTTCCATCACGCTGGCGGCAGTTCTTGTTTTTCCTCTTTTCGCCTCAGAAGAAGTTGCTGTAAACAGTGTCTGGATTGAGGAGCCAGTAAAAGTCGATGGTTCAGAAAGCGACTGGCAGAGTGTCAAGCTTTTTCTCCAGGAGAAAGCTGAGGTCGAGTTTGCATTTAAAAACGACAGCCGTAACCTATACATAATTTTCATTTTTGATAATCCAAAAAAGATGAGCTCCATAGACCGGACAGGAATGACTCTCTGGTTTGACACTCAGGGCACCAAGAAGAAGACCTACGGCATTAGGTTCCAGAGAAAAATGATTCCCACTCCAACTTACATAGCTCTTCTTGAGAAGCAGATGGGCCCTCTTCCTCCTCAAATGAAAGCCCAGCTCCAGCAGAAAAAAGCGCATCTTGTCTATCACAACCAGGTGATTGATAAAAAAAATGAGCAGGCCATCATGACCACAGGTCCCACTGCTCCTCAATTCAAGACAAAGAGGGGAAAGGAAATTGCAGTTTATGAATTCAGAATTCCCCTGGGAAAGAAAGAAGGACATGTTGTAGGCATTGGTACTGAACCTGGAAAGAGGGTGAATGTCGGCTTTGAGTGGGGCGGAATTACCAAAGAGATGAAAGATGAAATGATGAAGCGTAGGGCTGCCATGAGCAGGGTTTCAGACCGCGCTGCCAGCATCCATGGAGATTTGAAGACAGAGAGAGAGGGTGTTCGCGGCAGCTATGAAATGCCTGTCCGCTTTCCAAAAGGCACCAAGAAATACGCATTCTGGGTGGATGTTACCCTTGCCAGCAGGAAATAAGAAGCGATAAGAACACACTCTTTTCCAATTTTTTGGATTGAATCCAATTTTTTGGACTAAAAGCGCAGAAAAGGCTCACAGTTAAGGTATTAAATTATTGAAAACAAATAAAAAAAAGAATATTGAGATTTGGCATAAAAATTGCATATAGTAAATTCGCATGAAAACTACGAGAGGAGGTGAAATAAAAGAGGTAATAATTACAGAGGGCAAGGTAGGAGTGAATCAATCACTCCTGGGTATGGGTAATTTTCAGAGTCCATAAAAAAGGAGGACTTAAGGTGCGAAAAATTCTTGGTATTCTTTGCGTGCTTTTACTTACTTTTCCTCTTCTGGCACAGCAAAGAACAGGAAACATCGTAGGAAAAGTTGTTGATGAAGACGGGAATCCTCTTCCTGGCGTTACGGTGACAGTCAGCGGAAGCCTGACCGCTCCCATGCAGACTATAACAACTGCAGAGGGTGTCTTCAGGTTCCTCTCTCTTGCTCCTTCAGATGACTACAAAATAAAGTGCGAGCTCGAAGGGTTCAAGACAACCTACCGGGCTCCGTTGGTAGTTGTTCTCGGAAGAAATACTGAGGTTGTTATCACCATGGAGATGGGTGTTATCGAGGAGGAAGTCACTGTCACTGCGGCCTCGCCTGTTGTTGAGTCCAAGAAGACCCAGATTGCTGAGCACGTAACGCGTGAGAGACTTCAATCTCTGCCCACAGCCAGAGACCCCTGGGTCGTGCTTCAGCAGACACCGGGTGTCATGGTTGACAGGGAGAATGTCGGCGGTTCTGAGTCAGGACAGCAGGCAGGGTTTTTCGCCAAGGGCGGAGGCTACGACCAGTGGTCAATGGATGGTGTGGTCATCACCGACCCGGCAGCCATCGCCTCACCAACTTACTATGACTTTGACGCCTTTGATGAAATAGCTATCACCACTGGGGGTCAGGACGTTACCATCCAGGGTGGAGGTGTGAACATCAACCTCGTTTCAAGGCGAGGCGGAAACAGGCTGAGCCTGGGCGGAAGATTTTACTTCACTGACGAGAAATTCCAGAGCGCCCACACCGGCGATAAGATTGATGAGATAAAGACGAGGTATCCCGGAGGTGTTGGCTACAACGTTATCAAAAACATCAAGGACTACGGATTCAACATGGGCGGTCCGCTAGTCAAGGACAAGGCATGGTGGTGGTTGTCTTACGGTGTGCAGGACATTAAAACCAATGTGCTCACCGGTGCTGCTGATAACACGCTTCTCCAGAACTATGCGGCCAAGATAAACTTCCAGCTCCTGCCTGATAACAGGATTGAGCTCTTCACCCACATCGGGAACAAGGAGAAGTTCGGACGTTCCTCAAGCTACAGCTTCCCCAGAGGCTGGCACCAGACAGGTAAATACCATTTCGGCTCACCAATTTACAAAGTTCAGGTGGAGCAAATGTTCGGCGCCAACCTCTTTATTTCAGTCAAGTACTCCTTCAACGACGCTGGGTTCAACCTCATCCCCATGGATGACGAAGAGCAGAACAAGCTCCTTGTCTGGGATGCTGGCGCAGGATGGGTTGCCAATAACTCCTACTACGCCTACAATGCCAGCCGTCCATCTCATTCCTTCTACTTCCAGGCCAACTACTTCAACGATGACCTCTTCGGTATGAGCCATGAGTTCAAGGTTGGTTTTGACTTTCGCCACAGCACAGGTACACATTACTGGAGCACTTCTGGAAATGTAAACATCTACACAAATATCTACTGGCCGACTCTGGACACAGATGGTGATGGTTCTCCAGATATTGACCCCAATGTCCAGCAGGTCGATGTCTGGCGCGGCTGGCGCGACAACAACACGGTTACTGGCTATGCAGCCTACTTCCAGGATACAATCACCCTCGGAAGGCTGACCCTCCTTCTCGGTTTTCGCTGGGATTACCAGACACCGAACATCGGTGCTTTCACCAAGACAGCGGTCGAACCCAATAATGGTGCCTGGGCTAACAATTTCACCCAGGGAGCAATAAGCGGTATTGACAGCTTCCTGCCAGGGCTTGAGATTCCTGCTATTTCCTCTAACTGGGGCTATCACACCTGGTCGCCCAGAATCGGAGCCACTTATGACATCACTGGTGACGGCAAGACACTGCTAAAGGCAAACTTTGCCCGTTACGGTGAATTCATGAGTACAGGCTGGGCAGACTACTTCCTGCCCACCTACACCGGCGGCTGGGCCAGCTTCTTCTGGATGGACGACGGTGACGGGATTGTGGGTGCTGACGAGCTCTACTGGTATGCTATTGACCAGGATAACTGGTATGCCCCTGTTCAGGTCTTTGATGCCAACGGCAACTTCCTGCTCTCAGACTCTGACAGAGACCTTGCTGAGTGGTACATGTGGGGCAGCTTTGACCCCGATGACCCCCAGAACATTGGTAGTGTCAGGTACACCATCGACGAAGGCGTAGGCTCCTACTACATCACTGAGTTTATCGTCAGCCTGGAGAGGGAGATTCTTCCTGACTTCGGTGCTGCCATCGACCTCACCTACAGAAGGTTCGACAACTACAACTGGACGCTCCAGTGGGATGGTACAGACCCGAACACGATTCGCTCCCAGGACGACTACGTCCAGTTCTGGCAGATTCCAGCCACTGCTGGCGGCTATGACACTGAAGAAGCAGCAGGCCGCTGGATATGGCTCAGGAAAGAAGGCGTTCCCAACTATTACTACAGATATCTTACCAAGAGACCTGATTACTATCAGGACTATGCTGGAATTGAGCTCAGGTTCAACAAGAGGCTCTCCAATAAATGGATGTTAAACGGTTCAGTCACACTCCAGACAGAAAGACGCTTTTACGGAGATGAGGGATACCTCAACCCGACCAATATCTGGGCCTATGATGGAAGAATCTATGCTCCTTCGATGGGAGGCGGTTCAGGAAAAATCTCGATGAGGGTCTTCTCACACTGGCTGGTAAAGCTCAACGGTCTCTATCAGCTGCCGTGGGATATCAATGTCTCCTTCGACTTCAACGCCAGACAGGGCCACGTTCTCCAGGAGTCCATAAACTTCTGGTTTGATGAACCTCCGAACACCCTGGAGCGTTCCGTGACCGTTCCTGTTGATTACTTCGGCACGCGCAGGCTGCCCTCTTTCTGGAACCTGAATTTCAGGATTGAGAAGGTTCTCCGTCTCGGCGATTACGGCAGAATCTACATCATGCTGGATATCTTCAACATCTTCAACCTCTCCACCGAGAACAGAAGGTATGACCACTACCACGGCAGGTTATACGTATATGGGGACGGCTCCACTTCTTTCTGGCAGAATCCGACTGATGGACTTGTCAACGAGCTCCTCAACCCGCGCGTGCTGAGACTCGGAGTCAGATTCCAGTTCTAAGCTGAAGCAGAAGCGAAGGCACAAGCCCCTCCCTTCGCCAGGAAGGGAGGGGCTTTTTTTTTCCTCCCTCTAGTGATAGAATGGGAAAGGAGGATCGGGATGAAAAGAGGAGCTGCATTCATCTTACTTTTAATCTTTTCCTGCATTCTTATCTTTCCCCAGGCATACAAGGGCAAGGCGAGAATTATCGGCTATGTCTATGACCAGGAGGGTAATCCAATTGAGGGGGTAAAAGTAACGCTCTTTTCCCTTAAGGCAAATGCCGGGTTTGATATTAAAACAGATAAGAAAGGCAAGTGGATTGCCTCCTGGATAAGAGACGGAGACTGGAATGTAGACTTTGCAAAAATAGGTTATTTGCCGAAAAAAATCAGCATTCATGTTCTCGAGTATGGAAGAAACCCTCAGATTGAAGTCACTCTGGAAAAAGCTGAAGAAATGGTTGTCAGCGAAGATGTCCAGAAGGAGCTTGAGGAGGGAAACAAACTCTTCAAGGAAGGAAAGTACGATGAGGCGAGGGAAGTCTACGAGAAGATGCTGGTTGAGTTTCCTGAGGCCTACATCATCAACATCAACATCGGAAACTGCTATTTTGAGCAGGAAAATTTCGAAAAGGCAGTCGAATACTACAAAAAAGTTCATGCCCGGGACCCTGACGATGTCAAGACCATCCTTTCCATCGGAAATGCTTATACCAACATGGGCGACGATGAGAAGGCACTCGAATGGTACACCAAAGTAGAGATGGAAAAGATAGATGACCCGACTGTGCTCTTCAACATCGGCACCAGCCTCTACAAAGGTTCAAAGTTTGAAGATGCTCTCCGCTTTTACAGGAAGGCAGTGGAGATAAAAGAAGATTTTCTCGATGCCATCTATCAGCTCGGCCTGGTCTCTCTAACTCTCGGTCATTACCAGGATTCATTGAAGACCTTTGAGTCTTATCTCAAGTATGATTCAGAGTCTAAGCGGGCAGAACAGGTTAAAGGCTTTATTGAGTTTCTGAAGAAAAAAATCGGCCAAATGGCTCTCTCCCATCCAGAAAAAGATAGAGTTTATTCCAAGATGGATGGATAAAATGTCATTGTGAGGAGCAGAGCGAGGAAGCAATGTCATGAAAATAAGATACATTCTGTTGACTATTATTTTCTTCCTTGCTCTGTTGCTCTTTTCCTGTGGTCCATCAATCCGGGTTGGACTCGACCCCGAGAGTCTGGATTTTTTCGAGACAGCCCGTCTTATCATGAGCAAGCAGGAAAGGGATATTTTTACCCATCTTCCGGATAAAGAATCGAGGGATGAATTTATCGAGGACTTCTGGGAGAAGAGAGACCCTAACCCGCAAACAGAGGAGAATGAGTTCAAGGAAGAATTTTTCCGCAGGATTGAGTATGCCAACCAGCGTTTCAAGGAGGGCATGCCAGGCTGGAAGACAGACAGGGGAAGGATTTACCTTTACTTTGGTGACCCTGACAGGATTGATGAACATCCTTTTGTCACCCAGACTGACAATCTCAGCGGCTATCCTGATGTGAAAGGCTACATCTGGTGGGTTTACTACCGCTACGGACTCGCCATTCTCTTCCTGGACAAGAAAGGAAACGGTAGTTACACCTTCGAACCCACTCCGGCCGAGTACGGGGGAGGGATTTATGGGAATATCTTCGAGGCTATGGAAAGGGCAAAATTCGGTCTTCCTATCGGCGGGGAGACCTCCCGAAAATTCATGGATTTTTCGCTCAGGTTTGACCGGAAGAAGCAGGAGGTACTGATAGGTATTCCGACCAAATCTTTGCTTTTTGTCGAAGAAGAGGGAAAACTAAAAGCCGACTTCGAGTTCATCTTCTATCTCTATGAGAAGGGAAAGGCAGAAAAGACAAAGTTCGCTCAGACGAGGCATTTTGAAAGCACAGAAGAGGAAGTGCTTGAGCTTAAACGGGTTGAGTTTACCTTCTCCCTGGGAGAGTTGAAACCAGGAACGTACTATCTTGATGTGGTTGTCATTGCTCAGCCTGACCTGGGAAAGTCAAGGAAGATATTTACCATAAGAGTCTGAGCAAAAACTTGACTATTATTCCAGAGAGTGATGAGGTGTGAATTGGTATCTAGGAGCCGAGTTAGGAAAAAAATTTGAGATGAAACAGGAGAGAGAAGATGAGAAATAGAAATTATATAATTCTAATTTTCATCCTTATTCTTCTGTTTTTCATTCCCTCCTTCCTTTCTGCAAAAAAAATAAGGGAGAAAGACCTGCCGGAAAAATACCAGGAATGGCTCAAGCTCACCAGATACATCATCCTTCCTGAGGAGAGAGAAGTCTTCATGCAGCTCGATAACGACAGGGAGAGGGATATTTTTATTGAAACATTCTGGAAGCAGCGTGATCCCACACCCGGCACTCCGCAGAATGAATATAAAGAGGAGCACATCAAGCGTTTCAATGAAGCAAACATAAAGTTCAAGCGCGGCTCAGCCCGTGAAGGATGGATGACTGACATGGGAAAATTCTACATTCTGCTCGGGCCGCCGGTGAGTATCGAAAGGTTTGATATGCCCCAGGGAATTTATCCCACTCAGATATGGTATTATTACGGTGATACAGAGAAGGGACTCCCACCCCACTTTGCCCTTGTTTTTTTCAGGAAAGGCGGGGCTGGTGAATATAAATTATATAACCCGATTGTCGATGGTCCAGCAAGTCTGCTGGTAGAGGGAAGGTTCGTGAACACAACTGACTATGAAGAGCTGGTGGAAAAGATAAACGAATTTGCGCCAACTCTGGCTCTTGTTTCTCTATCAATGATTCCCGGAGATGTGCCCATGGGATTTCAGCCTTCAACTCAGGATGCAATCATACTGGCCAATATTCTCGAGCTTCCCAAAAGGGAAGTAAACCCAGCCTATGCAACTCATTTTCTTAATTACAAGGGGATTGTGAGCACAGAATATATGACCAATTTTGTAAAGAGCAAGTCATCAGTTGCTCTTCTCCGTGATCCTATTCTCGGCTTGGACTTTGTTCATTTCACCGTAGCGCCAGAAACGATTTCCATTGATTATTACGAGCCGAGAGACCAGTTTTTCTGTAATTTCACCATAGACGTGAGCCTTAGAAAAGGGGAGGATATTATTTTCCAGTATTCGAAAAATTTCCCCTTTTATTTTTCTCCGAATGAACTGGATAGGATAAAGAGCAATGGAATTGCCATTGAGGATACATTTCCTGTAATCGAGGGAAAATACACACTCATTGTTCTTCTCAGAAATTCGGTTGGAAAAGAATTTACCATTTTCGAGAAGGAAATAGGAGTTCCGGTGGGTTCAGAGTTTCCCCCAATTCTCGGTCCTTTAGTGGGCTACAGGCTTGAGGAGTATGATACGAGCCGCCATATCCCGTTTAAAGTTCTAAACAGAAAGCTGGTTGTTGATCCGGGAAACACTTTTTCTCCTGCTGACAGCATTGCTCTTCTCTACAGCCTGATAGATATCAATAAAAATCTCTGGCAGGGGGGAAAGGTTGAAGTTCTGATTAAAGGGCTGAAGGAAGACTCACCAACGATCAAGCGTTTCAGCGTTGAACTCAGGAATTATCCTTTCAACCGCATCATAAGCATCGACCATATTCTCCCGCCTAAGTCTTTAGCACCAGACTACTACGATGTGACAGTTACTCTCTTTGACGACAAGGGGGAGAAAGCTGGGGAAAGCAGTGCTCATTTCATCGTCTCTCCCGAGGAGCACATCTCTCATCCCATAGCCCGAGCCAAGGCTTTTACCCTTTCCAACAGTTTCCTCTTTTATTACATGCTTGCTGACCAGTATCAGAAAACGAATGATTTTGACCGGGCTGAAGAAAATTACAGGAAAGGATATGAGCTGCGGCCCAACTATACTAAGGGGCTTGTTCGCTATGCTCATTTCATGCTTGAGAGGAAGAAATTTGATAAAGCGCTACAACTAGCAGAGGGACTTAAACCTCATGAAAACATGAGGTTTGACTACCACCTCATCAAGGGTCTGGCCTATGCAGGCCGAGGAGAATATGCGGAAGCAATTATCAGCCTCTCCGAGGGGAATAAAATCTACAACAGCGACACAAGACTCCTCAATTCACTCGGTTACTGCTACTACAAACTGGGCCAGAAAAGTGAGGCGCTCCAGGTGCTGAGGTCTTCCCTGCGGCTCAATCCCGAGCAGGAGAATATAAAGAAGCTAGTGGCAGAGATTGAGAAAAGCTCCGGCTAGCTGGTGAGCAAAATAACCCACCTGGTGCACTATGCTGAGTTTTCTGTTTTTTACTCTCACTCTGATTTTACGGAATTTTCTGTCTTTACTTCAAAAGGTATTTTCTCAGCCACAGAGTTACCTGAGATTTTATCCATGACTTTTATGGAAAGAGTGTACTCGCCCGGCTTTAAAGGTCTTGTTTCTCTTCTAATCTCTTTGCCGTCCTGCTTAATGATTACCGTCTGTTCCAGGCGGAGAGGCTGTTCTATAAAAGGCGAAGCATATAAAATCGGCTCGTAGCGGATAGCTGGCTTTTCTTCCTGAAGAACCTCATAAGTAATTTTAAGGTTCGGTCTTCCTGTGGTCTGGTCAACCTGGGCGCCTGAGATGAAGAAAAAAATCTCAAGCTGGTCTTTGGGAGAGAGAATATTATCAGCAACAGGCTTGATTTTAAGTATCGACCAGTTGAAAAAACCTCTGTGGACTTCAGCTGTCATTTCAGGGGAAGGAATTTCTTCAACACTTCTGGCAAAAATAACAGGACTTATATTTAGTTTGGCAAATGGAGCAAAAAGGTCTGGCAGGGAGAATTCGTAGTAGACGGTTCCTATTTTCTGTGTTCTTAGAGAAGTGATGGCCATTGCCAGCAGATAATCTCCAGGAGGCAGTGGATAGGATATTGTGTATAATTCTTCTTTATCCGGGTTGTATTTGTCTTCTTCTTCCTGGAGAAAAACAGGAATCCAGACTTCTTTGTGAAGGCTTACTGGCTTTTTATTCTTGAGGGTGTAGAACTGGAGAAAGAAATTGAGTGCTGTCTGAAGCTGGGCAGGCTGAGCTTCAGCTTCCTGAGTCTCTTCTTCCTGCTCTTCTGTGGGAGGCACGAGAGCAGGCATAAATCCCAGGTCTGCATTCTTTATTTTAAAAAGAAAGATGCTGTAGACATTGTTTCTGCCAGGGAGGATTAGGTTCCTGGTTATGCTGCAGTTGATATCCTTGTAGCCCTCTCTTGTGTCCAGGCCCTGTTTGAGGATGGATTGTATTTCGGGTGGTATAATTATTTTTTCTTCTTTCTTTTCCTCCTGCTTTCCCCCCTTTTTCTGGCCTTTTTTCTGGGCTGAGAATACAGCCTGTGAGAAAGACAGGCTGAGTGCAAATCCAAGCAGGATGGTATAAGCGGTTATTTTTCTTGGTTTCATTTTACCTCCTAAACTCTGTCTCTGGAGAGATTTCAGTTCTGGATTTTTTACACTCCAGGAAAGAAAATCACCTGAAAAATAAATTTTTTTCAACAGATTATTTTAATTCATATACAGGAGAAATTCAATCTTAACTTAGGCTGAGTATCCACTCAATTTTTCTTTTTCTGGTAAAGGTTGACTGCTTGGAGGTGTTCGCTCAGCGTGCGGCTGAAGTGGTGGCTTCCATCGTTTTTGGAGACAAAATAGAGGTAATCCTCGCTGGCAGGATAGAGGGCTGCCCGTATTGATTCCAGTCCCGGGTTGCAGATTGGTCCTGGAGGCAAACCGGGATAGAGATATGTGTTGTAGGGAGTATCGTATTCAAGGTCTCTGGTTCGAAGCCGGTCTTTGTAGCGGCCTTCCAGTTTGAGGATATAGATTATGGTCGGATCGCAGTCGAGCTTCATTCCTTTCTTAAGCCTGTTGTGGAAGACAGCCGAGACGAGCTTTCTTTCCTCGGGAATCGATGCTTCCTTCTCAATGAGGGAGGCGAGGATAACAGTCTCTCGCGTGGTAAGCCCGATTTCTTGGGCTCTTTTTCTGAATTCCGGATTGAAAACACTTATGAACTGGGAGACCAGGGTTGTGATTATTTTTTGAGGTGAAGTTCCTTTGGGGAAGTGGTAAGTTTCAGGGAAAAGATAGCCCTCGAGGTTTTGAGCCTTATTATCCAGGCTGCTGATGAGGTCTGTGCGGGTGAAGAGCTGGCTGAAGATTTCCTTATCTCCGAATCCCTGAGAGATTAGAAGATCGAAGATTTCAGCGGCAGTTAAGCCTTCGGGGATGGTCAGGGGATGGAGGTAGATTTTGCCTTCGATAAGAGTTTCGAGGATTTTTTTTGATGAAAGAGGGAGTTTGAAGGAATACTCTCCAGCTTTTATGCTTCGGGGAGAGTAGAAAAGTCTGTAGCCAAAGAGGATGGGCCACTTTTTTTTAACCACTCCTTCCTCCTTGAGGCTGGTGGCTATTGATTCTACATCCATGCCTTTCTCGATTTCAAAGAAGGCTTCTCGGGGGGAAGTTCGGGGTGGAATCGAGAACTCCCAGACAAACCAGAGACAGATGAGGAGGATGAAGATTACGTAGAAAATGATGAGTGTTCTGAGGGCTTTAATCACCATTGGTTTCCAGACGTTTTTTTTCTAGGTAGGCAGAGAGGATGATGGTTGCTGAAACTATGTCCTTGAGTTTTTTTTTCTCCCTTCCGTTCAGGCTGTGAGCATGGAGGATTTTGTATGCCTCCTGGGTGGAGAGCCTTTCATCCCAGAGGACGACCGGAATTTTAAGAGCTTCCTTAAGCCTTGAAGCGAACTTTTTAGCTCTCTCGGCGCGCCTTCCCTCACTTCCATTCATCCTCAGCGGCAGTCCGACTACAATCTCACCGATGTCATGCTCTTTTATTAAGCGGCGGAAGTAATTTATATCTTCTTCGCTGTTTACCCTGCGGTAGTTACCCAGAGCCTGAGCAGTGATGAGGAGTGAATCGCTTAAAGCCAGGCCTATTGTTTTGTCTCCGAGGTCAACTGCCAGGATTTTCATGGTGTGTAATGGTTGAGCTTTTTCTTCTTTGCTCTATATCTTTGAAAACCGAGTTCGATAAGGCGTTCGAGCAGGTGGGGAAAAGCCAGCCCGCTTACTTCCCAGAGTTTGGGGTACATGCTTATCTCTGTAAAGCCGGGAATGGTGTTTATTTCGCTCAAGTAGAGCAAGCTTTTCTTTCCGTCCATGAGAAAATCTACCCTTGCCATCCCGGAACAGTCCACAGCTTTGTATGCTTGGAGTGAAAGGTGCTGAATTTCTCTCACTGTTTCTTCAGGCAGTTCGGCCGGGATTTTAAAAGACGTCTTTCCTTCGATGTATTTATCCCTGTAGTCGTAGAACTCTCTGTGGGGAATGATTTCTCCGGGAAGTGAAGCTTCAGGGTGTTCGTTACCCAGCACGCTGCATTCAAATTCTCTGCCTGTTATTCCTTCTTCAACCAGGATTTTCCGGTCAAAGGAGAGGGCAAGATTGATGGCTTCTTCGGTGAAGCTGTAGTCCTTAACTTTTGAGATGCCCACGCTTGAGCCGAGACTCGAGGGTTTAATAAAAAAGGGAAGTGGATACTCGGCTCTGATTTTTCTAAGTATCTCTCCTTTTCTCTCCAGCCACTCGAAATCGGAGATGGTCGTGTACTCTACAACAGGGAGATTGTGGGCCTTGAAAATGGTCTTCATCAGGGATTTGTCCATGCCTATGGCTGAAGCTGATACTCCGGCTCCCACATAGGGCACATCAGCCATCTCAAAAAAACCCTGGATTGTGCCGTCCTCGCCGAAAGGGCCGTGAAGCACAGGAAAATAAATGTCAGCCTTAATTTCTAGGGGAAGAGATTTTTCTCTCCAGGGGAGGAAAGAAAAAGAAGTGCCTTTACTGAGCTCTTCCATGGCGAGAGAGGGAGAGGAGACTTTTTTCCACTTGCCCTTTGTATCGATGTAGAGAGAGATGACATCGAATTTTTCTCTATCGATGTTGCTGTAAATGGCAGAGGCAGAACGAAGTGAGACTTCGTGCTCAGCAGAGCGGCCGCCAAAGAGGAGGCAGAGCCTTGTTTTTTCCCTCTTCTGCTTTCTTTTCATCTTCACCGCCGGGCCTTATCCTTTTTTTTTCTCTTCCACTGCTTTCTGTCCCGCCTGGTGCCATAGACGGATATGTGGCACGAAAGACATGGTCTTATTTTAAGGGGTGAGATTTCCCTAGTCAAGAAAAGCTCTGCCTTCAAAACAAAAATTGACTGAGGAAACGTTCTCTGTTAATAAATAGAATCGGAGGTAAATAAGACCGGAGGGGAGAATAAGCGGTGAAAAGAAATGTTTTTATCCCTTCGATGACCGTTGTTCTCGTTCTTTTTTTCATGGGAACGTTTTACTCTTTTTCTGGCAGCAGAGGAGAAAAGCGGCTCAATTTCCTTCTCATCACCATAGATACGCTAAGAGCAGACAGACTGAGCTGCTATGACAGTGGAAATGTAAAAACGCCGAATATAGATATGCTGGCGGAGAAGGGAGTTGTGTTTACGAGGGCTTTTGCCAACACCTCGACCACTCTGCCCTCTCACTCAAACATCCTTCTCGGTGTCTCCCCTCTTTATCACGGAGTGCATGAGAACTCTTATTTTGTTGTCAGGGAGGAACTGCTCACTCTGGCAGAGCATCTCAAGCATTACGGCTACAGCACAGGAGCCTTTGTGGGTGCCTTTCCTCTTGAGCGAAGGTTTGGACTTGACCAGGGTTTTGACGCCTACGATGACAGCTTTGAGAGGAAGAATTTTGAAAAGCTGTCATCAGCCGAAAAGAAAGCCGAGGTTGTGGTCCAGAATGCTCTCCAGTGGCTTAGAAAGCAGGAATCACCCTGGTTTCTCTGGATTCACTGCTGGGATCCCCATGAGCCCTACGAGCCTCCCCAGCCTTTCAAGAGCGAATATGAGAAAAATCCTTATGACGGGGAAGTTGCCTATGTTGATAGCGTTTTGGGAGGATTTTTCAATTTTTTAAGTGAAAAGAAACTTTTCCAAGATACTCTCGTAATTCTTACCGGTGACCATGGCGAATCACTCGGTGAGCATGGAGAAAAAACGCACGGCATGTTCGCCTACAACTCCACCCTCTGGATTCCGCTCATCGTTGTCTCTCCTGGAGTAAGGTCAGGCAGGGTTGGGGAGTATGTAAGTCATGTGGACATTTTTCCCACTGTGTGTGATCTTCTCCAGCTTAAGAAGCCTTCCTTTCTCCAGGGGAGGTCGCTTCTTCCGGCCTTAAAGGGAAAAAAAATGGCCTCCAGGCCGATTTATTTTGAGTCTCTGTATCCTTATTACAGTAAGGGGTGGGCTCCGATAAGGGGCTACATTCATAAAAAAATAAAGTTTATAGAATCGCCGGTGCCCGAGCTCTACGACCTGGAGCAAGATTTTGCTGAGCTTAACAACCTGGCCGCGAAAGAGAAATTGAAAGCCTACAGGAAAGAACTGGAAAAAATTATTAACCATCAGAAGTCACCTTTGAGCGCAGAAGCAGAAAGGATGCCTGATAAGGAGACAGTTGAGAGGTTGAGAAGCCTTGGCTACATCGCGGGGACAATGGAGGAAAGGAAGGAAAGTTTTTCCAGGAAAGATGACGTAAAAGTGCTTCTTCCCTACTTGAACAAAGCTCATCAGGCTCTTAACCGCTATGAGGAGGGTTTTAAAAAGATTGGGGTTGAGATGTTAAAGGAGATAATAACAGAGAGAAAAGATATAGACGATGCTTACATTAACCTTGCTTATCTCTACAAGAGAGAGGGAAGAGTGGGAGATGCGGTGGAGGTAATGAAGATTGCGCATCAAAATTTACCCTCAAATTATATGGTTTTTTACACCTATCTCAATTATCTTGTGGATGCAGCTCAGTATGATGCAGTCATCCAGGCTTTTAATGATGAACTTTACCGCCATATACAGTTTGACCCTGAAATCTGGAATATCGTCGGTATTGCCTTTTTCAGGAAAGGTGAATTCAAGAGAGCGATTGAAATGTACACTCATGCGCTTCAGCTTGACCCTGATTCGCCAGTAAAGTTGACTAACCTGGGTGAGGCCCAGCTCTATCTCTCGCACAGAGAAGATGATAAAAAGCTCTTCCAGCAGTGTATGGAAAATTTTAAAAGAGCGATAGAGCTCGATCCCGATTATCCTTTTGTATATAATGCGCTGGGCAAGGCGCTCAGAGGAGAGGGAAATCTTGATGAGGCTGTAAATGCTTTTGAGCGGGCACTGGAGTTAAATCCCAATATAGACGAATCTCTCTACCTCCTGGGCCTCACTTACTTGGAAAAGGGCGAAAAGAACAAAGCTCTCAGTAAATTTACTCTTTACAAGGAAAGATATTATTATTTTTTACCCGACTCCCTGAAAAAGAAACTCGATGAGCTGATAGAGAGAGCCAGAAAATAAGGATTTCTCTTGGTTCCTGTCGATGAAGGAGCACATCCACTCGACCTATTATCTGGACTTTTCAGTTGATGGGCGTACTTTTCCACATATTTTTCCACAGGTGTCGTAATGTAAGACCTGACCCCGTATTGACAGAGATTTTTGTTTCTGATAGTTTTAGCTCAGAGCGGGCGTAGTTCAGTGGTAGAACGTCTGCTTGCCAAGCAGAAGGTCGGCGGTTCAAATCCGCTCGTCCGCTCCAGTCCTTAAATTTTTCCATTTCCGCTTCGCTCTCCAAAGGAAGCATCTTTTTTCCCCTGATAATTATTAATAAGAGTATAAGAAATAAGAGCCTCATAAGCATAAGGCATAAGAGCGTACATAAGTACATAAGAGGGGGCATAAGAGTATAAGAGGGGACGGGCCTCACTAATTTCAGTGTTATCAGTAAGATAGATGCAAAAAAGAA
>JBHIDX010000057.1:0-15239 GCA_046760305.1 Candidatus Aminicenantales bacterium
AATGCGGCTTCGTCCGCTCAAACTTCGCCCTCGCCATTTTCCCTTACCTCCTTTCTTTCATTTCTTTTATTTATTTTCTCCTTACTTTCCGCTTTTCATTGCTCACTCTTCTCATCTTAATACAGTCATTGCCAGGCTTACAAAGTAAGCCGAAGCAACCCCGTACTTTCCCGGGTAATCATGAGATTGCTTCGCTTCGCTCGCAATGACGTTATGTTACCCACTCTCCACTACCTGTAGACCGGAATCCTTCCTTCAATCCTGGCGATGATTTCATCCATAACCTGAGGAGGAGTTATATCGTACTTAAAAAATTCCATCGAAAAAACACCTCTTCCCTGAGTTAAGGTTCTGAGGGAAGTGGCATAACCGAACATCTCTGCTAGGGGAACAAAAGCTCTTACGACGCGAGAACTTCCCCTTGTCTCCATCCTTTCTATCCTTCCTCGGCGAGCATTAATATCGCCCACCACTTCTCCCAGGTAGTCCTCGGGAACAATAACCTCCAGGCTCATGATTGGTTCGAGTAATACAGGATTTGCTCTTGAAGCAGCTTCTTTGAAGGCGATATTGCCAGCAATCTTGTAAGCCAGGAAGGTAGAATATTCCTCATGAAAAGAGCCGTCTATAAGGGTAACCTTCACATCCGCCACAGGAAAGCCGGCCAGAACCCCAGCTTCCATTGCTTCCCTGACACCTGTCTCGCAGGCAGGAATGAATTCTGGAGGGATGATGTCACTCTTAACCTCGCCTGCAAACTCAAATCCCTTACCCCGGGGTAGAGGTTCAATTACAATCCTGCAGTGTCCGTACTGTGTCTTTCCGCCTGTTTGCCTCTCATGTTTTCCCTCTCCCTCTGCCTGAGCTGTGACTGTCTCTTTGTAGGCAACCTGTGGCTTACCGAGGTTTGCCCGCACGCCATATTCCCTTGTCATTCTGTCCATCAGAATCTCAAGATGAAGCTCTCCCATGCCGTAGATGAGGTTCTGTCCAGTTGCTGGATCACGTCCCACTTTAAATGTTGGGTCTTCCTTTGTCAGCTTTTGTAGTGCTTCGGCCAGCTTGGAATGGTCGACCTTCGATTTTGGTTCAATGGCTGCTGAAATGACGGGCTCGGGGAAAGTTATCGATTCGAGCACGATAGGACGGCTCCTGGCACATAGAGTATCTCCAGTAGAAATATCCTTCATCGAACCCAGAGCAGCAATATCACCCGCATACACTTCCTGAATGTCTTTTCTCTTGTTAGAATGCATTTCCAGAAGGCGGACAACACGCTCTGCTTTCTCGGTTTTTGGATTGTAGACAGAAGAGCCCACCTTTGCTTTCCCCGAGTAGACACGGAAGAAAGCAAGGTTACCGACATAGGGATCATTCATAATCTTGAAAACAAGAGCTGAAAAAGGCTCTAGGTCAGAGGCTTTTCTTGTTTCCACATCGAGTGTTCGTGGATGATGACCGAGAACAGGTGGAATATCAACAGGAGATGGAAGATAATCTGAGATGGCATCCAAAAGGGGATGAACTCCCTTATTCCTGAAAGAGGCTCCAAGAACAACTGGAACTATCTTGAGAGATAAAGTCCCCGCTCTAACTGCTTTTTTTATCTCGGCTGGAGGGATTTCTTCGCCCTCTAAATATTTCTCCATTATCGAATCATCAACATCGCTTAACTTCTCTAACATTTCATTCCTTTTTTTTTCAACCTCTTCAAGATATTCCTCTGAAATATCCCTCACCTTGTAATTCTGTCCAAGAAGGTCATCTCCCCAATCCATCTCCTTCATTTCCACCAGGTCGATGACACCTCTGAAATCCTCTTCCATTCCAAGAGGAATCTGGAGCTGGATGGGATTGGCATGTATCTTCTCCTTAAGCTGCTTTATTGCTCGTTCATGATCAGCACCTATTCTGTCCATCTTGTTTATGTACACTATCCTAGGTACCCTGTACCTGTCTGCCTGTCTCCAAACTGTTTCTGACTGAGGCTCTACACCTCCTACGGCACAGAGAATGATAATCGCTCCGTCGAGAACTCTAAGAGAGCGTTCTACTTCCGCTGTAAAATCTACATGACCTGGGGTATCAATGATGTTGATACGGTGGTGTTTCCAGTAACAGGTGGTTGCGGCAGAGGTTATGGTAATTCCTCTTTCCTGCTCCTGCTCCATCCAATCCATAACTGCTGTGCCTTCATCAACCTCTCCCATTTTGTAAGTGATACCGGTATAGAAGAGAATTCTTTCCGTAGTGGTAGTCTTCCCCGCATCGATATGAGCCATGATTCCTATGTTTCTCACTTTCTCTATAGGGTGCGTTCGCATACTCTTTAAACTCCATCGTGATTTTCACGAAACTCTTCAGCTTATTCAGGAAAACTACCATCTATAGTGAGCAAAAGCCCTGTTAGCTTCAGCCATTTTATGCACAGTTTCTCTCTTTTTTACCGCTCCACCCCTGTTGTTAACGGCATCCAATATCTCGGCGGCCAGCTTCTCTCCCATGCTCTTGCCCCCCCTTTCACGGGCATAATCTATCAGCCACCTCACCGCAAGCGAAGTAGAGCGATGAAGAGGAACTTCCACCGGAACTTGATAGGTTGCACCTCCAACTCTTCGTGACTTTGTCTCGAGTACCGGCCTCACATTCTCAACAGCCTTTTCCAGAATCTTGAGAGCATCCTGCTTTGTCCTCTGCCTCACAAGATCCATGGCATCATAAACTATCCTTTCGGCAATACTTTTCTTTCCCTTTTTCATCACGCTGTTGATGAACTTTGAAACAATGGTACTGTTGAAGTAAAAATCGGGCTTCGGTTTCCTCTTTTTAACCGTTCCTCTTCTTGGCATAGACTATCCTCTTAGCTGGCAATCCTTTTCTCTTTGGGCTTTTTTGCACCATATTTTGACCTGCCCTGTTTCCTACCATCGACACCTTCACAATCGAGTGTGCCGCGAATAACATGGTAGCGCACTCCAGGCAGGTCCTTCACTCGACCTCCCCTGATAAGCACAATCGAGTGCTCCTGGAGATTGTGACCTATACCAGGAATGTATCCTGTGACTTCAATATTATTTGTCAACCTGATTCTGGCAACTTTACGCATAGCAGAATTAGGCTTTTTCGGTGTCGTGGTAAAGACACGCGTACACACACCCCTCTTCTGGGGGCTTCTCTCCAGAGCAGGAGATTTACTCTTCTCCTTTTTTCTGACTCTACCTTTTCTGACCAACTGGTTTACTGTGGGCACTAAATCTCCTCCTCTATAAAAAAAATAATTTTTATTACGTTTCGAACTCAAAAATTGGCGAAACGGTTTAAGGGATGATAGCAAAAACAGGCTTCTATGTCAAGATTTTATAGGAATTTAGAACTAACTTTGACTTACCGCTCGAGCCTCCAATTCCTCTCCAGCCTCTTCTGCTTTTTCCTCCTTTATTTCTACGTTCCGGTAATACTTATACCCGGTTCCAGCAGGAATTAACCTGCCCATAATTATATTCTCTTTGAGCCTTCGCAGATGGTCTACTTTACCGTAGAGGCTTGCCTCTGTCAGCACCCTCGTTGTCTCCTGGAACGAGGCAGCAGCTATAAAACTGTCCGTGCTTAGAGCGCTTTTGGTGATACCGAGCAGAAGTGTCCGACCTTTCGCAGGCTTTCCACCTCTGGCTATAACTTTTTCGTTTTCTTCCTGGAAGACAAACTTATCAACCTGTTCGTCTACCAGAAACTCTGTGTCCCCAACTTCTTCCACTTTAACCCAGCGCAGCATTTGCCGGATGACAATCTCAATGTGTTTATCGTTAATCGAAACTCCTTGCAGTCTGTAAACCGCCTGTATTTCTCTCAGCAGATATTCAGCAAGTTCTTTTTCTCCCAAAACACGGAGTATGTCGTGAGGATTTATCGGGCCATCCATCAGAGGAGTGCCAGCCTTTATCCTCTCTCCCTCGCTCACGCTGATATGAGCTCCTTTATGGATCAAATATTCCTTTTTTCCACCTTTATCACTGTGGACAGTGATTTTCCTGTATCCTCTCACCAGGCCTCCAAACTCAACTACCCCATCTATTTCAGAGATAACTGCTGGTACTTTTGGTCGACGTGCTTCAAAAAGCTCTTCGGCGCGGGGCAGACCACCAGTAATATCCTTTGTCCGGGCAACTTCTCTCGGGATTTTTGCCAGGACATCGCCGGCATGAACTCTATCCTCATCATTAACTTCTAGATGGGCACCCGAGGGGAGGAAATACTTTTTCAATACCACAGGCCTGTTATTCTTATCTTTTTTCCTGGGGTCGATAATCTCAATCCGAGGCTGCATTTTCTCCTCTTTGGGTTCAATGACAACAGGCGTAATCCTTCCGGTAAGCTCATCCTGGATTTCCTCCATAGTAATGCCAAGGGCAACATCCTGAAACCTTACCAGGCCGCTTTCTTCGGTAAGGATGTAAGCATTAAAGGGATCCCATTCAACAAATGGCTCACGTGCTTTGATTTCCTCGCCATCCTTGACCAGAATCTTTGCTCCGTAGGGAACCTGATAGTGTTCAACTTCTCTTCCACGATGGTCGAGAATGGCAAGGTTTGCATTCCGGTTAACGACGATGATTGCACCTTCTTTATCAACGACGTATTTGAGGTTGCTAAACCTGATAAGGCCGTCATTCTTGGCTTCCAGCCTAGAACGTTCAGATCCACGAAGGGCGATGCCTCCAATATGGAATGTTCTCATCGTGAGCTGAGTTCCTGGCTCACCGATGGACTGAGCAGCAATTATACCCGCTGCCTCCCCGAGTTCAACCAGCTTCCCGCTGGCCATATCTCTTCCGTAGCAGAGCTGACAGACTCCCCTCTTTGACTCACAGGTAAGCACAGACCGTATTTTAACTCTTTCTATTCCCACATTCTGGAATTCCTGGGCCACCTTCTCGGTGATTTCCTCATTCATATCGATAATTAATTCATTGGTGTCAGGGTGGAGTACTCTTTCCAGTGAAATCCGCCCCACGATCCTGTCCTCGAAGGGTTCTATGATTTCTCCGTTTTCAACGATAGCACTCACGTTGACACCCTTCATCGTCCCGCAATCGTACTCGTCAACGATTACCTCCTGGGACACATCAACCAGCTTTCTGGTGAGGTATCCAGAGTTAGCTGTCTTCAGTGCCGTATCAGCCAGTCCTTTGCGCGCCCCATGAGTGGAAATGAAGTATTGAAGCACATTAAGGCCTTCGCGCAGGTTGGAAACAATCGGCGTTTCGATAATCTCACCTGAAGGCTTACTCATAAGGCCTCTAATTCCGGCTAGCTGGCGAATCTGTTGCTTATTCCCTCTTGAACCAGAATCAGCCATGACAAAGAGAGGATTCAGCTTCTTCTCCTCAAAACTTTGCCTCCGCATTTCATCAAGCATGGCATTGGAAATTCTGTCAGTCACATCTCCCCAGATTTCCACAATTCGGTTAAATCGTTCTCCAGCAGAAATAGTCCCTTCCTGATAGAGCTTTTCGATACGATTCACTTCCTTCTCTGCCTTCTCGACGAGCTCCTTCTTTTCCCTGGGAACGATAAGATCATCTATACCCAGTGAAAAACCTGCAGTAGTAGCCCTTGAAAACCCGAGTTCTTTCATTTTATCGAGCATATCTATAGTTGGCTCAAGCCCTAATTTCAGGTAGGTATAGAAGACAAGGTTCTCGAGTCCCTTCTTCCTGAGCATGCCGTTGATGAAGGGGACGCCTTCAGGAAGGACGTTGTTGAAGATGATGCGGCCAGGTGTGGTTTCCACAAGCTCATTGGTGTAGCTGGTGACAGGGCAAGACATCACTGCCTGGTTGTCATAGAAGGTGGAAAGGTTCATGAATTCACCGCTGTACCTGACCTTTATCAGAGCATGAAGAGAAATCTGCTTCTCTTCCAGAGCAAGGAGAACATCATCAAAGGAAGGGAAAATTCTTCCTTCACCCTTTTCTCCCTTTTTCTCCAGGGTGAGGTAATAGCAGCCGAGAACCATATCCTGGCTGGGAATAGCCAACGGACGACCGTGAGCAGGGGAGAGTATATTCTTTGTCGAGAGCATGAGAGTCTCGGCCTCAACCTGGGCTTCGACTGAAAGGGGAATGTGAGCTGCCATCTGGTCACCATCAAAATCAGCGTTAAAGGCCGCACAGACAAGAGGATGTATCTGAATAGCCTTCCCCTCAACCAGCATCGGCTCAAAGGCTTGAATTCCAAGCCGATGGAGGGTTGGGGCTCTGTTGAGGAGAATAGGATGTTCTTTTACCACTTCCTCGAGATAATCCCATACCTCTGGTCTTTCCTGCTCGTGCCACTCACGGGCAACTTTGACACTGGGCACAAGACCTTCCTTCTCCAGCTTATGGAAGATAAAGGGTTTGAAAAGCTCCAGAGCCATTTTTTTCGGAAGCCCACACTGATGAAGCTTCAACTCCGGACCGACGACAATAACCGACCTGCCTGAGTAGTCAACACGCTTGCCGAGGAGATTCTGACGGAACCTCCCCTGTTTTCCGCGCAATGCTTCACTGAGAGACTTGAGGGGCCTGCGATTTGCTCCGAGATGAACCCGACCTCTTTTCCCGTTATCGAAGAGGGCATCAACAGCTTCCTGGAGCATCCTTTTCTCATTGCGAATGATAAGCTCAGGAGCCTTGAGTTCAATAAGCTTTTTCAGCCGGTTGTTCCTGTTTATCACCCTCCGGTAAAGGTCATTCAAATCCGAGGTGGCAAAACGCCCTCCATCCAGTCTTACCAGCGGCCTGAGATCAGGAGGAATGACAGGAATTACTTCGAGAATCATCCATTCAGGGCGGTTTCCTGATTTTTTAAGCGCTTTGAAAACTCTCAACCTCTTGGCATGCTTGAGCTTTCGCTGTTGAGAGGTCTCTCCCTTCATCAGCTTTCTCAACCGGGCCGCTTCCTTGTTAATATCAATCCGTTCAAGAAGTGTTTTTATTGCCTCTGCTCCGATAGAAGATGCAAATTTATCGCCGTATTTTTCTCTTGCTTCTTTGAGCTCTTCTTCTGTAAGGAGCTGTTTTTCTTTTAAAGGAGTTTCACCCGGGTTGATAACTATGTAGGACTCAAAATAGAGAACTTTTTCAAGCTCTTTTATGGTCATATCGAGCACAAGACCTATGCGGCTTGGTGTTCCCTTGAAAAACCAGATATGAGCTACAGGAGAGGCAAGCTCTATATGTCCCATACGCTCTCTTCTAACTTTGGCTTTTGTGACCTCAACTCCACACCTCTCACAGATTATGCCTCGGTATTTCATTCTCTTGTACTTCCCGCAGAGGCATTCATAATCATTGATGGGGCCGAATATCTTGGCGCAGAAAAGCCCATCTTTTTCTGGCTTGAATGTCCTGTAGTTGATTGTTTCAGGCTTGGTAACCTCTCCCCATGACCAGCTCCTTATCTTTTCCGGAGAGGCAATGCTTATTCTTACGCTGCTGAAGTCAGTTCTCGGCCTTTTTCCTGATGAATGCCTTTCATCCATGGTTATTCTCCTTGCGTTATTTCGGGCACATCAATTCCCCAGGGCAAGATCTCTTCCTTCTCAGCTTTCTGGAGTTCCACATTGAGACAAAGACCCTGAAGCTCCCTGATGAGAACATTAACTGACTCAGGAATCCCGGGTGTGAAATCCAGGTCTCCCTTAACAATAGCCTCATAGATCTTCGCCCTTCCTTCAACATCATCTGATTTTGCTGTGAGTAGCTCCTGGAGTGTATAGGCAGCTCCATAAGCTTCGAGTGCCCAGACTTCCATTTCGCCGAAGCGTTGGCCGCCGAATTGGGCCTTCCCTCCAAGAGGCTGCTGGGTTATGAGTGAGTATGGACCTGTGGAACGAGCATGAATTTTGTCATCAACTAGATGGTAGAGTTTCATGATATAGATGTAGCCAACGGTTACTTCCTGGTCCAGAAGTTCACCTGTAATCCCGTCATAAAGTGGAACCTTGCCCGAAAGGGGCAGGCCTGCCTTTTTCATCAGCTCTTTTATTTCTTCTTCGGTTATTCCGTTGAAAACAGGGCTTGATATCCAGAGGCCAAGTCTCTTGGCCGCCCATCCGAGATGTGTTTCAAGTATCTGACCAACATTCATCCTTGAAGGAACACCAAGAGGGTTGAGCACAATCTCTACAGGCCTTCCGTCCGGAAGCCGGGGCATGTCTTCTTCTGGAACAATCTTGGCGATAATTCCCTTATTACCGTGACGGCCCGAAACCTTATCCCCGACCGAGAGCTTCCTCTTCATGGCGATGTAGACCTTGATAGACTGGATGACACCTGGTGCAAGCTCGTCTCCCTTCTTCAGGGTATCTACTTTATCCTTGAAAACCGACCTCAGAGCTTCAATCTGACGGCTCACCTTTTTCTCTATCTCCTTGATTTTTTTATCACGCTTAGGATTTGCCTTAAGCTTCAGCTTAGAAAAAACGCTGCTGTCCAGCTCATTGAGAACTGACTCAGTAAGCTTGGAGTTCTTCTTCAATGTTTTTCCGTTCAGTGGTAGATCATCTGCCAGAGTTTCTCCCTGGAATAGAGCTTTAATCTTCCTCCACTTTTCGTTCTCGAGAATACTTATTTCATCTTCCAGGTTTCTCTTCATCTTGGCTATCTCTTCCTTCTCTATGGCCTTAGCGCGCGGCCCCTTTTCGCTTCCCCGGCGAGAGAATATGCGAACATCGATAACAGTGCCTTCAATCCCGGGTGAACAATAAAGTGATGCATCTTTGACATCCAGAGCTTTCTCTCCGAATATCGCTTTGAGGAGCTTTTCTTCAGGGGAAAGTTGCGTTTCTCCCTTGGGTGCAACCTTTCCCACAAGTATATCTCCAGGTTTAACGTAGGCTCCGATTCTGACAATCCCATTCTCATCGAGATTCCGAAGAAGGTTTTCAGAAACATTGGGAATGTCTCTTGTTATCTCCTCTGGACCGAGTTTTGTGTCGCGGGCTTCTATAGTCTCCTCAATGATATGCACAGAAGTAAAGATATCGTCCTTGATAAGTTTTTCACTGACAATGATGGCGTCCTCAAAGTTATATCCTCTCCAGGGCATAAAAGCACAGAGAACATTTCTTCCCAAGGCGAGTTCTCCTCTATCCGTACTTAAGCTGTCAACGAGTATCTGCCCTTTCTCTACCCTGTCGCCTTTCTTAACCAGCGGTCTGTGGTTAAGACAGGTGTTTTGATTCGTTCGCTGGAACTTTGTCAGAAGGTAGAGGTCAGTGCCCATCTCGTACGTTTTGCTGTTTCCTTTTTCATCAACACGGACAAGTATTCTTTCTGCATCCACGAACTCAACAACTCCCGAACGCTTGCAGACAATAACATCTCCTGACTGCTTGGCAATGATATGCTCTATTCCCGTGCCTACAAGAGGAGCTTCAGGCCTAAGAAGCGGAACAGCCTGTCTCTGCATGTTTGAACCCATAAGCGCACGATTGGCATCGTCGTGTTCAAGGAAGGGAATCAGGGCTGTTGAAAGAGATACAAGCTGCTTGGGAGAAACGTCGATGTAATCTATCTGATTGGAAGAAAGGACTTTAAAATTACCCATTTGCCGCGCACTTACAACTTCTCGCTCAAATATCCCATTCTTGTCCACCGGAGCATTAGCCTGAGCGATGCTGTGTTTCTCTTCTTCCCAGGCAGTAAGGTAGAAACAGTAAGGCTCCCAGATAGGCAACCGGTTTCTGTTGCCCTTCTTGAGCTTTTTTATTTCTTTCTCAAGCAAGCCTTTCTCTATCACCGCTCCGATCTTAAAAGTGCTACTTCCGGGATGGATAATTTTCACATAATCTAGGATACATCCATCTTTCACTTTTCTGTAGGGAGTTTCAACAAAGCCGAATTCGTTGACTCGGGCATAACAACTCAGTGAGGAAATCAGACCGATGTTAGGTCCTTCTGGAGTCTCAATGGGACAGATTCTTCCGTAGTGAGAAGCCTGGATATCCCGCACTTCAAAACCAGCTCTCTCCCGGCTTAGTCCACCCGGGCCAAGAGCACTCAGTCTCCTTTTGTGGGTTATCTCAGCCAGACAGTTTATCTGGTCCATAAACTGGGAGAGCTGAGAGCTTCCGAAAAATTCTTTGAGGGCAGCGATGACAGGCTTGGAGTTGATAAGGTCCTGAGGCATAGCAGAAGCAAGGTCTGAGGCAACAGTCATTTTCTCCTTGATTGTCCGTTCCATCCTGGTCAAACCTATCCGGAAAGCATTCTCAACAAGTTCTCCTACGGAACGAACTCTTCTGTTCCCCAGGTGGTCGATATCATCAACGACTCCTTCGCCGCGGCGGAGACGAAGGAGGTACTTGATTACTTCAACGTAATCCATGGATGAGAGTATTTTTTCTTCGAGAGAAGTATTAAGCCCCAGCTTGATGTTCATCTTCAGCCGGCCAATTCGGGAAAAATTGTATCTCTGGGGATTGAAGAAAAGATTATGGAAAAGATTGTGAGCACTCTCCATGGTGTGGGGTTCACCCGGTCTAAGTTTCCTGTAGATTTCAGCCAGGGCTTCGTTTGTATCTTTGCGCAAATCCTTTTTCAGTGTGTTGGAAATAATCAGTCCAGTCTTGTCTTTTTCAGGGAAAAACACTTCGAATGGTTTGCCGAGGGTAATGAGCTGCTGGAGATTATCTTCCTTAATCTCTTCATTAGCCTTTATAACTCCATCAACTTCACCAACAGCAAAAGCGCCCTGCAATTCCCTGGTAGCAAGAGGAATTTTATTTATCTTTAACTCTTTTAGCTCCTGAAACACTTCTTTCGTGATCTTCTTTTTTGCCTTGACTATGGGCTCTTTTGTTCGGGGATGGAGGATATCCTCTCTTATGGTTTTTCCGACGAGGTTTTCTGAAAGCTCCCAATAGAGTTTCCCTTTCTCAGGAATAATCTTGTAAATGGTATAAAAAAGACGGAGAATCTCTGGATCCGAACCAAAGCCGAGCGCTCTGAGAAAAACCGAGGCCAGAAATTTTTTCTTTCTGTCAAGACGAACGTAGAGACAGTTTTTAGTGTCGTATTCAAATTCCACCCATGCTCCACGGTAAGGAATGATTTTGGCGATATAAAAGCCTTTGGCATCTCCCTGCCTGAAAAACACGCCTGCAGACCTCTGCAGCTGACTCACCACCACCCGCTCAATTCCGTTAAAGATAAATGATCCCTTATCTGTCATCAATGGAATCTCGCCAAAATAAACTTCCTGCTCTTTGATGTGCTTCAACCGCTTTGCTTTTGTGGCCTGGTCTCTTTCCCAGGAGATTAGTCTGACTCTTATCTTAAGAGGCACAGAGTAAGTGTAGTTTTTCTCCAGGCACTCTCTTGCGCTGTATTTCATCTTGAGACTTACCCTGTCGCCGCAGTGGTCGCAGAGCGGGATTTCTATCTTCTTCATGGTACCGCAGAAAGGGCAGACTTCTTCCTCTGTAAGAACAACATCTGGAGGAAGAAGTGTTTCGCAGCTGGTACACCTCGCTCTTGAATTTTCAACTCCCTTGAGCCTTCCACAGGTGCACTCCCAGTTGCCTATAGAGTAACTGATGAAATCTAGTTCTGTCGTTTCTTTAAAATCGGAGATGGGGAAAATTTCCTTGAATGCTCCCTGGAGCCCGATATCCTTCCGCTCCTCGGGAAGCAATTCCATCTGGAGAAAATCAGCGTAGGATTTTTTCTGAACAGCAAGCAGGTCAGGGAGGGGAAAGGCGGATTTTATTTTCGAGTAATCCTCTCTTTTAAGATATTTGTTTTCGTATTCTTCTACCATAGTTAACTCTTTTTCTTTTTATTTTATTTTTCATTTCTGAAAAATAATTTCTTTTACTCAGAACACAATCTACTGTAACTCTACAGTTGCTCCAACCTCTTCAAATTTGGCCTTTATTTCTTCAGCTTCTTCCTTGGAAACTCCCTCTTTGATAGGCTTTGGTGCACTATCAACCAGGTCCTTGGCCTCTTTTAAGCCGAGGCTGGTCACTTCCCTGACTGTTTTGATGACATTAATTTTTTTATCACCAACAGCCTTAAGGACAACAGTGAATTCGGTTTTCTCTTCTTCAGCAGCAGCCTCACCTTGTGGAGTAGCAGCTCCAGGAGCATTTACAGGCATCGCTGCTGCGGCCGCACTTATGCCATACCTCTCTTCAAATTCTTTGATGTAATCAGCCAGTTCCAGCACAGTAAGGTTATCCAGGTGCTTAAAAAACTGTTCCTTGGTGAGCTTTTTGCCCTCGCTCTTTCCTTTGGAACTCTCTTTTGTGCTCTTAGTTTGTGCTTTGGGCATTTTTACCTCCAACTCTATTATTAGATTTTAATTGACTCAACAACCCGCCCAGACTCACTAAGGGAGCTTGCCAAGTCTTTATTAATTTCATCAATGGATATGCCAGCAGGAACCCAAAATTTGCCAGAAGTTCTTCTCTTGAACCTATTTTTGAAACTTCATCGAACTTCTCAGAGTTGATGAACTGCCCTTCTAGAATTCCTCCCTTTACAGTTAAAAGATTATTTTTGATGTAAAATTCCTTGAGTATTTTGGCCAGCCGGATAGGATTCTCAGGAGCAAAAGCAATCGCTGTTGGACCCTGGAAAAGGACTTTCAATGATTCAGGACATTCATTTCCTAAAGCCCGCAGCGCAAGCCTGTTCTTCACCACCTGAAAGGAGTATGAATTTTCTCTCAATAAGCGCCGCAGTTCTACAGATTGAGATACTGTAATACCTTTAAAATCGACAAGGTAATAGTTCTCAATATTCCCCAATTTATCACTCAGATCTTTCACTATCTGTTCTTTCTCTGTTTTTTTCACTCTCTTTCTCCTTTATTTTTCCGCCACTGCCTCAGGTATCTTAATCGATGGTCCCATGGTCGATGAGAGGTGAATACTCCTGATGTATTTTCCTTTGGCTGCTGGAGGTTTTGCCTGAACAACTGCTTTGAGGAAAGCTTTTATGTTATTAGCAAGCTTTTCATCCGGGAATGAAACTCTTCCCACTGGAGAATTTATGATAGCAGTCTTGTCAATCTTGAATTCGATACGCCCTGCTTTTGTTTCTTCTATCGCCTTTTTCAGTTCAAAGGTCACAGTACCGGCCTTAGGAGTTGGCATCAGACCTTTTGGCCCCAGAATCCTTCCAAGTTTACTCACGCTTCTCATCATGTCGGGAGTGACAATAAGCACATCAAAATCCATCCATCCTGACGAAATTTTCTCCACCAGCTCCTCTCCTCCCACATAATCAGCTCCCGCTTCTTCAGCTTCTTTAATTTTTTCCCCGGAAGCAACGACACATACTTTTCTCTTCTTTCCTGTTCCATGAGGAAGAACAACAGTTCCCCTCACCATTTGATCAGAATGCTTAGGCGAAACTCCCAGACGCATCGAAATGTCTACAGATTCATCGAACTTAGTAAAGCTCAATTTCTTAATGAGACCGATGGCTTCCTCCAGCGAATACTCTTTATTCCTGTCAACCATTTCTTTTGCACTCCTGAATTTCTTGCCTCTTTTAGCCACTGATAATCTCCAATCCCATGTTGATTGCTGTACCCTTGATGATTCTTTTGGCAGCTTCCAGGTCATTGGCATTCAGGTCAGGCATTTTGACTCTGGCAATTTCCTCAATCTGTTTTTCTGTAATTTTGGCCACCTTCTCCCTGTTGGGTTCACCTGAGCCCTTGGCAATTCCTGCAGCTCTCTTTAAGAGGAATGAAGCAGGGGGAGTCTTGACCATAAAATCGAAACTTCTGTCTTTATAAACTGTAATCACCACAGGCACAATCGTTCCTTCCTCCATCTTGCTGGTTTTTTCATTGAAAGCACGAACAAAATCCATGATGTTAACATTGTGCTGTCCCAGAGCAGGACCGACAGGAGGTGCAGGACTTGCCTGACCAGCTACTATCTGGAGCTTTATTTTTGTCATGACTTCTTTCTTAGCCATCCTGTCCTCCTAGATTTTCTCAACCTGCAGGAATTCTAGCTCTACAGGTGTTGAACGGCCGAAAATGGTAACCAGCACCTTGAGTGTGTTTCTTTCATGATTTACCTCTTCCACAATTCCGTTGAAATTGTAAAAAGGCCCATCCATAATTCTCACTGCTTCTCCCTTTTCAAAAGAATGCTTTGGCTTAGGTTTTTCTGAAGTTGTTTCCATGTGTTCAACGATCTGGCCTACTTCTTCTTTGTTTAGGGGAGTCGGACGCTTACCTGAACCTACGAAACCGGTGACCTTGGGAATATCCTGAATCATATGCCAATTTTTATCGTTCATCTCCATCTCAATAAGAATATAACCTGGATATGAGCGTTTTGTAGAAACAACTTTCTTGCCTCCCTTGATTTCAACAACGTCCTCAGTGGGAATGATTATCTGACCTATCTGGTCATCAATGTTAAGTTCGGAGGCTTTCTGCCGAATAGATTCGGCCACGAATTTCTCAAAGCCTGAATAGGTATGAACTACGTACCAGTTCTTTGCCATTTTCTTCTCTTAAAAAAATTCTCTAATGCGGAGAAATATCCAAGAAAATATTAAGTCCATGACCCAAAGATAAACGCCAAAAAAAACAGTGGCGATAATGACAATAACTGTTGTTGAAGCAACTTCGCTTCGCGTGGGCCAGGTGACCTTTCTTAATTCGGCCCTGACTTCCTTTAAAAAAGGACCGATCCTTTTATACCACCTCTCTTTTTTGCTCATCTGCCTGCCTTTCTCAGGAGAGTTACTTTTATGGAGCTTTGTTTGAGCGCTGCTGGGCAAGTTTTCTGTAAGATATTATAATTTTCTCCTTGGGTCATATCTTGCAGGTGAGGCAGGACTCGAACCCGCAACCTTCGGTTTTGGAGACCGATGCTCTACCAGTTGAGCTACTCACCTGTCAACTTTATGCTCTCCGATTCTTCCTCCTTTATCTTACCTCTTTATGCAGAGTATGTTTTCTATCAAAAGGACAAAACTTTTTTAGTTCAATTTTTGAAGTCTGTTTCCTTTTATTTCTTGTTGTCGTGTAATTGCGCCTTTTACACTCTGTGCATTGAAGTGTTACTATTTCTCTTGGCATTTATTTCCTTCCTTCTCTTCCCTTTTCACTCTTTATGCTCTCCCCTCTTCACATTTCACTTTTCACTTTTCACTTCTCACTTTTCATTCAATAATCTCGGTAACAGTGCCAGCTCCTACTGTCCGTCCTCCCTC
>JBHIDX010000058.1:0-14811 GCA_046760305.1 Candidatus Aminicenantales bacterium
TAAAATATTACGTAATCTGTTGATTATAAATAAATTGCTGCGGCCCGTCCCCTTTTTTTTCTTTCTTCTCCTTTTTTCTTCTTCCTTTTAATATTATGCTTGATTATCACGGAAAAAAAGATGCTTACACATATTTCTTTGCTATTTGAAGTTACTTTCTACTATAATCATTAGGGAAAAGGGAGTAAGACATGGATAGAAAAAAGCACTTTCTCTGGCTGAAGGTAATACTTTGCATCGTCCTTATCCAAGCTTCTCTCTTCAGCTTAACCGCGGAAAAAATCAGAAAGAGAATGATCGAAGCTCTTGGAGGAGAAAAAACACTGACAAAGATAAACGACATTACTCTCAGCGGAAACATAGAGCTCATTCCTTACGGATTTAGCGGCCCGATAACAATCTACCAGAAAGAGCCTGACAAGCTTCGTATCGACGCCGAAATCATGGAAAGAATCTACACCCAGGCCTATGACGGCAAGACAGCCTGGGCTACCAATTTCGAATCTGGCATCAGCGAAGAGATGCCGGAAAAGATGGCTCAAAGCATCAAGCGCGATGCGCTGGGAGTTGATGCCACACTCCATCCTGAGAAATACGGCATAACTTTCACCTTTAAAGGAAAGGAAAAAATCGAGGAGAAAGAATATCTTCTCCTCGAGCAGAAGTATAGGGACGGCTATTCGATAGTCCTTTATGTCGATCCCCTCACCTATCTCACCTACAAAATAGTTGCCACCGCCTTTAATGACCTGGGAGAGGAAGTTGAAGCGGAAACTTATTATTCAGACTACAGAAAAAAAGAAGGAGTGGCGATCTCCTTTTCTCAAACAGTTTATCAAAATAATGAGCTTTACATGAAAATTACCATCGAGGAAGTGAGCGTCAACAGAGGTCTTCCGGATTCGTTTTTCTCCATGGATTAAATTGAAGGCTAGCTTGCCTACTTTTTTTCCCTCGAACTTTCTGCTTCCTGGAGTATTTGGTAGGCAAGCTTCAGCGCCCGAAGCCCTTCTTCGCCGCTAACCTTTCTTTTTCTCCTGTCCTGAACAGAGCGGATAAAATTCTGGAGCTCCTTCTTAAGGGGTTCTTCTTTTTTTATCTTGAGGGTCTTGATATCAGCCTGGACTCCGTTGAGGGGATAAATGCTTACCTCCTGATTTATATAATCGACAGAGTAGTAAGAAGTGGGCTCGAAAATGCGCAGTTTCCTCACCTTCCCCTGGTGGACACGGCTGGCGGTCAGGTTGGCCACGCACCCGGACTCAAACTCGATCCTGGCGTTGGCGATGTCTATCTTTTCGGAGAGAACGTTAATCCCCGAAGACCTGATAGCAGACACTTCGTGCTTGATTAAAGCGAGAATTATATCCAGGTCATGAATCATAAGGTCAAGGACAACATTTATATCCAGAGACCTCGAGGAGAAAGACCCAAGACGCTCAACCTCAACAAATTTTGGCTCTGTTATCAGGTCTTCGAGGGCTTCAACAGCAGGATTAAATCTCTCAAGGTGTCCCACCTGGAGAACCGCCCCATTTTTCTCAGATAGGGAGACAAGCTCTTCGGCCTGCTCGACAGTTTCTGTGATTGGTTTCTCAACCAGGACAGAAATCCCCTTCCTGAGTAAATTAAGGGCAATGGGATAATGCTCAGAGGTGGGGGTGGAGATTATGGCTGCGTCTATCTCAGGCATCATGTCTTCATAGCGCTGGAAATACTGCACTCCATGACGATTGCCAATCTGGAGGGCTCTTTTTAAATTAACATCAGCCACTCCTTTAAGCTCTGCCTCTTCGAGGTAGGATAAAACCCGGGCATGATGGGTTCCGAGATAACCGACACCGATTATTCCAACTTTTACCTTTTCCATCTTCCTTCGCATCGCTGCCAGGCCTGAGCCATGTGGTGACTAAACATTAACAATTTTTCTGGCCAAAATCAAAATTTTATTCTTTCTGGCCAGGGAAATAGTCTCTTCTTTCTGAAAGAAAAGGACATTATTAGCTTCAATGCAGAGCGCTTTCCCGCCCGATGCGGCGATTGTCTCCAAAGTTGAGCGGCCAACAGCCGGCATGTCAATTCTCATATCCTGGGATGTTCTACCTGCCTTAATGACGACGAATCCTTTACCAGCGAGCCTGCTGCATCTTCTGATAGTCTCATCTGTTCCTTCCATACCCTCCACACCGACGACAGCTTTTTCCTTGACTACCACTGTCTGGCCTATGTCAAGGTCAGCCATCTTTTTGGCTATCGTCAACCCGTAGTTGATATCTTCTTCAACTTCCCGCGGTAGAGATTTGCCTGCAAGCAGTCCCTCATCACACAGAAAAGGAGAGAGAAAGGCTACAGGCTTGACAATCTTCACTCCTTCTTCAGCCATGAATTTTATAAACTCTCCCATGATGTGGGAAGTGCTCTTTCCCTCGAGCCGGGCTATCAGCCGGGAAGTTTCTTCATCCATTTCTCCCTTGAAAAAAACATGTTTGTGCTCGACTTTCCCGGCAAGAATTGCCTCCTCCACTCCATTTTTCCTGAAAAGAGAGAGAACCTTGCCCACCTCCCCCAGGCTGACCCACTCGAAAGCTTCAGCTCTTAGGGCGAGCTTTCTATCTCCCTCGCCTTTAATTCCGGCCACAACACAATTGTAACCCTTTCTCTGCACCTCATCCATCAGAAAAAAGGGTAAATCGCCCGCGCCAGCAATGATACCTATCTTCATGGTCAAGATAATAAGGACAGGAGATTATTGTTTGTCTTTATTCACTTATTCATAATCTGTTACATAGGCCATGATTTCACCTTCGGCCACAATTTCTCCATCAACTTTAGCCTTTCCCCTGACAAGGCAGAAATTCCCTTTGAGTTTTACAATCTCTGCGCTTAGTATCAACTGGTCTCCGGGCAAAACCGGTCTTCTGAACTTTACTTCATCAATCTTGCTCATGAAAAAAATTTTATCCTTACTATCAGGAAGAGTGTGGTAGAGGAGAATGCCGCCTGTCTGAGCCATGGCTTCGACGACGAGGACACCGGGCATGATTCTTTTCTGAGGAAAGTGCCCCTGGAAAAAGTGTTCATTGTAGGTGACATTTTTTAAGGCTTTGATGAATTTTCCCTTCTCTAGTTCCAGAACCCTATCCACGAGAAGAAATGGGTAGCGGTGGGGAAGAAATTTGAGGATATCTTCGATGTTCATCACCTTACTTTTTTCCGGATTTAAAGGCATCGTATCTCTTGATAACTTCATCTGTGATATCAATCGCTTCGTCCCAGTAAACGGCACCGCTTTTGCTCAAATCAAAGATAATCTTAAATCCTTTTTCTTTACCGATCTGCTTGATGATGGGGAGCAGCTCGTTCTGAAGTCTGTTGTAAAGCCTGAGCTGCAGCTCCTGAAAGTCTCTGAGAGCGTCCTCTGCATGTCTTTTACGTTCTGTCCGCTTTCTCTCCAGGTCAGATGTAAGCTGAAGTATAGATTCTTGACTCAGAGTAAGCCTCTGGGTGTTGAGCTTAGTTTCCAACTGACGGATTTCCTCGTCCATCTTGGCCAGCTCATTCTGAGTTTTCTGGTCTTTCTCTTGAAGCTGGGCAATTACTCTTTTCCCCTCAACTGACTCCTCAAGCACTTTCTGCGAGTTTATGACAGCAAAACTCTTCTCCTGAGCAAACCCGAGCGAGATAAAAACAAGACAGAAGACAGCGGAGAAAATCAATGTAGCTGAATACTTCCTCTTCATTGTAGGCCTCCTTCTGTAAATTCCTAACTCGAAAAATGATTCTCTTGCTAAAAAGTGGTTCCAACCGCGAAACGAAAGGCAAAGTTGGAATCTCCTGGAAATATCTTCGGATTGTTAAAAGCAAAAATCAACCTGAATGGAACTCGAAGGGCGGGCACAAAAACCCTCATTTCAAGACCAGTAGACATATATATGTCCCTGAGGCTGACCTTTTCTTCTTCGCCGTAGGCATTGCCCGCATCGAAGAAAAATATAGCGTACACCGGCCCTCCCACTTTGATGATGTACTCGGCATTAAACACCAGTGCTTTCACTCCACCGATATTCCTTCCTTTCTCATCCCTGGGGCCTATGGAATAAATCTGATAGCCCCTTATCGACCTCTCTCCTCCGAGGTAGATTTTCTCCCAGAAAGGAACCAGAGAATCTTCTCTCAAACGCTTGACAAACTGGTACTCGATGTGGGCACCAATCACATGTCCCTTGAAAAGAGGCTTGAAAAAGGTGAATTCAAAGAGAGGTTTGTAGAGATGAATCTCTCCCCCGAGGAAGGTGCCGGCGTATTTACACGAGGCGAGGAACATCCAGCCTCTTGAGGGAGTGAGGGGGCTGTCTATGGTGGAGCGATAAAGGGTGGGAAGGATACTGCTCACGTGATAGTTTCCGACTCCAAAATAGTAGGGATTAATGGGGATTGGACTTTCTGACTCGGGAAGAGCAATGTTCACATACTCATAGTTGTAAGTGAAACTTGCCCTGGTATAGCCCTTTATCCTGGCGCCGAGGGTTAAATCAGCACCCGTCCCCTTTCTTGTGTAAAGGTAAGGAAGGATGATGTTACGATGATAGACATTGAAGCCGAAGGTTATGGGCCGGTCAAAGAGATAGGGCTCGGAAAAACCCACCAGAATATTCTTTATTCTCTTCCCGTACTGAACCATCAGGTCCAGCTTCTCTCCGGCTCCCATGAAGTTTACGGTTGAATAGCTTGCAGCCACAAAATAGCCTTCATAGCCGCTGTAGCCAGCAGAAAACTGGATGTTATTCCTTTGCAATTCCTGAACTTTTATGGTCACGTCAAACTGAGTTGGGTCATCAGGAGCAGGCTTTATGTCCGGGTCCTCCTTTACCTCCACCAGCCCGAGCTGGTTCATCCTCAGCAGACTGTTCTTGAAGACCTCGAGCATGAAGACCATGCCCTCGCGGAGAAGGAGCTCCCGGCGGAGTACCTTGTCTTTGGTGTAGGTGTTTCCTTTAAACTCGATCCGGCGAACAAAACACACATCACCTTCATTAATGTTAAAGGTCACGTTTACCAGCTTTCTCTTGGGGTCAAGATTTTCCACGGGAACGATATGGGCATAGAGGAAGCCACCGTTGCGGTAAACCTCTCCCATCTCTTCTACGCTTTTCTCCCTCAGCTTGGTGTTGTAGATTTCTCCTTTCTTTATCTTTATCAGAGTTTGAAGATATTTTGTCGAGACAGACTTGTTGCCTTCAATTTTTATTTCCCCGACTGAATAGCGGTAGCCAGCATCGATGGGGATGATGATTTTCTTCATCTTCTGCTTCTTGAGGAAAAGCGTCCTTCTCTTCACTTCCTCTATCCGCGGTTCGCCGACCACAGCTTCCATATAGCCGTATTCCTGGAGTTTTTTCTTAATGTTGGCCAGGTCTTCTTCCAGTTTGTTCTGCTTGAAGATATCCTTTTTGGTAATCCAGGAGTAAAGGTCGTGTTTTTTATTCTCCTTCATCGCCTCTCTGAGTGCGCTCTCGGGCACTTTCACCTTCCCGGTGAATTCAACCTGGGCAACCCTGATTTTGGGACCTTCGTTAATGTCAAAAATGACATCAATCTCGTTCTTCCCTATTCTTTCCTCTTTTACACTCACCTTCCCTGAAGGAAGCCCTTTTTCCACCAACAGGTCTTCGATGGTTGATTTTATTCTCTGGATTTTGTATGGGTTGTAGTAAGAATAGGGAAGGACATACTCATCCTTTTCCTTAAGTTTATTGACAATATCATCCTGTTTGAGTTTCTTCCGTGTTTTATAGGTTATGTTCCTGATAACCGGATTCTCCTCGACAATAATCTTCACCACTTTTCCTTTTCGTCCCTTGCTCTCTTCGATTTTTATGTTGGAAAAGAATCCGGTTGACCAGAGCACCCTGAAATCTTTCCTCAGCAGCTCCCTGTCATAAATGCCGCCTTCCTGGGATGTGATGTAGTAGAGGATAGTATCTCTCGTCACTCTTTCATTCCCTATGACTTCAATCTTCTCAATGATTTCCTGGGCAAAGACAAAGAGAGGAAGCAGGATAAATATTAGAATGCAGGCTATCCTTCTCATTTCATCATCCTTATACCATTTTTCACATCAAAAATAAAGAAGGTCGAGCTCCTTTCTCGGGGAGGCTCACTTTTTCTCAGTAGGCATTTCAACCATATAAACTTCTGAAGTCGGGTAAAAGTTTCAATCTTCCCCCTTCCATCCTGTAGACTTTATCGCTGAACATGGCCACCTTTTCGTTATGAGTTACCACAACCGAGGTAAGACCTCTTCTCTGGTGCAGGCTGCGAATAAGGAGGAGGATCTTCTCCCCTGTTTTCCAGTCTAGGTTTCCCGTGGGTTCATCGGCCAGGAGCAGCCGCGGTTCATTGACAAGCGCCCGGGCGATGGCCACTCTCTGTTGCTCTCCGCCTGAGAGCTGGGCAGGCCGAATATGAGCCTTGTCCTCGAGAGAAACTTCTCGAAGAAGACTCAGAGCATGCTTCTCTGCCTGATGCTTTTTAACGCCCCTGATAAGAAGAGGAAAACTCACGTTCTCCAGCGTCGTAAACTCGGGCAGGAGGTGGTAAAACTGAAAAACAAATCCTATTTTCCTGTTCCTTATCTCTGCTACCCTTTCTTCCTTTTCCTTAAAGACATCCTCTCCTTCAAGATAAATAGTCCCTCCGGTCGGTCTATCGAGAATCCCGAGCAGGTTGAGTAGAGTTGTCTTTCCCACTCCTGAAACTCCCATTATGCCAATGAATTCACCCCTGACAACCTCGAAGTCAAGCTTCTCAAAAACGACAAGCTCTCCTTGAGGAAGAGGGTAAGACTTGGTAAGTTTTTCGGCTTTAATCATGCTACTCGTATTTCAAAGCAATTACCGGGTCTACCCTTGATGCCCGGTGAGAGGGGAATAATGTTGAGAGAAAGCTTATCAACAGGCTTACACCGACGATCATGAGCACATCAACGACTTTCACATGAAAAGGGACATGAGAAATCATATAAATATCAACCGGTACCTTTATCAGCTTAAAGGTATTGGCCAGCCAGCAGCAGAAAAGGCCAAGAATGACACCCGAGGCAGTGCCGATAACTCCTATCATCGCTCCCTGGAAGAAAAAAATCTTCCTGATGTTTCGGGCAGTGGCTCCCATGGCCTTGAGGATGCCAATGTCTCTTGTCTTCTCCATGACCATCAGAATCAGGGAAGCAATAATATTCAAAGCAGCGACGAATATTATAAGGGCAATGGTGAAAAACATGACGTTTTTCTCCAGCTTCAGGGCCGAGAAGAGTGACCTGTTCTGCTCCATCCAGGTGGATACATAGACCACAGAAGGAAGCTCTCTCCTTAGCTGCCGGGCAATTTTTTCCGCCTGAAAAATATCATCAAGCTTAACCTGGAGATAGCTGATCCTCCCTTCCATATCAAGGAATTTCTGGGCTGTTTCGAGGGAAACAAGAGCATGAGTAGAATCAAACTCGTAGAGACCTGTGTTGAATATCCCGCTGACAACAAATCTTTTTGTCCGGGGAAAAAGTCCCACCGGCGATAGATTGGCCGATGAGGTGAGGATAGTTACCACATCCCCCACCAAAGCCCCGATGCTGAAAGCCATCTCCCGGCCGAGGAGTATCCCGGGCCTATTCTGCTCAAGGGTAGGGAGTTTACCGCTCTCCAGCTTCTGAAGCCATGGTGATTCCTTTACCTCTCTCTCAAAATCAATGCCTTTAAGTACTGCCCCTGAATTTTTAACCGGTCCGCTGATGAGCACTGTCTGATAGACGACTGGAGAAACGGATTGCACTCCGTTGATTGACTCTATCTTCGGAATGAGCTGACTGTAATCACGAAGTCCCTCCCCGGTAAGGTCAGAGGCACTGACATGGGAGGTAAGTCCCAGTATCTTGTCCTGGATGTCATCCTGAAAGCCTGTAATCAGGGCAAGGGCGATAATGAGGGCCATGACACCTATGGTGAAGCCGAGAGCCGAGACAAAGGTGATGACTGAGATGAAAGCCTGCTTCCGCTTCGCAGTCAGGTAGCGTCTGGCAATAAAAAACTCGTACATTATCCCACTTCTTGCCTCTGGATTATGTCGTCCATTGTTCAGCTTCCCATTCTATGCTCAGCTCATTCTCATTTCAGTCCTTTGGTTTTAAAAGCGGAAAAAGGATAACTTCCCTTATTGACTTCTTGTTGGCAAAAATCATCATCAGGCGATCAATGCCTATTCCCTCGCCAGCAGTGGGAGGAAGACCGTACTCGAGAGCATTGATGTAATCTATGTCCAGCCAGTGAGCCTCTTCTACCCCCCTTTTTCTCTCTTCTGCCTGCTGCTCGAAGCGCTTTCGCTGCTCTTCAGGGTCTGCCAGCTCACTGAAGGCATTGGCGATTTCCATACCTCCGATGACGAGTTCAAAACGCTCGGCCTCAGACGGGTTTTCCCTCGAGACCTTGGCCAGAGGCGAAACTTCAAGCGGAGGGTTGAGGACAAAGGTCGGATGTATCAGATTCTCCTTTACGTACTTGTCAAAGATTACATCCAGAGCATGTCCGTAAGTCAGAGAACCTTTATCAGGCGCCAGAGTGGAGGCGAGCTCGACAATTTCTTCTTTCCTCTCGAATTTCCCAGGAGCAATTCCGCTGTAGTAAACAAGTGCTTCCATGAATTTAACCTTTTTCCACGGCCTTTTAAAGGAAATTTTCTGGTCTCCAAAAGGAATCTCTTCCTTTCCCTTCAGAGAAAGACAGAGAGAGTGAATCAATTCCTCAGTGAGCTCAATGAGATCGTTGTAGTCTGAGTAAGCCTGATAAAATTCGAGCATGGTAAATTCAGGGTTATGCTCGGATGAGATACCCTCGTTTCGAAAATTGCGGTTTATCTCGTAGACTCTCTCAAAGCCTCCCACTGTCAACCTCTTCAGGTAGAGCTCGGGAGCAATCCTCAGATAAAGGTCGATTCCCAGGGCGTTATGGAAGGTCCTGAACGGCCTGGCCAGAGCTCCTCCGGGGATGGGATGCATCATCGGTGTTTCCACCTCCACGTAGTCTCTCTGGTCAAAAAAGCTCCTGATTTTTGAAATCAAAGCGCTCCTGAGGCGAAAAATCTCGCCCACTTCAGGATTCATGATTATGTCGAGGTGTCTTTTCCTGTAGCGAAGCTCAACATCCTGAAGCCCGTGCCATTTTTCAGCAAGGGGGTGGAGCGATTTGGTGAGAAAAGTGTATTTTTCAGCAAGCACAGTGAGCTCCCCTGTTTTTGTCTTGAAGAGCACACCTTCCACAGCGAGCATGTCGCCGATATCGATCAGGGAAAATATCTGGTAAGGACGGGGCTTTATCACATCTTCTCTGAGGTAGACCTGCAGTCTGGCACGGCTATCTGAGAGGTGGAAAAAAGTGGCCCTTCCCATGCGCCTGATGGAGAGTATTCTTCCCGCGACTATTACCCTCACCTTTTTCTCTTCAAGTTCTTCATGTTCAAGGGAAGCAAACTGCGAAACCACCTCATAGACAGTATGTGTTACCTCCACTTTGTGAGGATAGAGGTCAATTCCCTCGGCAGCAAGTCTCTCCATTTTCTCGTGCCGGGCCAATTCCTGGTCACTCACTCTGGTGGATTGTTGTCCTTCTTTATTTTTCTTCTGGTTCTTCTTTTCTCCTGACATTTTTCCCTTCCTTTTTTCTCCCAGTTTTTTCCTCAAACCTCTTCCTTACACCGTCCAGGACGCCGTTAACAAAAGAAGCTGCATCCTCGCTGCTGTATTTTTTCGCAATCTCAATCGCCTCGTTGATGATAACAGCCGGGGCAACATGTGGCTCATACAGAAGCTCAAAAACGGCAATCCTCAAGATGTTGCGGTCAACAACAGCCATGCGCGGAATCCGCCAGTGACTGGATGTGGATTGGATGATGTCGTCGATTTCCTGCTCGTGAGAAAGGATTCCGCTCACAAGCCAGGCTGAATAATCTTTCACATCTTCAGACACTCTCTTCTGGAGCCAGAACTGCGAAATCGACCTCTCCGGGTCTGTATCATCAAACTCTAGCTGGAAGAGGAGCTGTAAAGCGCATTCCCTTGCTTTTCTTCTCCTTCCCATGAGAGGAGGGTCATCCCTCAGTCCAGACCAGAGTCCTTGAGCAGATTGAGTGTCTCGACAAGTGACAGAGCAGCATCCCAGCCCTTGTTGCCGGACTTGGTCCCTGCCCGTTCGATGCCTTGCTCGATGCTCTCCACGGTGAGGAGACCGTATGAAACCGGCACTCCTTCCTCCAATGATATCTGGGCGAGGCCTTTTGTTACTTCTGCGCTTAAAAAATCGAAGTGGGGAGTATCTCCTCTTATGAGCACACCTAAGCTGATAATGCCGTCTAGTTTCCCCGATTTTGCCAGCTTTTTGACGAGAAAAGGTATTTCAAAAGAGCCGGGTACCCTGTAGATGGAAATATTGTCCTCTTCTGCTCCCATCTTGTTGAGCGCATCTAGAGCTCCATCAAGAAGCCTTTCCGAGATAAACTGGTTGAAACGGCTGAGCACGATTCCAATCTTAAGACCCTTTGCCTGCAGCTTTCCCTGGTATTGCCTCATTTTACTCTCCTTTAATTTCTGTTGAATCCTGGCTTTCTTTTCGCTTATACATAATGGGCTAAGTCCCTCAAAATTTTTTTTATTGTAGCAAATAAAGGGTTTTTTTGCACGAATAAAAAAAGGCTTAGAGATGAATCCGGGAAGGGGAATCGCTCGCTTCGGGTTTTTAACGCCGTTGCCTCCCCGCTTGGCTCGGGCCTGCGGAACTCCGCACGTTTGCTTCCTGGCGCCTTTGACTTCCAGTTGCTATTCTTCTCGCTTATGAATTTACATCACGTGCTCAAACAGTCCTCGGCTCCGGCTGCGCCGGATTCCCTCACCAAGCAGGGAGTCAAGGCTAAACCCTCAATGTCGCTTCTTCCCCTTCCCGGATTCATCTCTCATGATGAGAACTCAAAATGGGGGGGGCGACGAGGGGTCCCCGTTCGCTGCGGGCGGAGACCCAACCCGCCCTCAGCGGCATAAACGGCTCAGGGAAAAAGGAATCGCTCGCTTCGGGTTTTTAACGCCGTTGCCTCCCCGCTTGGCTCGGGCCTGCGGAACTCCGCACGTTTGCTTCCTGGCGCCTTTGACTTCCAGTTGCTATTCTTCTCGCTTATGAATTTACATCACGTGCTCAAACAGTCCTCGGCTCCGGCTGCGCCGGATTCCCTCACCAAGCAGGGAGTCAAGGCTAAACCCTCAATGTCGCTTCTTCCCCTTCCCGGATTCATCTCTCATGATGAGAACTCAAAATGGGGGGGGCGACGAGGGGTCCCCGTTCGCTGCGGGCGGAGACCCAACCCGCCCTCAGCGGCATAAACGGCTCAGGGAAAAAGGAATCGCTCGCTTCGGAGTTGTCAGGCTCAGACTTTTGTGGTAAAAAATGGAGGAGGATTTATTTATCGTCGATACTGTAGAGTTGATTTCGAAAGAGGAGAGAAGAATGAAAGCTGCAGAAAATTTTAGAGAACTTCCACCAGAAAAGCTGAGATGGAGTTTGGACCCTTCCAGGATTCCTTTCAGCACCACTGACGAATGCGAGATATGCGAGAGCATCATAGGGCAGGAAAGAGCGGTTAAAGCGATCCAGACCGGATTAAACATAAAAAGCCTTGGATACAACATTTTCATCACCGGCATGGTGGGCACGGGTCGAACAACAACAATCAAGCAGCTCCTGGAAAAACTGGAAAAAGGTAAAAAAACACCTGACGACCTTCTTTACGTCAACAACTTCAAAAACCCTGACGAACCCACTCTCATTACCTGTCCGGCTGGAAAGGGAAACATCTTCAGGGAGGCCATGAAGAAGCTCATCGAAATGCTCAAGCGGAATATACCCGAGCTCCTCAAGAGCAATTACTACACAGAAAGACGCGACAGTATAGTAGAAACAAAGCAGAAAAAACAGAAAGCAATCCTCAAAGCCTTCGAAGACGAAGTTGCCAAGGAAGGCTTTACTATGATCCAGGTTCAGATGGGACTTTTCGTAAAACCTGACCTGATTCCTGTCATCGAAGGCCAGTCAGTTCCCTTCAATAAGCTCGAAGCGCTGGTAAAGGAAGGGAAATTTCCTGAAGAAAAGCTTGAAGATTTGAGAAAAAAATACGATAAGCTCACCGAAAAGCTGGAGCGCATTTTCGAGCAGCTCAAGGAAATGGAAGAAGAAACAAAGAAAATGCTCACTGAATGGGATGAGGAAGCAATAACTCCTCTGATAAGGGGGGGTGTGGAGGAAATAAGGAAAAAATTTCCCGGAGAGAAAATCTCAGACTATCTTGACCATGTGGAGGCTGATTTAATAAAGAATATAAACCTCTTCAAAGCCCAGAAAAAAGAAGAGGCCCAGAAACTGACCGCTGACCCTTTTCTCCCCTACAGGGTGAACCTGCTTGTGGACAACACAGACATAAAGGGGGAGCCGGTAATCATGGAAACTAACCCCAATTACATAAACCTCTTCGGCTCGATAGAGCAGACAGTAAATCGCCTGGGCGTTATTCAGACAGACTTCACCAAAATAAAGGCCGGTTCCTTACTCAAAGCCAACGGAGGCTACCTGGTCATAAATGCTCTTGATGCCCTGATTGAGCCGGGCGTGTGGCCTACACTTAAAAGAACACTCAGAAACCAGATTTTCGAGATACAGAACTTCTCAACCTTTTACCTCTTCTCAACGGCAAGACTTAAACCCGAACCAATCCCCTGCAAGGTAAAGGTGGTTATGATCGGGGACGAGCGCATCTACAACATCCTTTACCACCTTGATGAGGATTTCAAGAAGATATTCAAGATCAAGTCAGAGTTTGATTCTGAAATGGAAAAAGACACAAAGACCATAAAAGAATATGCCGAGTTCATAAAAAAGATATGCGTTGAGGACAATCTTCTTCCTTTCAATAAAGAAGGAATAGCGGCAGTGATCGAATACGGAACACGCCTTACCGGCCGTCAGAGAAAGGTGACAACAAGATTCCACATCATAACTGACGTCATTCGGGAAGCAAGCTACTGGGCAGAGAAAGACAACAAAAAAGAAGTCGGCCGGGAACACGTTGAAAAAGCGATTGAGGAGCGCTTCGAGCGGGTAAGCCTCATTGAAGATAAGATTCAGGAGCTCATCGAAGAAGGAACGATTATGATTGATACTGAAGGAAAAGTCGAAGGTCAGGTCAACGGTCTCTCTGTCTACTCCATGGGAGAATTCTCCTTCGGTAAGCCAACACGGATCACGGCCAAGACCTCTGTCGGAAGAGCAGGAGTGATAAACATCGAGAGGGAAGCTGACCTGAGCGGCCGCACTCACAACAAGGGAGTCCTCATTCTGGGAGGATATCTCAGGGGAAAATATGCTCAGAACAAACCTTTTTCCCTCTCATCAAGCATAGCTTTTGAGCAGTCTTACTCAGGTATTGACGGAGACAGCGCCTCTTCGACTGAAGTCTACGCCATTCTCTCCAGCCTTTCCCACCTTCCGTTGAGACAGGACATCGCTGTCACCGGTTCGCTCAATCAGAAAGGCGAAATCCAGCCCATCGGTGGGGTAAACGAAAAAATCGAGGGCTTCTTCGATGTCTGCAAGGCTAAAGGCCTGACAGGAACTCAAGGAGTCATCATCCCCCATCAGAATGTTCAGAACCTGATGCTCCGGCAAGATGTGATTGAAGCGGTAAGGAAAGGCAAATTTCATATCTATCCCATCAAGACCATTGACGAAGGGATTGAAATCCTGACCGGAGTAAAGGCTGGCAAGAGAAAAGAAGATGGCGCCTTTGAGGAAGGGACAGTTAATCACCTTGTCGACCAGGAGCTCCAACGGCTGGCAAAAAGCTGGAAGGATTTTGCCGTCAAAGAGGAGAAAGAAGCTTAAAGCCCGACCAGTTTCTTAAGCCTGCTGACTTCCCCTTTCCTGAGAAATCTCCACTTTCCTTCTCTAAGCTTACCAAGCTCAAGTCCGCCAAAGCCGATTCGCTTCAGCTCAAGCACAGGATGCCTGGTTGCTTCAAACATCCTCTTTACCTCTCTTTTCCTGCCTTCATGAATCTCAACCCTGAGGAAGCTCCTTCTCTTTCCTCCTTTAAGAAGGATTACTCTTGCCGGTGCAGTCTTCTGACCCTCAAGATAGATTCCCTTCTCAAGTCTGGCAATGTCTTCTCTCTGGGGTTCGCCTTTCACACTGATGAGGTAAGTCTTTTTCACTTCATAGCGAGGATGAGAAAGGCGGTAGGCGAGCTCTCCATCATTGGTGAGGAGAAGCAATCCCCGGCTGTCAAAATCCAGCCTTCCCACAGTAAAAATTCTTGCTTTTAAGGCAGGAAGAAGCTCTTTTATCGTTGGTCTTCCGAACGAATCCTCTGCTGTTACAAGGTAGCCCGGTGGCTTGTTGAGCATAAGATAGATACCTGCCTCAACTCTCTCCACCTCTTTTCCATCAACAGCTACTCTGTCATTTTCAGTGTCAACCTTATACCCCAGCCGCTGAATAACTTTTCCGTTTACCTCAACCCTTCCTTCAGCGATAAGTTTATCCGCATGCCTCCGGGACGCGACCCCGGCTTGTGAAAGGAACTTATTCAACCTGAGGAGCATTTCCACCAACCATTTCGCCTGAACTGTTAGTTCGAAAATGCCTATTGTCATTGCGAGCGTAGCGAAGCAATCTGTCGTTGCGAGCCCTGAAAGGGCGCGGCAATCTCATCATATTCGGGAGTGCTTGG
>JBHIDX010000059.1:0-14548 GCA_046760305.1 Candidatus Aminicenantales bacterium
GCAGTGATTATTCATGGAGTTTTGATCCTGGCTCTGGTAGTCATTCCCCTTCTTTCGACAAAAAATCTACCCACTGTGGAAGTGGTGAGCGCTTTCCTCGCTCCTCCTCCCCCTCCTCCTCCCCCTCCTCCCCCTCCAGCCAAAAAGAAATCCTCCAAAGCCAAACAGATTAAACGCATAAAACCAGTCAGAGCCCAAAAACCTGTCGAACCAGGTAAACTCATCGCCCCTGTGGAAATCCCTGATGAAATAGCTGAGGAAGAAATCTCCGACCTCGGTATCGAAGGCGGCGTGGAAGGTGGAGTGGAAGGTGGAGTCGTGGGCGGAGTGCTGGGCGGCGTTGTCGGCGGAGTGCTGGGCGGTGTTGTGGGTGAAGTCGAAGCGCCCATCAGAGCAGTGGGAGAGATAAGACCACCCAGACTCATCAAACGGGTTGAACCTCTCTACCCCGAGATTGCCCGCCAGGCCCGCGTGGAAGGAGTGGTGATTATCGAGGCTACGACCGATATCTACGGAAGAGTGCAGAGGGTTAAGGTTCTGAGGTCAATCCCTCTCCTCGACCAGGCAGCTATCGATGCTGTCCGTCAGTGGGAGTATGAGCCCATGATCATCAACGGAAGACCCAGAGGGGTCATCTTCACCGTCAAAGTCAGATTTCAACTGAAATAGTTATCTAGCCCATTCAGAAATCATGGGGCACGTACCGATTTCAGAAAATCAGTACATGTCCCTGATTTCGAACCTACAGCTCTCTATCCTGGCGAACTGTATCAACCAGAAGGTTGAAATAATCAGGAATAGCACCACTTACGATATGCCAGTTTGGGATGAGAAGAATCTCGAAGGGGTTATTCCAGAAAGCTTCACCGGCGATGTTTATGGCCTGGGTGAAGGCATCAACGCAGACTGATTCTGCATGACGGTCAAAGTGAAGTCCGTTAATGGCAGCATCATTCTCATAGAGGACAATCGTCTCATGAGCAATTTTTGAATAAAGATTGCTCAGTGTCTTAAAAAAGCCCACTGAAAACTGTACTCCTTCTCCAGCAAGAGTTCTGAAGATGGACTTGGCAATATCAGCAGCCATTTTGAGTATTCCTTTTTCTGCATCAGAGGGAACAAGCTCCTGATGTTTGTGTTCGTATGTATCTGCAATATCCACCTGGCAGATTCGATTCAATGCCACCCTTCTGTAAACTTCGGCCAGAGTCCCTACTTCCACCCCCCAGTCGTTGGGGATTCTCATGGCCATGGCCAGGTCTCTTCTGAGGGCGATTTCACCCGCGAGAGCATACCGGAAGCTGTCCATGTAGACAAGAAAAGGTAAGTAGCCCAGCATCTTTTCCAGAGCCCGGATAAAGGGTGTATAAAAGAGGCGGGTTACCCTGCCGTAGAGTCTGTCTGAAACCCTGCTGTAGAAGCCCTTACAGAATTCGTACTCAGAGTGAGGATTTGCCACCGGGTAACAAAGCCGACCGAGGAGCATTCGGTCATAATTGACGATATCACTGTCCTGGAGGGCAATAACCTGGCATTTTCTCCTTGCCAGCAGATAGCCGAGTGCAATCCATACAGCTCGACCCTTTCCCCCGTTTCCGGCAGAGAGATTATTCCTATCCAGGAGCAGGTAGAGTTTCTTCATTCTGGGACCGTCATTCCAGATAATGCTTACTTTTTTCTGGTTTGAGAAATGATTTTTTACTTTTTTAAACTGAGACAAATTTGCCTTATCCAGAGAAATCACAATTTCCTTGAGATATCTTGATTTCCTCAGCTCAAACATTATTTGAGGCAAGGTGCCGCTGGTGAATTCCCGGTAGAGCGCAGGCAGAATGAGGGCAATGGGTCTGAGATTTGAGAAGTCTTTGAGTTTATTCTCAAGGCCTTTCAGGTCTCCTTTTCCCAGCTTATGAAAGGTAGCGATAACTCCATTCTGGAAAAAATCAGACATTATTCACCTCCTTGATGAGGTACTTTTTCGAGAGAATTATTGCCAGTTTTACGTTGTTCTTATACATAGCATAGGAAAAAGGGATATTTGTGTCAATTTACTTGATTTAAGGCCGAATTCATTGTATTCAATTATGTTAGCCAAAAGAGATAAAGAATATCCTCCACAAAGACTATGAAAAAGAGAGGAAAATCACCCTTAAAATCCCCGCGGGAGATTATTGACACCTGTATAAGGTGGCATCAATATATTATGGAGATGTAGCCCTGAATGAATAAAAAGCCTGTCCTCACTCTAAAAGTTCTCGAGCAGGTAAGGAAAATAGAGAGCACTGATATCGTTGTCGGCATTCCCAGTTACAACAACGAAGAGACCATAGGTCATGTTATCAAGGCGGTCAGGCTGGGCCTGACAAAATACTTCCCTAAGTTTAAATGTCTGATAGTAAACTCAGATTGCGGCTCTACTGACAGCACAAGAAGAATCATCAGAAATAATCTGGAAGACTATAAAGAACTTGATTCAATCCTGATTGCTCATGAAGTTCATCCCTACACGAGAAGCCTTCATAGCCCAATCTCGGAAATAGTAACAAGCTTCAGAGGGACACCAGGAAAAGGAAAGGCCTTCAGGAGAATCTTCGAGATTGCTAATGAACTGAAGGCAAAAGCGGTTATCGTTGTTGACTCTGACCTTCGGTCGATTACACCAGAATGGGTCCAGCTTCTTGGGGGCCCGATACTGTTTAAGGGATACGATTATGTTGCTCCTCTCTACAGCCGACATAAATACGACGGAACAATCACCAATTCCATTATCTATCCCCTGACCAGAGCCCTTTACGGTAAAAAAATCCGCCAGCCAATAGGCGGAGAATTCGGCTTTTCGTCAAATCTTCTCCGAGAATTTGTAAAAAAAGACATCTGGGACACAGATGTGGCTTATTACGGTATCGACATCTGGATGACCACAGTAGCTCTGGCTAATGGTTTTAAGATCTGCCAGTCTTTTCTCGGTGCAAAAATCCATAATCCCAAACCTGTTTCCACTCTGGCTCCCATGTTCAAGCAGATTATGGGTACTATTTTTTCGCTTGTGGTGGAGTACTTCGATAAGTGGAAAACCGTAAAAAAAAGCACTGAGCTTCCTAGCTTTGGCTTCCAGGCAAGAGTCATTCCCGAGGAAGTAAGCCAGGACTTTAACGACCTCTTCCAGAGACTGCACCGGGGAGAGATAAAATTCCGTTCTATCTGGCAGGAAATCCTGAGGAACAACAATTACAAAGAGCTTGAGAGAGTGCTTACACTGACGAAAAAAAGATATGAATTTCCCTATGAGCTCTGGGTGAAAATAATTTACGATTACATTCTTTTCTACGAGAGGTTCAGGCATGTATTCATAGAAATGAGCCTCCCGCTCGTGCTCGAATCAATGATTCCTCTTTATTTTGGATTTACCGCCTCTTTTGTCCTCAAAACAAGAGAGATGTCAAACCGGGAAGCAGAAGAAGAGATTGAAAAGCTCTGTCTGGAATTTGAAACATTAAAGCCCTATCTGATTAACAACTGGGAAAAGAGAGATTAATCATTCCTCTCGATGGTGAGCCCATGCCCGAAGCAGAATAGGCCGGGAAGAGATACGGGCAGCTTGCCGCTGACATCTATTTCTCCGAAGATTGCCCTTACAGCTGCTTTCTGGGCAGGAGCGGCGTTTCGGTAAGCACAGAGATAGGAATCCACCTCTGGAAAATGGCGCAGGAAGTAAGGGCTACCGAAAGAAACCGCCACCACTGGAACCCGGCTTCCTACTAGCTTTTCCACAACCTCAACATGTCTTGGTTCCAGGTCGACACTCCCTTTCCAGGCACGAAGGCTTGAAAAAAGGGCTACCAGGGCTATATCTGCATTTTTTGCCTTCTCCACAGCTTCTTCGAGAAATTCTTCACCTGTGAAACGGTCGGCATAAAAACTGACCGCATGCTCGCATCTTTTTGTTACCTCGTTTACGAAAGTCCTTCCAGCAAAATAGTCACCCAGGTCACTGCTCAAGGAAAAAACAGCTATTTGCTTTGATAAATCTTTAAGGGGAAGAATATCCCCCTTGTTTTTAACCAGGGTAATGGAGCTTTCAAACATTTTATCTGCCAGCTCTATCCTCTCTTTGACGGCAATTGTCCTCTCAAGTAAATCAATGTTAACCAGCTTATTTCGACGAAGACCGAGCCTTGCCTTTGCCTCAAGGATTCTCCTCACCGAAGCATCGACACGCCTCTCGGATATTTTTCCCCCTTTTACCGCCTCAATCAGGGCCTCAATTACCTTTTCTGTCTCAGGCGGAAGGAGCACCATATCAACACCGGCTTTAACAGCCATGATCGCTGCTTCCTCCGGCTCATAATGCTTTGTTATCCCGCCCATTCCCATCGAATCTGTGACAATGAGCCCTTTAAAGCCGAATTTTTTCCTCAGGATATCAGTAATTATATTTTTCGAGAGAGTTGCCGGGAGCTGCGGAGTGGGGTCAAGAGCAGGAACGTAAAGATGAGCTGTCATCACTGCCTGCACTCCAGCCTCAACTGCTTTCCTGAAAGGGTAAAGTTCTACTCTCTCCAGGCGTTCAAGGTCTCCTCTGACAGTGGGAAGATAGGAGTGAGAATCAAGGTCAGTGTCTCCATGGCCAGGATAATGTTTGGCGGTTGCAATCAGGCCGTTCTCCTGACATCCCTTGATGAAAGCTTTTGCCAGCCGGCTGACAAGCTCCGGGTCTTCTCCGAAGGAGCGGGTGTTTATGATCGGGTTTTCAGGATTGATGTTGACATCAACAACGGGCGCGTAAGTCATGTGGATGCCCATTGCCCTTCCTTCGAGGGCGGTTATTTTGCCCATAAGGTAGACGAACTCTTCAGAACGAGTTGCTCCCATGGCCATTAACGGCGGAAACTCGATAGCTCCTCTGATCTGGTTTCCTGCCCCTCTCTCAAAATCCGAGGCAATTAAAAGGGGTATGCGGGCAAGCCTCTGGAATGCATTGGTCAGCATAGCAGTTTCATAGACGTTTCCTCCAAAAATTATCAACCCCCCTATTCCGCGTTTAACGATGAGCTTCTCCAGTTCTCTGAAATATTCACTCTGCCTGTTAACAAAATAACCGGAATAACGCCAGGCAATCATCTGTCCTATCTTCTCTTCCACACTCATCCTGGCCAGAGTTTTTCTCACCCACCTGGCCTGAGGAGGCCCAAATTCCATCCGGCCTGGTGGATAAACTACTCGAGCACAGGATAAGACCAGGAGTGTGATTAAAAAGAACGAAATCCAGGGTAAGAATCTCAGGAATTCCTTATCGCCCATAAGTATTTTTCTCCTTCTCTCACTTCACAAAATAGCGAATGACAAAAAGAACAGAAAAAAAGTAGATTAACCAGTGAACTTTTTTCCCCTTGCCTGTAGCAAGCTTCAAGAAAGAATAGGAAATGAAGCCAACCGATATCCCTTCAGTGATGCTGAGGGTGAGGGGCATGATGATGATGGTCAGAAAAGCAGGAACAGCATCGGTCACCTCTTCCCAGTTTATGAAAGAAACACATTTCATCATCAGGTATCCGACAACAATAAGAGCAGGAGCGATTACGGGTCGAAGAACCAGACCGTTATGGATGTATTCGCCCCCGATCATCTCAGCCACAGGGCTGAAAAAGAGGGCCACGAGAAAGAAAAAAGAGGTAAAGATGCTGGCCAGCCCGGTCCTTGCTCCCTGAGCAATTCCTGTTGCGCTCTCTATATAGCTGGTCACGGTCGAAGTCCCCAGCATAGCGCCTGAAACTGTACCTATAGCATCAGAAAGCATGGCCCTGTTTGCCCGGGGAAGTTTTCCTTCTTTGAGGAAACCGGCCGGAGCGCTGACTCCAATCAATGTTCCCATGGTGTCAAAGAGGTCGATGAGAAAAAAGATGAAAATGACCGAGAAAAGCCCAGTTTTAAGAGCACCAAGGATATCAAGCTTGAGAAAGGTGGGCATGATGCTCGGCGGGGAGGAGATAATCCCGTGGTAGCTTACAATCTTAAGCGGAATACCGAACAGAGCTGTCCCGATTATGCCCAGCAGGATTGCTCCTGGAACTCTGAGTCCCATGAGGAGAGTAATGAGGGCGATGCCAAAAACGGCCAGGGCTGCGTGATTGGTTGTCAGGTCTCCGATGGTGACAAGAACATTCGGTTCATCCACCACAAGGCCGCCGTACTGAAGTCCGACGTGGGCCAGAAAAAGCCCGATACCGACAGCAATTGCGTGCTTGATCGAATCAGGCACTGAGGCGACAAGCGTTTTCCAGACCCCAACAGCCGAGAAGATGACGAATATCACACCTGATATAAAGACCGCTCCCAGGCCAACCTTCCAGGAATAACCCATGGTGCCGCAGACAGTAACAGCGAAAAAAACGTTTAAACCCATTCCCGGAGCAAGAGCTATCGGGTATCTGGCCAGAAGTCCCATCAAAATTGTGGCCAGGAAACTGCTCAAACAGGTGGCGACCATGACAGAACCCCTGTCCATGCCCACAGAAGAGAGAAGAGCAGGCTGGAAAAATATGATGTAGGACATGGTCATAAAAGTGGTCAGCCCTCCCAGAAACTCATTTTTTACGCTCGTCCTGTTCTCTTTTAACCTGAAGAAATCCTCCAGAATCCGCATCTCCCCCTCTCTTATTTTTCGAATTGAATCAAACTTAAAACTTCAACATCAGGATGAGCTTCTCTTATGCGCTCCACACCGTGAAGAAAACTGAGCTCAACCACCGCAGCAAAGCCAACAACTACTCCACCCAGCTTCTTCACCAGCTCGATAGAACTTATGGATGAAGAGCCGGTAGCTATGAGGTCATCGACGATGAGTACTCTCTGAGAGGGTTTAATGCTGTCAGCATGTTTTTCGAAATACTCGACAGCATACTCATTGGGAGCTCTGATGCTGACCGTTTCTCTGGGAAGCTTCCCCTTTTTTCTTATTATCGAAAGCCCCAGTCTCAGGTGATGAGCTACCGGAGCGGCAAAGAGAAAGCCCCTGGCTTCAATCCCGACCACAAGCTCTGTTTTTCTCTTTTTTCCCCATTCAGAAATTCTGTCAATCACATAATTGAAGCATTCTGCATCCAGGAGAAGCGGTGTGATATCCTTGAATCCTATCCCTGGTTTTGGAAAGTCCTTAACTTCACATATTCTGGCCTTTACTTTTTCAATCATGGTCTTCCCTCGCTCTGGCTTGTCCCAATTTATAAATAAACCTCATTCCTTGTCAAATAGCCTCTACTATTATTTCGAAAATGCCCCACGTCATTTATTTAACATCTTTTTTGATGTCTCCTGTGGCAGCTTTTTCGACCAGCCCTCCTCTGTCCAGAACAACACATCACTTCCGCATTCTTGCAGGAATTCAGGCAAAGCAATTTCTATACTCCCCTCTTTAATTAACCCAGCAAAATCTCTTCTAAACTCAGCGCTTTCCATGACATATCTCAGACTTAAATTTTCATCAAACGAGTAGTAGAGCTTCCTCTTTATGTCTTTTCCGTAGATAATACCGGCAAAGATCCCGCTTCTCCCTGCTCTAACCTCCACAACTGATTGCCATCTTATACCGAAAATAGGAGCCAGTTCATTTTTTTTAAAGCGGATATAAGTTTTCTGACAGGCCGGGGTGTAGTTTCTGGGAATGTATTTCCAGAGTTCACCCTTTTTTCCCGCCAGCTCAGCGGGCAGAGCATAGGGAGGGCCTAAACCGCTTTTCAGGTTTCTACAGTCAAGGACAATCAGCACAGCTTCTCCATCAAGAAGATTGTTCGTTCCACCTAAATATATTTCATTACTTTTGCCTGGATAGAAAAAAAATTTCTTTAAGGTACCAGTATGCCAGTAGTTGAAAAGTCTGTGACCGCTTGTATCGTAAATCTCAAAAATGCCCGGAAATCTTTTCTGATGCTTCCAGAGAGCCAAGATTTCTTTTTTCCCATCCTGATTAATATCTTCGAATCTCACCTGCTGGATAAGATAATCATAGACTATTTTCCCTCCCTCATAATTCTGGTCAAAATGTACAGCTCTTGACCACATTTTATCTCCTGTGTTGTCGAAAAGAATCAGTACCCTCTCATCTGGATTTTCATGGTAAACAAAACAGATAACCTCGTTTTTTCCGTCGCCATCGATGTCGGCAAAGTCAACTCTTGGCCTTTCCAGCCACAGATGAGGATTGCCGTCCTCGTCTCTTGAAACATCATGGTAATAATCATCAAGATTTAAAGGGTTATCAATCTCAACCCTCCAGAGATACCTGTCTTTGTAGTCGTAGAAATTGAGACTTCGTCCTTTCAATTTCCATTTTGAGGCATCGTATGCGGAAGGAATCAAATTTTCTTCCTTTTGATGAAAAAAGAGAGTGAAAAAGACGCTGAGAGATATGATAAAAACAACAATAAGAACAAAGACATAAACCGGAATGTGAGTTTTTCTGGTAAGAATAGGAAAAGCTTCTTCTCTTCCTTTGTACCGGGTTTCAAGCCAGTGGTTAAGCTCTGAACGGAAGGCAAAAACTTTTGACCGGAAAGAAAACCTGTTTATACGGTGGACAGGAAGGCCGAACTCTTTCTCCCACCTCTGACAGGTTCTTACATCCCGTTTGAGGTAATCGGAAATCTCCTTCCAGCCGTCTAACCTTTCACCCGGCAATACCAACCCCTTATTGTTTTTTCTGTCTGCTTAAGATTTTCTCTATCAATTCGTTTTTTTTATCAAATTTTCTTTTCTTAATCAAGGACAGTAAGAGTATAATACACTGTCACCATGTTATGGAAATGATTCTTCTGTCCTCTTTATCTACTTCAATTTTGACCTGAATCACATCAAGTTCTGCCGGCATCTTTTCAGCCCACTCAACCACAATCACTCCTTCTCCGATGAAGTCCTCCCAGCCAAGCTCCTGGATTTCATCTCCTTTCTCGATGCGGTAGAGGTCGAGGTGATAAATGGGAAATTTCGCCTCATAGATGTTTATGAGCGTGTAGCAAGGACTGCACACCTGGTGCACATCTTTAAGTCCCAGGCCTGAGGCAATACCTCGCACAAAAACAGTCTTTCCTGCTCCCAGCTCTCCGCTGATAAACACTATCTCATCCCCTTTAAGGCGCTGTGCGAGCTTTCTCCCCAGCTCAAAGGTATCCTCCTCAGAAAAGGAAACGAATCTTTTTTCCCTCCCTGGTTTTTCAGTCTGACTGAGAGGCTCGTTTTTCTTTTTCATTCCGGTCAGATTCTCCATCAAGGTCAAAGGAATTTCGCTTCATAAGACAGGGATCAGTACTCTGCCTCTTCCATTGATTTTATAGCCCGGGGAAGGCTTGTGATTATGTTTGAGGCAGTAAGAGGCCTCTCCCCCACTCTCTGAGCTGCAATGTCTCCGCTCAGGCCGTGGATGTAGACTGCAGCCAGCACTGCCTCCAGGGTTTTTTTCTCCTGCATGACCATGGAAGCAATCATCCCGCTCAGCACATCACCCACTCCGGCAGAAGCCATGCCAGGATTTCCGGTGGGGTTGATGAAAACCCTGCCGTCAGGGCTAGAAACCAGCGTCCTGTAACCTTTAAAAACGCAGTAAAGGCCATATTTCTGAGAAAATTCCGGCACCAGCTCGATCCTTTTCGCCAGGACTTCTTTTGTGGGAAGGCGGACAAGCCGGGCAAATTCTCCGGGATGAGGAGTGAGGACTGCTGGTCTGGGCAATGAGCTTAAAACAGCCGGGTTTTCAGCAATTATATTCAGCCCATCAGCATCCACAATGAGCGGAACCTTTACCCTGGGAAGAAGAGAGACAACAAACTCTGAGGTCGACCTATGGGTCGATATTCCTGGACCGATAAGGAGCGCATCCTTCCCTTCAAGGAGGGAAAGTGCTCTTTGAAGCGCACCGAGAGCGATAGTTTTCTCCTCTGTCTCTTCAAGAGCCTCAGTCATAAGCTCGACCGTGGAGCGGGCAACGATGGGGAGGCAGGTCCGGGGAGTGCCAACCGTAACCAGACCTGCACCCATCCTGAGCGCAGCTCTGGCAGCCATGACTGCCGCACCAGTTTTCCCCAGGGAACCAGAAATAACAAAAAGATGGCCGTAGGTTCCCTTATGAGTGTCTTTTTTTCTTCTCTGAAAAAAGGGAAGAAGAGATTCTCTCTCCACCATTTCAAGCTTGAGGTTCTGGTCATCAAAAAGAAAGGGAGGGATACTTATCTCTGCCACCACAAGCTGGCCCACATATTCCTCAGCTGGTGGGAAAACATGAGCAATCTTGGGTGCAGCCAGTGAAACTGTCAGGTCTGCCTTGACGCATGGACCGATGATAAGGTGAGTATCTGAGGAGAGACCAGAAGGAATATCAACTGATATTTTGAAAGCCGTTGATTTATTGATGTCATCTATGACATGGGCATAGAGACCGGCTGCAGGCTTGGTGAGGCCGGTGCCAAACAGAGCATCGACAACAATCGTGGCCCGGTAAAGTTTGTCTTTTTGAGACTCCCATAAAGCCCGGGTACTTGCCTCAGTAATATCTACTCCTATTTTTCGAGCAATCCCGCAGTTCAGGGCTGCATCACCCTTGAGTTCCTTCTCCGTTCCGATGAGGAGCACATCTAATTTACATCCGATGTTAAAAAGATGCCTGGCGACAACAAAGCCGTCGCCTCCGTTGTTTCCCTTTCCAGCCACAATTACAACTTTTTCTTTCCGCACCTCGGGAAACCGGGAGAGCAGAGTTCTGAAAACCTGGATTCCTGCGTTCTCCATCAGAACCGGCCCTATGATGCCCATTTCTTCTATTGCCTTGCGGTCTATTTCCCTCATCTGGGAGGAGTTTAGCACCTTCATCAGAGCTCCTTTCCACACAAACAAACTCGTGTGAACACAACTGCTGGAAATTTTACCACAAAATCCGGTAATTAATAAGGGACTCGCCCTGTATTCAGCAATTCCCGACAATTCCCGAGTTTCATTGATTTAAAAATCTATTTATGTTAATACAAAACTGAAATTATCAAGGAGGTTTTAGATGGCGATAAAAGTCGGAATAAACGGATTTGGCCGTATAGGAAGGAACGTATTCAGAGCTTCTTTCGATGACCCTGAGATTGATTATGTGGCTGTAAACGATATCACTGATTCCAGAACACTGGCCCATCTTTTAAAGTATGATTCTGTACTGGGAAGACTTGAGGCAGAGGTAAAATCATCTGATAACGCTCTTATAATCAATGATAAAAAAATAAAAGTCCTCTCTGAAAGAAATCCCTCAGACCTTCCCTGGAAAGACCTTGGAGTAGAGGTGGTCATCGAAGCCACCGGACTCTTCAGAAAAAGGGATGACGCTGCCAAGCATATCAGGGATGGAGGTGCTCGGAAGGTTATTATCACTGCCCCTGCCACAGATCCTGATGTGACCATTGTCCTCGGAGTAAACGAGGATGTTTACAACAAAGATGAACATCATATTATCTCCAATGCTTCCTGCACCACCAACTGCCTGGCGCCTGTGGCCAGGGTGCTTCACGAAGAATTTGGAATAGAGAAAGCTTTCATGACCACAGTCCATGCTTACACCAACGACCAGAAGGTGCTCGATGCTCCCCATAAAGACCTCAGAAGAGCCAGGGCTTCGGCTGTCTCCCAGATTCCCACCACCACCGGAGCTGCCAAAGCAGTCGGGGTTGTCATGCCTGAGCTTAAGGGAAAAATAGATGGCATTGCCATCAGAATACCAACCTCCAACGTATCTGTTGTCGATCTTGTAGCCCTCCTCCAGAAAGATGTGACTGAGAGCGAAGTGAATGCTGCCTTCAGCGACGCCTCCCATGGAAAGCTCAAAGGAATCCTGGATTACACTGAAGAACCGCTTGTCTCGGTGGATTTCATGAGTAATCCCCACTCGGCTGTTGTCGATGGATTGTTCACCCGTGTTACGGATAAAAATCTGGTCAAGGTTCTTGCCTGGTATGATAATGAATGGGGATATTCCTGCCGTGTGGTTGAGCTCATAAAATACATCTCAAAGTAAGATGAATGCCCTGAGCATAAAAGACCTTGATCTGAGAGGGAAAAGAGTTTTCCTCAGGGTTGATTTCAACGTTCCTTTGGAGGAAAGCCAGAAAATAAGGGATGATACAAGAATAAAGGCAGTGCTCCCTACCGTTAACTTCCTCATCGAGCAGAAAGCTGTTCTCGTTATCGGCTCTCATCTTGGACGCCCGAAAGGTAAATACAACCCCAAGCTCAGCCTCAAGCCGGTGGCAGAAAGGCTTAATGAGTTCATTTCGCCTGAAGTGATTCTCGCGCCCGATGTTGTTGGCAAAGAGGTTGATAAGCTCAAACTCTCACTGGATGAGAGCAGAGTTCTCCTCCTCGAAAACCTGAGGTTTCATCCCGGAGAAAAGGCAAATGACCCCTCTTTTGCCCGGCAGCTTGCTCAAGGCATAGATTATTATGTAAACGACGCCTTTGGAGCCTGCCACCGCTCCCATGCCTCAGTGGTGGGTATGACCCGCTACGTAGACAAGGCTGCAGCAGGATTCCTTCTCGAAAAAGAAATAACAAACCTTTCCCGGATAATTCATTCACCCTCGAAACCATACGCGGCTATTCTGGGCGGAGCAAAGGTTTCAGATAAAATACCCATCATCGAGTCTCTCCTCAACAAAGCGGACGATATACTTATCGGAGGAGCGATGGCCTACACTTTTTTAAGGGCCCAAGGCAAAAATGTAGGGCGTTCACTGGTCGAGGCTGATTCAATCCAGGTTGCTGCCGAAGTTATGAACAAGGCAGAGGAGAAAGAGGTAAGACTTCATCTTCCGCTTGACCACATCGCAGCCCCATCGCCTGAGTCTGAAGAAGAGCCGCAAAGGCTGAGCTCATTTCCCTTCCCTTCTCACCTCATGGGGCTTGACATCGGACCCGAGACAGTGGAGGAATATGGAGAGGTTATTCAACGAGCTTCAACCATATTCTGGAACGGCCCCATGGGAGTGTTCGAAGTGGAAAAGTTCTCACGCGGTACAACCAGGATTGCTGAAGCAGTAGCTGCCTCCCGGGCTTTTTCAGTCGTGGGTGGCGGAGACTCAGTGGCCGCTGTTTATATGGCAGGGGTGAGTGATAAAATCTCCCACATCTCGACTGGAGGCGGTGCCTCGCTCGAATTCATCGCCACGGGCACTCTTCCCGGTCTTGAAGCATTAACTGAGAAGTAAGGAAGTAAAATGAGAGTTACAAACGAAAAACCATTTATTGCTGGCAACTGGAAAATGCAAAAAACCGTAAAGGAAGCGCTGGAACTCATATCCGAGCTGAAGGAGGCGGAGAACGAGCTTGAAAAGGCTGAAATTGTTGTTATCCCTCCCTTCACTGCACTCAGCGAAGTGAGCAAAGCCCTCCAGAAAAGCTCGATTAAACTCGGTGCCCAGAACCTCTTCTGGGAAAACAAGGGCGCTTACACAGGAGAAGTCTCTCCTCTGATGCTGGCCGAAGCAGGCTGCCAGTTTGTGGTAATAGGCCATTCAGAGAGACGTCAGTACTTTGGAGAAACAGACGAGACGGTGAACAGAAAAATAAAGGCAGCTCTCAACTCCAGCTTGAACCCCATTGTCTGTGTGGGCGAATCAAAAGAAGAGAGGGAAGAAGGAAAAACTATCGACAAAGTTAAAAGCCAGCTTGAGAGAGGATTCGCGGGATTGAGCGGTGAGGACCTCCAGCGCCTCATCATCGCCTACGAACCAATCTGGGCCATTGGCACCGGTCTAACAGCTACCCCCAGGCAGGCAGATGAAGTTCAGGAATTTATAAGGCAGGAGTTATCCGAAAAGTATGGAAAAGAAATTGCAAGCTGTGCTATAATTCTTTACGGCGGTTCGGTAAAGCCTGATAATTCTTATGAACTTCTTAAGGAGAAAAACATAGACGGAGCTCTGGTTGGAGGAGCATCACTCGATGCAGGCTCCTTCATTGAAATAGCCAGGCAAGCAATAAGAGCTTACAAGGATAAGAAATGGGCACACTCCTGACAGTGATTCACATTTTCATCTGCTTTATCCTCATCATTGCCGTGTTGCTTCAATCCGGTAAAGCAGCAGACCTGGCCGGTGCTTTTGGAGGCGTGGGAAGCCAGACTGTTTTTGGCCCCCGCGGTGCGGGTACTCTTCTTTCCAAAGTAACCACTATCTGCGCTGTGCTTTTCATGCTCACCTCACTCGGACTGTGGATACTTTCTGAAAAACACACAGGCTCGGTGATAAAGAAAGAGGCGGCAAGCCAGACAGAAACCGTAAAGACAGAAAAGAAGGCAGCAGAGAAAAAAGAAGAGAAAGCTCCCCAAGCTCAGGAGAAAAAGAGTCAGCAAAAAGGAAAAGAGCAGGGGAAAGAAAACAAGATACCAGGCTAAAGTTACAAGTAGGTCAAAATATTCAAAAGTCCTCCAGGCTGGGATGCCGAAGTGGTGGAATTGGTAGACACGCTAGCTTGAGGGGCTAGTGAGCGATATTGCGCTCGTAGGGGTTCGAGTCCCCTCTTCGGCATT
>JBHIDX010000060.1:0-13749 GCA_046760305.1 Candidatus Aminicenantales bacterium
ACGGCGTTAAAAACCCGAAGCGAGCGATTCCCCCTTCCCGGATTCATTCCCGAGTTGGAGGAAGGGGGAGGCTCTTTTGCAAATTGCGATTATGACGGAATTAAAGGTGCTTACAAAGGTTGTTTTTTCATTGACTTATTAATCTTTATTGGTTATTTTTGTTACCTGTTCTTCATTCTGGAAAAACCATGAAAAAAGAGGGTCTGATAAGCTACCGTCATATTGCTATCGAAGGAGTTATGAAGTCAGGGAAAACAAAGCTTGCCAAGATACTCGCCGGAAAGGTGGGGGGAAAAGTTGTCTTTGATAATATCGAAAATCCCTACCTAAAGGATTTTTATGACGAGAAAGAAGGGGCAGCTTTTCTTGCCCAGCTTGTATTCCTTGTGAACAGGTATAACCAGCAGGTAAAGCTTGCCCAGAGAGAGTTGTTTGAAGAAAGGGTAATTTGTGATTACCTTTTTGAAAAAGACAAAATTTATGCTTACCAGACTCTTTCCGATGAAGAGCTCATCGTTTATGAGAAGATATTCTCCATTCTTTCCGAGCGGCTTGTTAAGCCAGACCTGGCGGTCTACTTACAGATTTCTCTTCCCACACTGCTGAAGAGAATCGCCCACAAAGGAACTTCGCTTGAAAAAAATATCTCGGAGAGGTACCTGCAGGACATCCTGGAAGCCTTTGACTATTTTTTCTTCAATTACCAGGCCACTCCACTTCTTGTGGTCAAAGCCGATGATGTGGATTTCAACCGTGATGAGGATATAATCGACCTTATCAATCAGATAAACCAAGTAAAAAAGGGCCCCATGTACTATGTACCTCTCAGCAGGTCTGATAAAGACCAATCAAGGAAGTAGGAGGAAAAGATAGAGAAAAAGCTCAAAGACCCCTGCAAGGGCCTGAGACTTTTTTGACCTCCAGCTGGTGTGTTACTTTACCTCAATCCTGTAGAAAAGGCAGGATGGGGAGAAAGGATAGAAAATGTCAACTGAAAAAAACCAGCAAGTCACCGTTCCCTTTCTCCAGGCCAAAAAAAAGAAAGGGGAAAAAATCGTCGCTCTGACCGCCTACGATTTTCCGACAGCAAAAATTCTGGATGAGTGTGGTGTTGACATTATTCTTGTCGGTGATTCACTGGGCATGGTAGTCCTGGGCTACGAGAATACCATCCCGGTCACTATGGATGAGATGATTCACCACACAAAGTCTGTCACCAGAGCAGTAAGCAGGGCGCTGGTGGTGGGAGATATGCCTTACTTCTCCTTCCATCTTTCCATCGAAGAGTCTGTGCGGAATGCTTTCCGGTTTCTCAAAGAAGCCGGAGCAAGGGCAGTCAAAATTGAAGGTGCCTCAAGGGAAAGATTGAGGTTAATCAAAAGGCTGATTGAAGCGGAAATACCGGTCATGGGACATGTAGGACTTACTCCGCAGAGCATTCACACCCTGGGGAAATTCAAAGTAAAAGGGAAAAAGGCTGAGGAAGCTTTGAAAATCCTTAAGGATGCCCGGAATCTGGAGAAAGCAGGGGCTTTTTGTCTCGTTCTGGAATGCGTCCCCCTGGAACTGGCTAAACTCATCACCGAAAGGTTAAAGATTCCCACCATCGGCATCGGAGCAGGACCTTACTGTGATGGACAGATTCTTGTTTTCCATGACCTGGTGGGCTATGCTAACGGCTATCTCCCTAAGTTTGTGAAAAAGTACGCTGAGCTTCACCAGGTGCTCCATAACGCAGTAAGCGGATACAAAAGGGATGTTGAGGAAGGAAAATTTCCTGATGACGAACATTCTTATCATCTCAAACCCGAGGTACTGGAGGAAATAAGCCGGAGAGAATGATGAAGATAATTTCATCTGTCAAAGAGATGAAAGCCGCAGCCAGGAAGCTCAAGGAAGAGCGAAAAGTTATCGGCTTTGTTCCCACCATGGGTTATGTCCATCAGGGACACCTGAGTCTTGTCCGCCAGTCAGTGAAAGAGACAGACGCGACTGTGGTCAGTATATTCGTCAATCCCACGCAATTTGGCCCCCAGGAGGACTTCAAGGAATACCCAAGAGACCTGGAGCGCGACCTGAAAATACTAAACCAGGAAGGTGTGGTCTATGTTTTCTCTCCCCGTGAGGGAGAAATTTATCCCCGAGGCTACAGGACTTACGTGGAAGTGCATGGTTTACAGCACAAGCTGTGCGGAAAGACAAGGCCTACTCACTTCAGGGGAGTGTGCACCGTTGTCCTCAAGCTCTTTAATATCGTCAGCCCTGAGGTAGCTTATTTCGGGCAGAAAGATGCCCAGCAGGCTCTCATCCTGAAAAGGATGGTCAAAGACCTTAACCTGGATGTGGAAATACGGGTCATGCCCATTGTCAGGGAAAATGACGGGCTTGCCCTCAGTTCCCGCAATGAATATTTAAGCCCAAAAGAGAGAAAGGCAGCCCTTGTGTTACACCGGAGCCTTTTGCGGGCAAAAGAGTTAATCAAGGCAGGGGAGAGGCAGACCTCAGTTCTGATTGAGGAGATGGAAAAGTTGATTCAGAGGGAGAAGCTGGCGAGGATTGACTACGTGGAGATAGTTGACCTGGAAGAATTGGGCCAGCTTGATATAATAAAAGATGAAGCTTTGGCAGCCATAGCAGTTTACGTTGGAAAGACAAGGCTTATCGATAACATGATTGTCAGCCTCAAAAAGGGAAAGGTTGAGTTCAGGGATTAGGAGATGAGAAGAATAATTCTTAAAGGAAAGATTCACCGGGCAAGAGTCACCGAAGTCAACAGAGATTACGAGGGAAGTCTCACTGTGGATGAAAATTTGATGAATGCTGCGGAAATGATTCCTTTTGAGCAGGTTCATGTTTACAATATCACCAATGGAGAGAGATTTTTAACTTACCTAATTAAAGGTGAGAAAGATTCAGGCGTTGTTGGTGTCAATGGTGCTGCAGCTCACAAAGCAAAAGTGGGTGATGAGATCATCATCGCCACTTACGTCGAGCTTGAAGAGAGTGAGATTGACTTTATCATACCTAAAATTGTTATCCTCGACGCCGATAACCGTATCAAAGAAGTGAATAGTTCAGGTTAATCAAGCTGGTAATTGGGGGCTTCCTTGGTGATGATTACATCATGGACATGGCTTTCTCTCACTCCTGACTGGGAGACCTTGATAAATTTTGCCTTTTCTTTGAGCTCTTCGATTGTTCTGCAGCCTGCATAACCCATTCCTGCTTTAAGGCCGCCGACCATAAGTTGAATGATGTTGGCCGCACTTCCTTTGTAAGGAACTCTCCCTTCGATTCCTTCGGGAACGAGCTTACTTTCAGTAAGAGGATAATCCTGGAAGTATCTATCCCTAGTGCTTCCTTCCCGCATGGCCTCAAGCGAGCCCATTCCCCGGTAAAGTTTGTAAGATCGTCCCTGGTAAATCACCACTTCACCAGGAGACTCGTCAGTGCCGGCCAGAAGATTTCCGAGCATAACCGAGCTTGCCCCAGCTGCTATGGCCTTTGTGATGTCGCCTGAGTATTTAATACCACCATCAGCGATGAGAGGAATGTTTTTTTCTCTGGTCACTTTGTAGACGTCGGCGATAGCTGTAATTTGAGGTATGCCGGCGCCTGAAATCACCCTTGTGGTGCAGATTGATCCCGGTCCGACTCCCACCTTTACTCCGTCAACATCTAGACTGGCGAACACTCTGGCTGCTTCTGAGGTACCGATGTTGCCGGCAATGAGCTCGAGTCCGGGGAGTTCTTTCCTGAGCATTTTTATTGTTTCCAGCACTCTCTTTGAATGACCGTGGGCAGTGTCGATAACAAGTACATCGACTTTAGCTCTAGCCAGTGCCTTTGCTCTCTCCAGCGTTTCCTCTCCTACTCCTACAGCAGCTCCGGCTCTCAAACGGCCAAAGCTGTCTTTTGATGCGTTTGGATACTGAATTCTCTTCAGAATATCTTTGTAGGTGATCAAGCCTTTGAGATAGAAGTTTTCATCCACCATAAGGATTTTTTCGATTTTATGCTTATGGAAGAGTTTCTCTGCTTCTTCGAGTGAAGTTCCCAGGGGAACTGTTATCAATTCTTTTGTCATCACCTTTTCAATGGGAAGGTTAAGCCTGGTTTCAAAACGTATATCTCTGTTAGTCAGAATCCCGACAAGCTTATTGTTTTCATCTGTAATCGGAAGCCCGGAGATTTTATATCTTTTCATCACTTCTTTTGCTTCAAAAATTTTGTCCTGAGGCTTCATGGTAATGGGGTCAACAATCATACCGCTCTCGTGTCTTTTAACCTTGTCCACCTCTTCAGCCTGTTTTTCTATAGGAAGACTGCGGTGGATAATGCCGATTCCACCCTGCTGGGCAAGGGCTATGGCCATTTTTGATTCAGTTACAGTATCCATGGCTGAGCTTATAATGGGGATATTGAGAGAAATATTCCGGCTTAACTTAGTTTTGACATCCACCTCAGCGGGTATCACATCGGATTTTGCTGGAAGAATGAGAACATCATCGAAAGTGAATCCCTCTTTTATTTTATCTTCGAGCATTTTCCACCTCATCTCCTCTTTTTTTTCTTCTTCCTTTTCTTGGGAATCACAGACCTAACCTGTTTTATTCTTCCCGGTGAACCTGCCTGAGGTCTCTGGTAGTAAAGGGGCTGTTCTTTTCGTTCTGGAAGTTCTTCTTCCAGAACAGGCTGAAGGAAGAAGAGGTAACGGATCGTTTCTTCTTCAATCCTGTCCATCATCGCCTGAAACATATCATAGCTTTCTTTTTTATATTCGACGAGCGGATCTCTCTGTCCGTAACCCCGCAGTCCTATTCCTTCTTTGAGGTAGTCCATTCCCAGCAGATGGTCTTTCCACTGGGAATCGATAACCTGGAGCATGATGAGACGTTCGAACTCTCTCATCCGTGATTCACCGATTATCCTCTCTTTTTCTGCGTAGAGATTCTGGAGCGAGTTGAGGGTTGTTTCCTTCAGTTCTTCGTAATTTATGCCTTTCCAGTCAATGTTTAGCTCATCAATGTCGACACCAAATTGAGTGGCTACAGCCTTCTTGAAGGCTTCAACATCCCATTCTTCAGGATCTTTTTCCTTACTTGTGTGATTTTCCATTAGCCAATCGAGGAGAGTTTCTATCAGCTCCTGGATGTAAGCTTTCATATCCTTGCCCATGAGTATTTCTTTCCTCAGGGCATAGATTGTTTCTCGCTGTTTATTCATCACATCATCATATTCAAGAAGATGCTTGCGGATGGAGAAATTCTGGGCTTCAACCTGTTTCTGAGCTCTCTCGATAGCCTTGGTTACCATGTTGTGTTCGATGGGCACTCCCTCTTCCATACCTATCCTGGCCATTATGGCCGAGATTCTTTCACTCCCGAAAATGCGCATCAGGTCATCCTCAAGAGAGAGATAGAAACGGGAAGATCCTGGGTCTCCCTGTCTGCCTGCTCTTCCGCGGAGCTGATTGTCAATCCTACGTGCTTCGTGTCTTTCAGTACCGATGATATGGAGCCCTCCCATGGAAACCACTTTTTCATGCTCCTCTTTTGTAATCCGGTAGGCCTCGGCCAATGCTTTTTCCCATTCCTCCTGGGTAGCTTTATGGTAATCAATTCCTTTTTGGCGGAGGATGTCCCGGGCGAGAAACTCAGGGTTTCCGCCGAGAAGGATATCCACGCCCCTGCCTGCCATGTTGGTGGCGATTGTTACTGCTCCCATTCTCCCGGCCTGGGCGATGATGAGTGCTTCCTTTTCATGATATTTTGCGTTGAGGACAACGTGTGTTATTCCTCTCTTTCTCAAGAGTGAGCTTAGATGTTCAGAATTTTCAATGGAGATTGTGCCCACCAGCAACGGGCGTCCTTGCTTGTGCTTGTCTGCAATTTCCTCCACGACTGCACTCCACTTTTCCTGTGCTGTCCGATAAACAACATCGGGGTATTCATGGCGAACCAGCGGCTTGTTTGTCGGTATTTCAACCACATCGAGGTTGTAGATGGCCTGAAATTCAGTTGCTTCGGTGGCAGCTGTTCCTGTCATTCCTGCCAGCTTCTTATACATCCTGAAGTAATTCTGGAAAGTGATCGAGGCCAGGGTCTGGTACTCTTCCTCAATCCTGACTTTTTCTTTGGCTTCGAGGGCCTGGTGAAGGCCGTCGCTGTACCGGCGTCCTGGCATCAGCCGACCTGTGAATTCATCGACAATGATAACCTTGCCATCCTTGACCATGTAATCCACGTCCTTTTTGAAGAGGTGATGGGCTTTAAGGGACTGGTTGATGTGATGAACAAGATTCATGTACTTCAGGTCATAGAGGTTTTCTATGTTTAGAAATTTTTCTGCTTCAGCCACTCCTTCCTCAATTAGAGCCACTGTTCGTGTTTTTTCATCAACCTGAAAGTGGCCATCTTTCCTGAGACGTCTGACGAGGTTGTCGATTTTATAATAGAGTGAGGTTGACTCTTCGGTTGGACCTGAGATGATGAGTGGAGTTCGGGCTTCGTCGATGAGGATGCTGTCAACCTCGTCCACAATGGCATAATTGTGCTCTCTCTGGACAAGGTCCTGGAGGCGGAATTTCATGTTATCCCGAAGATAATCAAAACCGAATTCATTGTTCGTACCGTAAGTAATATCACAACGGTAAGCCTTTTTTCTCTCCTCCTCATCCATGTCATGCTGGATTGTTCCCACTTTAAGGCCGAGAAATTTATAGATAGGGCCCATCCATTCTGTATCTCTTTTCGCCAGATAATCATTCACGGTAACGATATGGACACCTTTTCCTTCCAGACCATTGAGGTAAGCAGGCAGGGTAGCAACGAGTGTTTTTCCCTCACCGGTTTTCATCTCAGCGATTCTTCCCTGGTGAAGGACAACACCTCCTATAATCTGCACGTCAAAATGACGCATGTTCAAAGTGCGTCTTGCCACTTCGCGGACTACTGCAAAGGCCTCGATGAGAATGTCGTCGAGTGAGGCACCCTGATTGAGTTTTTCTTTGAACTCGGCTGTCTTTCTCTGGAGTTCAGAGTCACTCAGTTTTCTTATCTCTGGCTCGAGCTCATTTACTGCCACAACATACGGCTGGAGGCGTTTTAAATCTCTCTCGTTTTTAGTGCCGAATATTTTTTGTATGAGTGAATTAAGCATTTGAGTATTTTTTAACAGAAAGCATGTTGCTTGTCAATTTAAGCACAAAACGCAAAAGATGTTCCCCCAAATACCAGGGGAAGTGAAGCTCTACTTTATCTTGTTCCTTGATTTTTTCGATAGATTCGGTTATGATTAAAAACAATCAATTGAGAATAATTCTCAATAAAAATTTTCTGGTAGAAAATGATAACCTTAGCCCAGGCCCCTATAGATACTCCGTTGAAAATCATTGACATTGCAGGTGGTCATGGCGTGAGACGCCGGCTTTTCTCGCTGGGATTTCACAAGAATGACCTCGTCGAAATTGATTCTCAGAGCATATTCAGAGGACCTCTTCTTGTGAGGAATATAACTGCAGATACCACCGTTGCTCTGGGACGCGGCATTGCTCAGAAAATAATTGTTGAAGTGGTTGATGAAGAATAGACAGCCTGTAATCGTTTTTATCGGCCAGCCAAACTGCGGGAAGAGCACTCTCTTTAACGCCCTGGCCGGCTATAAAGCGCAAACTTCAAACTTCCCTGGAACTACAGTTAAGCATACTCACAGTAAAGTGAACCTCAGAGGGAAGGTTTTAAACATTATCGACCTCCCCGGGACTTATTCCCTCAACCCGGTAGACCCGGCTGAAAAAGTTGTCCTCTCCCACGTTTATCTCGAAAAACCAGATTTGATTATCAACGTCATTGACGCTTCAATCCTGGGAAGAAGTCTTGAACTGACCGTGGAGCTTATTGAACTGGGCTATCCCCTGGTTGTCGCTCTTAACATGATGGACCTTGCTGAGAAAAAGGGGATTAAGGTTAACACTGAGAAACTGGAGAGGATTCTTGGAGTTCCAGCCGTCCCTACTGTGGCTACGCATGGACGGGGAGTTAAAGTCCTCATCGAAAAGGCTTTTGAAACCCTGGATAGAGGAATGGCTCCTTCTGCTCTCAAATGGTCTAAGGATGTTGAGGAAAAAATTGAAGAACTGAAGCAAAATCTGCCCCCTGACTATCCTCTTGTGGCGAATAAAAAGTTTACCGCAATCAAGATGATTGAGTCAGAGCAGCTTTTCTTCGATAAATTACTTAAGGAGAAGGATCCTCAGTTGAGGAGTGTTCTAATTTCAGTAAGAAAAGCACTGGAAAAATTGCACAATGCACCTGCTTACGAAGTCATTTCAGCCGAGCGGCACCACCTCGCGATGAAGATTTTTGAAGAAAGCAGCAGTGTTCAGAGAGGAAGGAAAATAGGGCTCGGGGAGAGTATTGACAGCCTCATCATGCATCCTTTCTACGGCTATTTCTTCCTCATCCTCATTTTTTTCTCCTTTTTTTTCGTTATCTTCAAGATAGGAAATCCGCTTGAAGAAATAATCTTCGGTCCCTTTGAAGCACTGAGAAATTACCTCCATGAATGGCTGGGTCAGGGATTGCTGTTTTCTCTTACAGACGGGCTTCTGATGGGGATAGGAGGCGGAGCAGGAGTTGTTCTCCCTTATTTTGTTCCTCTGATTTTCCTTATGTCTATCCTGGAAGACATAGGCTATCTCTCAAGGGCAAGTTTCCTCATGGATACTTTCATGCACAGGATAGGTCTCCACGGCAAATCAGTGGCTCCCTTTATTCTTGGGTTTGGATGCAATGTGCCGGCTGTTATGTCTACCAGGATACTTGAGTCGCATCGAGATCGTCTCGTCACCTCCCTCCTCATTCCCTTCATCCCCTGTTCGGCCCGAACAACCATTATCCTTGCTCTGGTTGCATTTTATCTCGGACCTTTCTGGGCACTGGGCTTTTACATCTTCAATATCATTCTGGTCGGGATTCTAGGCTGGGTCCTTTCTCTTTTCCTTAAGGAACCATCTCCTGGATTAATCCTGGAAATACCGTCATTGAAAATTCCTTCTCTGATGAATGTATGGAAGAAAACATACATTCAGTTAAAGGCTTTTATCAGGTTTGCCTGGCCGATACTCATCGGGGGCAGCGTACTTCTTGCACTGATGAATCATGTGGGATTTGACAGAACAGTCAATGTTATTCTTTCTCCGCTTGTTGAGCAAGCACTCGGACTTCCCCGGCAGCTGGGGGTGACACTTATTTTCGGCTTTTTAAGGAAAGAGCTCTCTCTAATTATGCTGCTCCAGGCTGCTGGAGTTAGCTATGCGGAGCTTCTGACAGTGATAACAAAAGAACAGGTGTTCATCTTTACTGTTTTCGTAAGTCTTTTTATCCCCTGCCTCTCAACGTTCGCTATCCTCTGGAAAGAAATGGGATGGAGAGTGGCCTTCCTTTCCGCCGGTTTAAACACAACCGTGGCTGTAGTGGTCAGCATTCTTCTCCGCCTCGTCCTTCATCTTTAATTTCTGATTTATGAATTTATCATGTCCAAGCACACCCACGAACGATGAAAATGACGTTTGCCCTGTTATTTGCGTATTTCATCCATTATTTTTTGGTAGGCTTTAAGGGCTGCATCTTCATCCTTGCCTTCGACAACTATCCTTATCACAGGCTCTGTGTTTGAGGGCCGGACATGAAACCAGTATCCTGGAAAATCAACTCTTAAGCCGTCAGTGGCATTAATTTTGCCCTGCTTGAATTTATGTTTAAGGCTGTTGAGGATTCTTCTTGCTTCCCTGAAGGTGGCTTGCTTTTTATCTTTAATCATGAAGTAATGAGGAAGCGTACTGTTAAGCTCAGAAAGCCGATTACCTGAATCAGCCACATATTCCAGAAGGAGGGCCATACCGCTGAAGCTGTCCCGGCAGCTGTGAATATCAGAAACAATAATTCCTCCGTTCCCTTCTCCTCCAATTTTTGCTCTTTTTTGAGCCATACACCTGGAGACGTTTATTTCTCCAACCCTGCTTCTGAAGAGTTTGACTCCAGCTCTTCGGGCTACGTCTTCGACAACTCTCGAAGTGGAGAGGTTGACCACCACCGGAGACTTTTGTTTTTTTTGCAGGTAATAGTCCACTGCCAGGGCAAGGGTGTGTTCCTCTCCGATCGGAGTCCCTGTTTCATCGACCGCTGCAAGCCTGTCAGCATCAGCATCCTGGGCAAAACCTACATCTGCTCTTTCTTTTCTCACTGTGTGGCAGAGCTTTTGAATATTTTCGGCCAACGGTTCAGGATTTCTTGGGAATTCGCCTCCAGGCCTGCAGTTGATGCACACTACCTCAGTCCCGAGCTTCTCCAGAAATTTTACCACATAAGGAGTCGAGGCTCCGGCACATGGATCGATGACTACTTTCAACTTTCTCTTTTTAATAATACCAGCGTCTACAAAATCCAGTATTTTTTTCTCGTGGAGAACAAAAGCTTTCTTCTCCGAAACAATTTTCCCCGGGAAGCTGACTCTTGTGAATTTTCCCTGGTAATAGAGGTCAAGCAGCTCTTCTGCTTCATAGGGATAGAGAAAATGTCCCCCTGATTTTATCAGCTTGAGTGCGTTCCACTCGATGGGATTATGGGAAGCTGAAATTGATATAGCACCATCCAGCTTCATTTCCCTGGTGTAAACCTGGAGAGAAGGGATGGGTAAAATCCCGCAATCTATGGGGGAAGCTCCTCCTGAGAGCAGACCTGAGAGCAGAGCACATTTTACCATTTCAGCTGAAGGCCTTGTGTCCGAGCCGACCCCAATTTTCCCGCCCCCGATGTAAGTTGAAAACGCCTCGGCGAATTTAATTATAAGCTGTGGAGTAAGACTTCTTCCCACGATTCCTCTTATGCCTGAGATACTTATTTTCAGGTCGGATTCTATCACTTGGCCATCCTTTCTCTGATTTCTTCCTCTGCTAGATCCACATCTTTTTCTTTTTTCCCTTCAATGATAATTCTGAGGATAAATTCAGTCGTCGAAGGCCTTATCTGGAACCAGAGACCTCTACGAATAATCCTGATTCCATCAGTTAAATCAGGATTCTCACCTGAATAAGCCTCTTCGAGTGAGTCCATAATTTTATAAATCCTCTCCGGTGGCACTTCTATTCTCAGTTTTTTCATAAAAAAAACTGGAAAGGAAGACACCAGTTGAGAAAGACTCTTCTCTTCGCGATTGACAAGATCCATTACCAGGGCAAGAGAGAGGAGGGCATCATAAGCGAGAGAAAAAGAGGAGAGAGCAAAGCTTCCGCTTCCTTCACCTCCTGCTCCAGCTTTTTCTGCCACCATTAGATTCACCACTGCTGACTGTCCTACCTTTGTTTTAAGCAGATTTACCCCTGCCTCTTCAGCTGCCCAATCTGTGAGGCTGGAGGTGGAAAGGGTGGTTATCGCTTTCCGTATCCTGTTTTCCAGAGAAAGAAGACAGAGGGGGAGGGTGCATTCTTCGCTTAAGCTTTCTCCTTTTTCGTCAACAAATGAAAGACGGCTTCCATCAGAATTGAGCAGGAATCCGAAATCAGCACTGGTTGCTTTGACAACTGCCTCAGTCTGAGAGGCATGTTCCTGGCTTGGTTCAGGAGGATGAGGGAATGGCTTTCCGGGTTGATTATTTAGTGAGATGAGTTTTAGGTTAAAGTAGTCGGCAAAAGGCTGGAGAAAGTTCGAGACAACACCATTACAGGGGTCAGAGACTAGTTTGAAATTTGCTTTTCTTATCCTTTCTATGTCAATAATGGTCGACATTTTTTCTAAATAAGGCTCCATGCGGAAGGTGTTTTCTCGTCTTTTTCCGAGTGCTTTCCATGATACTCTCTTAAAATTCGCTGCCTCGTAGATGTTGAAAACTTCAGAACCTTCGCTTGATTCAAGGTAATTTCCCTTCTCACCCAGTAGCACCACAGCATTCCAGTCCTCAGGGTTATGTCCACCAGAAACAGCCATTCCTCCTTTGAAATTTTTTCTACCCATGATGAACTGAAGAAAGGGAACGGGAAGCAATCCATAGTCAACACAGTCAAGTCCAGCAGCTAATAAGGAAGATGAGATTGCCATGCCCAGCATGTCGCTCGAAGGCCTGGAGTCCCGGCAGAAACCTATTTTCCCCTTATCCAGGTAGGTGGCAAAGGCTGAAGCAAACCTGGAAGCAACTTCGACGTTCAGAGCCTGGGGCACCTTTCCTCTGACTCCTGAGACAGAAATCCTTAGCCTCGGGCTCAATTTATCCTCTCTCCCTTGATGTAGACTGCCGTTACTTTCATTTCCTCATCGAGCAGGAGGAATGAAGCCGTGCTTCCTTCTTCGAGTGAAGGTCGCGGTAGGCGGAAGAAATCCAGAGAGTTGAGGCAGGCAAGAGATACGAGGTTTTCAGGCTTTTCTCCTCTTGTGAAGAGAAGCCTTACCTGTTCAGCCACGGTTGTACTCCCACCTGCGATAATACCTTCTGAGGTTGTTATTTTTCTTCCATTTCTGAGGATTTTCCGTCCCTCAAAATCATCCTTGCCCGAGAAAGCAGGCGCTATTAAGTCAGAGATAAGAGAGAAAGTCAGCCCTCTTATCCTGAGAACAAGAGAGATAAATTCAAAAGAAGTGTGAATACCATCCGCAATTATTTCAAGATGGACATCGTCCAGGAGAAGTCCTGCACCCACAAGACCTAAGTCTCTGTGATGCAGACCTCTCATCGCATTTGGAAAGTGAGTCATGTGTTTTACTCCCAGGGAGTGACATCTGAGGAAGTCTTCAAACGATGCGTTGCTGTGACCGACTGAAGGAATTTTTCCAAGACGCACAGCTTTTGCGATAAGTTTCTCTGTGCCTTTGAGTTCAGGAGCAAAGGTAAAGAGTCTGATTTCCTCAAGAGCAAGAAATTTCTGGATGTTTTTGGCTTCCGGTTTCAGAACATAACTTTCAGCCTGGACACCGAGCTTTTCCCTGCTTATGAAGGGGCCTTCTACCCTCAGGAAGGGGAAGATGCTCTGAGGATGATCTTTCCTGTAAGCTTTAAATTCCGAAGCGAGACGTGCCATGTGTCTCAGATCATCGTTTTCAAGCGTGGGAATGGCGAAGTTAATTCCTTGTTCCCGGAGCTTCCTCTCCAGGGATTCAAACTCACCTCTCTGGAAGCTGAACCCCCAGCCTCCGTGAATATGGGGGTCTGTGAAAGGAGGAATAATGTATGCGGATTCAATGACTTTCCCTTTTTTTCCTTCCTTAATTTTTCCTCTCGCGATGTAAAACTCGGTCTCGATGAACCTTCCTTCATGCCAGACATTTCCCTTGAATGTTTGACAGGCTTTGCTTTTCTTGAAAGAAAGAGTCATCTCGGTCTCACTCTTCGAGGATGACCACTGCCACTGCATACTCTGTCAGGTGGGAGATTGACACATGGGAGCGGCTGAAAGAAAGCCTCTCCTTTCCCTTTATTGAAAGTTCTGGCTTTCCCGTGGGGAGGTTTACGAGCTCCACATCTGTCCACTGGATTTTCTTCCCCAGCGCTTTAAAGAAAGCTTCCTTTGCGGCAAAACGAGCTGCCAGGTGCTGGTATTTATGGCGCTTGCTAAGGCAGTAGGAGGCCTCGTTCGGGGTAAAGACTTTTTTTAAGGCTCGGGGTGTTTTCTCGAGGAATTTTTTCACCCTTTCCACTTCGATAATATCCACTCCAATCCCGCTTATCATTCTCTTTTTCTCCTTTTTACCTGAATTATTA
>JBHIDX010000061.1:0-13216 GCA_046760305.1 Candidatus Aminicenantales bacterium
CTTGACACCAGTTAAGGGGCAAAATATACTAACCTGGTAAGGATTAAAGTACGATGACGCAACTTGAAGAAGCGAGAAAAGGAAATCTGACTGAACAAATCAAAAAAGTGGCTGAAGAGGAAGGAATCTCTGTCGAAACTCTGGCCTCCCTTGTCTCCCAAGGCAAGGCTGTCATCCCTTTCAACCCCCACCACTCCCCTCTAAACGTGGTCGGAATAGGGAAGAATCTGCGGACTAAAGTCAACGTTAACATCGGTACTTCCCAGGATTTCCCGGATAAAGAGGATGAGCTTCGAAAAGTGGCAGTCTCTCTTGAATACCGAACAGATACCTTGATGGATTTGAGCACAGGAGGGGAGATAAAAAAAATAAGGCGGGAGATATTAAAAAAAGCACCACTTCCTCTCGGTACTGTCCCTGTCTATCAGGCTGCGATCGAGGCCATCGAAATCCGCGGCTCCATCGTTGACATGACTGAGGATGACCTTTTCTCGGTCATAAAAGCTCAGGCTGAAGAGGGAGTGGACTTCATAACCGTTCATGCTGGACTGACTCTAAAAGCGGTCGAGAGGCTTAAAAACCAGGGAAGAGTGGCTGACATTGTTTCCCGAGGAGGAGCATTTCACCTGGCCTGGATGCTTCACCACGGCCGGGAAAACCCTCTCTATGCCTCTTTTGACCGGCTTCTGGAAATAGCCCACCAACATGACGTAACCCTCAGCCTTGGAGACGGCCTTCGGCCGGGTTCCATAATAGACGCTACGGACCGCCCCCAGATAGAGGAACTTCTCACCCTCGGCGAGCTGGTGAAGAGAGCCTGGGAGAAGAATGTCCAGGTCATGGTAGAAGGTCCGGGCCATATCCCTCTTGACCAGGTTGAGATGAACATAAAAATCCAGAAACGTCTCTGCCAGGAGGCACCCTTCTACGTGCTCGGGCCGCTTGTGACTGACATCGCTCCGGGCTACGACCATATTGTGTCTGCCATTGGCGGTGCCCTGGCTGCTGCAGCCGGGGCTGATTTCCTCTGCTATGTCACGCCCTCAGAGCACCTCGGACTTCCATCTGTCGATGACGTGAGAGAGGGTCTCATCGCCTCCAGGATTGCTGCCCATGCGGCTGATATCGTGAAAGGCGTGAAAGGCGCACGGGAAAAGGACTATCTCCTTTCGGAAGCGCGGAAAAAGCTCGACTGGGAAAAGCAGAAGAATTTCGTCATCGATCCCCATAAATTTGACCAGGTTCGCCGGAAAAGGAAAACAAAATCAGAGGCCTGCTCCATGTGCGGCGAGTTCTGTGCCATGCGGATCGTGAGCGACTTTTTAGGTTACCATGGAGAGGCCGATGAAACCTGCTTCTGAAAAGCTTCTTTTCGGCACTGCCGGCGTCCCCCATTCAGCATCCAGGCCGAGCACTATGGCCGGAATCTCTCGTGTGGCCGAGCTGGGGCTCGACTGCCTGGAGATTGAATTCGTGATGGGCATGAAAATGAGGACTGACCTGGCGGGGAAAATAAAGAAATTAACCATGGAAAAAAACATTAACCTCAGCGTCCATGCGCCCTACTTTTTAAACCTCAATTCACAGGAGGAAGGAAAGAGGCTTGCCAGCCAGGAAAGGCTGCTGAGCACAGCCCGCATGGCAGCACTCTGCGGAGCAGAGAACGTTGTTTTTCATCCTGGTTATTACGGAAAATCAGCCGAGGAGGAAGCCTGCGAGACAATCCTGGGAGGAATAAAGGAGGTGGCTTCCATCCTCCGCTCTGAACGCAGTCCTGTTGTTTTGAGGCCCGAGACAATGGGAAAAAGGTCACAGTTCGGCTCACTGGAGGAAATACTGAAACTCTGCCAGGAAGTGGAGGGCATTCTGCCCTGCATTGATTTTTCACACATTCATGCCAGAGAAGGAAAAGCCAATTCTTACAGCGATTTCTACAGGATTTTAAAAAAAACAGAGAAAAAACTCGGGGCTGCTGCCCTTAAAAAGGCACATATCCATATCTCGGGTGCCGAGTACGGGGACAAGGGTGAGCTGAAACATATCAATCTGGAGGAGTCAGATTTTCGCTACGATGAATGGATTCAGGTGCTCAAAGATTTCGGAATAGAAGGTATGGTCGTCTGCGAAAGCCCGAATCTTGAGAAGGATGCCCTGATGCTTAAAAAACTTTTCTACAGCAGCTAACCCGGATAATCGATTTTGTCTCAAAGTAAGGTGAGGTGATAATATGTAACTTCGAGAAACCGGAGGGAACGAACCACCTTGTCATTGCGAGCCCTGAAAGGGCGCGGCAATCCGTCGTTGCGAGCGGAGCGAAGCAATCTCATCATATCCGCCAGTGTAGGAGATTGCTTCGTCACTTCGTTCCTCGCAATGACGAGAGGACGCCATTGAATGGGATTGCTTCGTCACTTCGTTCCTCGCAATTACAGCCTCCACTAAGTAAAATTTATCATGGAGGAGGGCAAATGAAAGAATATCAGCTCTTAATAGAAGGAAAATGGGAAAAATCTAAAGACAGGAGGGAGATAAAATCACCTTATGATCAGAGTGCTGTTGGTACTGTCCACTTTGCGGAAAGAGATCAGGTGGAGAGAGCCATTGATGCCGCGGATAAGGCATTCAAGGAGACGAAAAAGCTCTCAAGCTATGAACGGGCAGGAGTGCTAGAGAAAATCTCGTCCAGCATAGACAAGAGACGGGAAGAGCTGGCCCGCTCAATCGTGCTCCAGGGAGGAAAGCCTATTAAATCAGCCAGGGTCGAAGTGGGGAGGGCAGTCAATACTTTTAAGATTGCTTCAGAAGAAGCAAAAAGACTCGGAGGCGAAATCATTCCGCTTGACCTCAGCCCTCAGACTGAGGAGCGCTGGGGGCTGGTGAGGCGCTTCCCGATTGGTGTGGTGAGCGCCATCTCGCCTTTCAATTTCCCTCTTAACCTTGTTGCCCACAAAGTTGCTCCTGCTTTTGCTGTCGGAAACACGGTTGTCCTGAGGCCATCCTCTCAGGTGGCCATCACCTCACTCATGCTGGGCGAAATCGTAAACGAGACTGACTATCCTGCGGGCGGACTCAACATCGTCCCCTCCGGATACGAGGCAGCAGAGATACTCCTTACAGACGAAAGGGTAAAAAAGGTCACTTTCACCGGAAGCCCTGCTGTTGGCTGGGAATTAAAGAGGAAAGCTTACAGGAAGAAGGTCACGCTGGAGCTGGGAGGAAACGCAGCCGTGGTCATCGAGCCTGATGCGAATTTTGATTATGCCCTGGAAAGGACAGTGCTAGGGTCCTTTTCCTATGCAGGCCAGATCTGTATTTCCATCCAGCGCATGTTCCTTCACAGAAAAATTTACGACCGGTTTATGGCAGCTTTTCTGGAGAAAGCAAAAAAACTGAAGCTCGGAGACCCGCTCGATGAGGAGACAGATATAGGGCCGATGATTGACGAAGGAGCAGCGAAAAAAACTGAGGAATGGGTCCAGGAAGCGGTTGAAAACGGGGCCCGCATTCTGTGCGGCGGCAGAAGGGAAGGGAGCATGTATGAGCCGACAGTGCTCGAGAATGTGAAACCAGAACTCCGTATCTCCTGGCTTGAGGCTTTTGCTCCTGTCGTAGTTGTCTATCCCTATGAGGATTTTGAACAGGCTCTGAGAGGAGTAAACAATTCCATCTACGGACTTCAGGCCGGGATATTCACCTCTGAACTGAAAAAGGCCTTCAGAGCTTTTGAAGCACTCGATGTGGGAGGGGTGATTATCAACGACATCCCCACCTTCCGCATCGACCATATGCCTTACGGCGGGGTGAAAGAGTCCGGGTTTGGCCGTGAAGGGATTAAATACGCTATCGAAGAAATGACCGAACCAAAGCTCCTCGCCCTCAACCTAAAATAACGGGGTCAGGTCTTACATTATTACATTTGTGCGAAATCTGCGCGTACTCGCATGCATCTCTGCATTCTTCGTTTCCGCTTTTTTAACAGCGCGGCTCACTGTGACGTAATGAATACCTAAAAAATCAGCTATTTCCTTCATCGTATAGCCATAAACTGCATAAGCCTCATAAAAAATACGCTCTTTCGAATTTTCATTCTCCAACTTCTCTTTTAAGAATAATTCTCGAAGAGAGGGCCTTGTAACATTACGCTGCTTGGATGGAATTTCCTTCAGCTTTTTATTTTTATCGAGAAAAGAAGACACTTTTTTCAGAAAAGCTTTGCTTCCCAAAACGATGTCGCCTTTTAACAATTTATCAAAAGGGAATGGTTCGTCAATCCCATCAAGTACGAATTCTCTGTACCTCTTAATTGCTTCAGCTCTATTTCCGCCGAATTGAGAAAGGATCCAGTCAGTGGTTAAAAAGGGAGGTTTTCTTTCAAGTCCAACAACTGCGCGGTGACTGCTCCACTCCCAATCCTCTGGTAATTCCACATAACCTTTCCTCACTGGATTTAATATAATGTAGCGTATTAGAGAAAGAAGATAAGTCTCTTTTTCAACAATGATTGCCTTATATCTTCCCTGGAATAAATGCCCGACTCTATCATGTTTCCGGTTGAACGACTGGGTATAAACTCCATTCAAATGTCTCATCCCCTTTGATAAATTACCATCGGGTGTTTCAATGATGAGATGGTAATGATTTTCCATCAGACAGTATGTGTGACATATCCATTTATATCTTTCAACAGTGTTTGATAAAGTATGGAGAAAATTCTTTCTGTCCTCTTTGGTGAAAAAAATTGCTCTTTTCTCATTACCACGAGTAAAAATATGATATACTGCTCCTGGGAATTCTATCCGTAAAGGCCTAGTCATCTGAGCATCCTTGCATTTGATTTTTTCGAAAAGACACTTTATCTTCTTTCTTCCTGGTTTACGTATGTATAGGACGAATGATGTTCTCTTTTATTCTCACAGTTACCTTTATCTTGTCTGTTAAAACTTCTTAAATAAACCCAGCTTAATCCAGAACCATATTTTTCCACAAAATTTTCCACAGGTGTTATAATGCAAGACCTGACCCCGATAAGATAATTTTTTCTTGACAGGGTGGGGCGAGGAAACTACACTAAAATTTAATCTCTATACCATTCATTATCCACCCGGAGGTATCATATGAAAGTCATAAGTTTAGCCGAGGTGAGAGATAAAATAAAAAACATTGTTCAGGAAGCAAACTTCGAGCTCCAGGAAGATGTTCTCCAGGTGATAAAAGAAATGATGGAAAAGGAAGAATCGCCTGCCGGAAAAGAAGTCTTTAACCAGATACTCAAGAATGCTCAGATTGCCAGAGACGAGAAGCTCGGGCTCTGTCAGGATACAGGCCTGGCTGTCTTTTTTGTCGAACTCGGAGAAGATGTTGAGCTCAGAAAGGATGACGGCCTGAAAAGCCTCAACCAAGCCATCACAGAGGGCACAAGAGCCGGATACAGGGAAGGATATCTCAGGAAATCTGTGGTTGAAGACCCGATCCGGAGAAAAAACACCGGGGACAACACACCCGCCTACATCCACTGGGAGCTCGTACCAGGAGAGAGATTCAAAGTCACCTTCATCGCCAAAGGAGGCGGTGCAGAAAACATGAGTGCAGTGCGCATGTTCGCTCCTGCTGCCGGCCAGCAGGGAATCGAGGATTTTGTCGTCGAAACAGTTGACAGAGGAGGCTCAAATCCCTGTCCTCCGGTCGTGGTCGGAGTGGGAGTGGGCGGTAACTTCGAGTACGCAGCTCTGCTGGCAAAAAAAGCACTCCTGCGCAGACCTCTTGGCTCCCACCATTCTGACCCCTTCTACGCTGAGATGGAAAAAAGGCTTCTCCAGAGGATCAACAAGCTCGGAATAGGACCCCAGGGAATGGGAGGTAGAATCACTGCCCTGGCAGTCCACGTCGAATCAGCACCCTGCCATATAGCCTCCATGCCTGCTGCTGTTAACATCCAGTGCCATTCGCACAGAGTGCTCAGCTTCAGTCTGTAAGGACGAGAAAGAAGAGTGAACAGTAAAGAGAAAACATTAGAATTCATCATATTCAGGCACCCACGAACAATGAAAATTAATTTGGCATTGTCATTGCGAGACACTAAGTGTCGGGGCAATCCTCCGTTGCGAGCGAAGCGTGGCAACCCCAAGCACTCCCGAATATGATGAGATTGCCACGCCCTTTCAGGGCTCGCAACGACGGATTGCTTCGCTCCGCTCGCAATGACAATATGCACTTTCTGAGAAAACAAGAAACAGTGAGAAAGAGAAAGAAATATAAAGAGGAAACAGAGAACATTAAAAAGTAGAGAGGAAAATGTGTAAGGAAAGAAAAAGGGGAAGGATTAGAGGATGAAGCTAGAAAAGGGAAAAGGAAGAGTAAGATGGTGGAAATAAGGTTTCATGGACGAGGCGGCCAGGGAACTGTTGTGGCCTCAAAAATTCTGGCTGATGCAATCGCCAAAGAGGGTAAATATGTCCAGGCCTACCCTGAATTCGGGGTGGAAAGACGGGGTGCTCCGGTCTTCGCCTTTATCCGCATAGACAACAAACCAATTTATGACAAGAGCAGAATCTACAACCCGGACCACGTGGTGGTGGTTGACCCGACTCTGGTCGAAGCAATCGATGTCACCGAAGGACTCAAAGAAGGGGGCTGGATTATCATCAACAGCGAGAAAAAACCGGAAGAGATGGGTTTTTCCGATAAATACAGGGTAACAACCGTAAACGCCACAGAAATAGCTGTCAAGCATGGAGTGGGAACTCGTGCTGCTCCCATCGTCAACACTGCCATTGTGGGTACAGTGGTCAGGGTGCTGAAGCTGGCCCAAATCGAATCAGTTCTGGAAGCAATCAGGGAAGAAGTGCCTGTAAAGCCGGAAAACAATGTCGCCGCGGCAAAAGAAGCGTATGAAAAAGTTAAAACTTGAATAATCGGGAAGGGGGAAGGGTGAAAGGTGAAAGCGAGAAAAGAGAAGAGGGAAAAGTTAAATGTTAAAAGTGAAATATGAAAAGTGAGAAGAACGTGAAGCGTAAGGCGTAAGTTCAGGCTAAAGGAAATACATGTCATGAAAAAGAAAAAGAGCATCAAAAAAATCATTTTCAAATCAGAGAAAGAAGTTCCTCTGATGCCCATGTCTGTCGGCTCCATGCTCTATAACAAGACAGGAGCCTGGAGGAACATCAGACCTGAGATCGACCTCTCAAACTGCATTAAGTGCGGCATCTGCTGGAAATTCTGCCCTGACACCTCTATTCACATCGAAAACGAATGGCCGGTTGTTGACCTGGACTACTGCAAAGGCTGCGGAGTGTGTGCTGAAGAATGTCCGACCAAGTGCATTTCCATGGTGGAGGAGAAAAAATGAGAAAAGTAATCATGGGAAACCACGCCCTCTCCTACGGCGCCATGCTCTCCAGGGTTCAGGTTATCGCTGCCTACCCCATTACTCCCCAGACTCAGGTGGTGGAGCTTCTCTCTGAGATGTGCGCTGAGAAAGTTCTTGAGGCAAAATTCATCAAAGTTGAATCAGAGCACTCGGCCATGGCTGGCTGCCTGGGTGCCTCGCTGGCAGGAGCGCGAACCTTTACCGCCACTTCTTCCCAGGGACTGACTCTTATGCACGAGCTTCTCCACTGGGCCTCGGGTGGAAGGCTGCCTGTTGTCATGGGGAACATAAACAGGGCCATGGCTCCTGGCTGGAGCATCTGGTCTGACCAGAATGATAGCCTCTCGCAGAGAGACACAGGCTGGATGCAGTATTACTGCGCCAGCAACCAGGAAGTCCTGGATACTGTCATCCAGGCTTTTAAAGTCTCAGAAAAGCTTCTCATCCCGGCCATGGCTGTCCTCGATGCCTTTTCTCTCTCCCATACCTACGAGGTGGTGGACATTCCCGAGCAGGACAAGGTGGATGAGTTCTTACCGCCTTTTAACCCTCCGGTAAGGCTCACTCCTGATGACCCTCATGCCTTTGGCGGCCTCACTTCTCCCGAGCACTACTTCGAGCTGAGATACAAGCTGGAGAAAGACATGGAGAGAGCGCCTGAGCTGATAGAAAAAACAGGCAGAGAGTACGAGAAGCTTTTTGGACGCTTTCTGGGGCTTGTGGATGATTACCTCTGCCAGGATGCGGACTTAATCTTCATCACCTCAGGCACAGTGGGCCACACGGCCAGAGTAGCGGTTGACATGCTCCGCCAGGACGGAATTAAGGCCGGTAACCTGAGGATAAGAGTTTTCAGGCCCTTTCCTTTTGAAAAAGTAAGAGAAAAAACCAGCAAGGCTCAAAAAATAGCGGTCATCGACCGCAACATCTCCTACGGCCATCACGGCATCTTCTTCCAGGAAGTAAAGTCCGCTCTCTACGGCGAGAGAGACGGACAGCCGCTTTTCGGGTTTATTGCCGGTCTGGGGGGAAGGGATATCACCCCGGAGACAATCAAAGATATGGCCCACTACTCACTCCAACACAAAAGACCTCAAGAGCGCATCACCTGGATAGGAGTTAACAGATGAGAAGCGAAAAAATAAAAGAAAAAAAGATGACACTCTCCATCCCTGAACAGGAATTGATGCATTCCGGACATCTCGCCTGCCAGGGCTGCGGCGCCACGCTGGCCATGAGGTATGCGCTCAAAGCGCTCGGCCAGAAAACTGCCCTCTGCATCCCTGCCTGCTGCTGGTCAGTCATCGACGGACCATTCCCCTACTCCTCTCTCGATGTTCCGATTTTTCACTGTGCCTTTGAAACTGCAGCCTCCTCTGCTTCGGGTTTGAAAGCAGGACTCGAAATGGTTGGAGATACAGAAACAACCGTTGTTGCCTGGGCCGGGGACGGAGGTACCTTTGACATCGGCATTCAGGCGCTTTCCGGTGCTGCCGAGCGGAACGACGATTTTATCTACATCTGCTACGACAACGAAGCCTACATGAACACCGGAATTCAGAGGAGCTCAGCCACTCCCTATGGTGCCTGGACAACAACAACTCCTGTAAAGCACTTCAAGAACAGGCCGAAAAAGGATATCGTCTCCATCATGGCTGCCCACCATATACCCTATGTGGCCACTGCTTCTATCGGCTATCCGGAAGACATGGTGAAAAAGGTGAAAAAAGCAAAAGAAATAAAGGGCACCCGCTTTCTCCATGTCTATGCTCCCTGCCCCACGGGCTGGAAATGCCGTCCAGAGGACACGGTCAAACTGGCAAGGATGGTAGTCCAGAATGCGGTCTTCCCTCTGTTTGAGATTGAGAACGGGAAATGCAGAATCAACATCAAGCCGCGGGAAAAAAAGCCAATTGATGAATACCTCCACATCCAGGGACGATTCCGCCATCTCACAGAAAAAGAAATTGCCTTCATGCAGCAGGAGATTGACAGGAAGTGGCAAAAACTCCTCCAGCTTGAAAAAGCCTGAAACAATCTCTGTTTGAACAAAAAAGTAAATTACTCTATAATTCACATCTTATTACTAAAATGTTTAATGTCAAAGACAGGATGGTGTCATTGCAAGGAGAGAAAAAAGTGAAAAAGATACCCTGGATCTTATTTACTTTAATTCTTATTTTGCTGATGCTTAGTCTCTTCTCCTGTAGCAAAAAAGAGCTATCACCCGTGACTGCTCCTGATTTCTCTCTCCAGGACCTTGAGGGAAAAACGATTAGCCTCTCAGACTACAGAGGAAAGGTTGTTTTTCTCAACTTCTGGGCCACATGGTGCGCTCCCTGCAAGGCTGAAATCCCCGGGTTGGTGGAAATGTATGAAAAATACAGGGAAAAAGGGATGGAAATAATCGGTGTCTCGGTAGACAGACTAGGTGCTAAGCCGCTCATCTCTTTTGCCCAAGAATACAGAATTAACTATCCAGTCATCATCGCCACTCAGAGATTGGTCGATGACTACAGGCCCGGGCGCTTCATTCCAGTAACAGTTATCATCGACAAGGAGGGAAAAATAAGAAAAAAACACATTGGCTTCATGAGCAAAGAAACAATCGAAAACTACTTCCTCCAGCTCCAGGGAGAGGGAGATACTAAATGACAGGTGTGGAAAACATTACCATCCTGGTTGCAATCTCAGCTGGAATCATCTCCTTCCTCTCTCCGTGTGTTCTCCCTCTTTTCCCTTCTTACCTCGCTTTTATCACCGGAGTTTCCATTGAAGAACTTTCTTCAGGTGAAAACCTGAGAAAGGTGCGGAAAAAGGTAATCCTCGATTCTCTTCTCTTCATCCTCGGCTTTTCTATCGTCTTCATCCTGCTCGGAGCTTCGGCCTCTTTCATCGGAAAATTCCTTTCCAAAAACATCCGCTGGTTCGAAATTACAGGCGGTGCAATCGTTATCGTCCTCGGCCTCCATTTTGCCAGGATTCTGCACATCAAATTCCTTGACAGGGAAAAAGCCGTCCACCTCAAGACAAAACCCCTGGGTTATGTGGGAACCTGTCTGGTCGGAATGGCCTTTGCCGTGGGATGGACTCCCTGTGTCGGTCCCATCCTGGGCTCCATCCTTACCCTGGCAGCTACCACTCAGAATCTGGTCAAAGGAATCATCCTTCTTTCATTCTATTCTCTGGGCCTGGGACTGCCCTTCTTTATTGCCGCCGTTATCGTCCACAAATTCTTCGAATACTTCAGACATATCAGAAAATATTTCAGAGCCATAACCATCGCAGGCGGGGTGCTTTTGATTATTGTCGGAGGGCTGCTTATCTCAGGATATTTCTCAGCCCTTTCTTCTCTGCTGGCAGGGTAATCACACTTCCAGGTGCTCGATCCGCTCTTTTAGGTGCTTGATTAACTTATCTATTCTTTCCAACCGGGAGTAAAGAGGAGCAAGCTCTTCACTCTCCACCCGGTGATTGCTGACAAAGCTTCCGAGCTCCTGGAAAGAGGGGAGTTTCTCACTCTCTATTTCTTCGTTCTTTCTCAGGAAATCCTGCCTGGTTTTCTCCCATTCCCTGATTTCTCTTTCAAACTCTCTAACCCTTTCCCTTTCTTCAGCCTGAAGTTCTTTAATTTTTCTGTTAATCTCGTTGATAGTGTTCTGGACTTCTTTTTTCTCCCTCTCAATCCCTGATTTCCTTTCTTCAATCTCCCCGGCCTTTGCCCTGAGTTCTCTCTCCATGGCGGCTAAATCTTCTTTTCTTTTTTCGAGTTCTGCTTTCTTCTTTTCTTTCTCTTCCAGAGCGATTTTTTTACTGGCCTGAAGTTTCTGAATTTGTTTATCGAGTGCAGTCTGCTCTTTGGCAGCCTTTCCCACTTGCTTTTTAAGCTGAGCCAGTTCTCTTTCCAGCTTGAAGAGCCTGGAATTTAAATCAGTCATCTTCTCTTCATGGGGCTTCCGCTCTGCCTCCTGGGAGGAAATTTGTGCCTCCTGGTTTTTCCTGTAGTCTGCTTCCTTCCTCTTAAGCTTTTCGACCTCAACCTCCGCTTTCCTCACTTCATTCAGGTTGACCTCTATATGCTTTTCCAGCTTTCCAAGTTCATGACAGAGAGATGCAGCCTCTTCTGGTCTGATTCCTCCTTTCCAGGCTCTCCTTCCCAGCTCTATCAGAAGCTGTAGACGGTTTCTCTTCTCTTTTCTGACTCTTCTCAACAGCCTCAGCTTTGTTACCTTTTTCCTCGCTCTGAAGAAAAAGAAATTAAGCTTCTGGCGCATCTCTTTTTCTCTGAGAAAAATGAAGACAAGAAGGAGGAGAATAACGAGGAGAAGAAGCCACAGAATCCAGAAAGGAAGACCTCCGGGAGAAAAAACCGCAGTCTCATCAAAAGAGACCTGTGGGATGGCGGGACTCATCCTTTTCTGCTCTTTGTTTTATTTTTTTAATATATATTTGGCGCTCCATTATTCTCCCTGCTCAGGCCGTTTTTGTCAACGTCTTATTTTCTGAATTTCCGGGGGGCTTTGAATCTTATAATTCTTTTCTGGCGGGGCCTTATGTCCTGGTCAAAATTCTGGATGGCGTAATCGATGAGGGCAAGGGCTGCCTGGAGATTCTCTTCAAAGATGGAAATTATATCTTCTTCGGCGTTAAAGAAGCCTCCGTGGGGCACGTCCACTGGTGGAAGCTCAATGGTGAAAGAAGGAATACCGAAGAGACCGTAAGTCCAGTCAGTAGTATCTCCGTTGGTGAGGTAGAGATCAGCTCCAGAGCGACCGTAATCGTAGATAGTACCGTTTACGCCAGCCATGAGCTCAGACATTCGAGCTGCGATGTCTTCCATAATGGCATCATCTTCGGTGGGTGCTGTGGTATAGCCCCAGGGATAAAGAATTACCTGGGAATAATTATGATAGGTAATCATGGCCTGGAAATTCCTCTGGAGGAATAAATCTCTTATGGCACGGGTCTCGGGCTCGGAGAAGGCCGAGGGTCCCCTGTAAACTCCAGAGGAAGGGTCAGGACTCGAGCCGCGGTTGTCGTAGCCCCAGTTATAACCGTAGTTGCGGTTGAGGTCGACGCCGTAGCTTCCATCTCCGTTATGGCGCCGGTTCTTACGCCAGTAGCGGTAAACATGGATGGTGTATTCAAGCCCGTCCGGGTTTACCAGAGGTACGATCCAGATTTCACTCCGGTCGACAAGGGCTTTTATCGAAGGATTGGAATTGTAGTTTTCAACAAGATACTTGCCGAGAAGAAAGGGAACTTCGACTGAAATCCATTCCCGGGCATGGTGGCAGCCGCAGAAAAAGACCTCTGCCTCTTGCTCGTCAAGAGATACATTGTCACTCACCTTGAGGGCGTAAATGTTTCTCTGCTCCAGGCTGTCACCGATATCATAGACCCTGGCAAGATGAGGATAGGCGCTTTCAAGAGCGAATAAATCTCTCTCCAGCTCAAGGTAAGAATGGTAATCTCCGTTGATTCCGCCCTTTGTTTCCTGGCTGCTCTGAAGGTAAGGATAGAAATTTTGGGTCTCGATAGTATAGGAGACATTTTCCTCCTCGAGCCGGATGAGGTCTTTCTGACTGCAAACCAAATAAATCCTTCTGCCCTCAACCATAAGAACATCAAACTCTCCCTCGCTGAGTGTCCTCAGGATTCGAGGCTTTTTCTCGACGCTTACGATCTCTGTCTCGGCGTAGCTCTGGGGCCAGAGTTCGAAAGAGACAAAAGTAAGGAGCAAAAGAATGATGACTGTCTTTCTCATTTCTCTCTCCTCTTTCTGAGGTTAGCTGGTATCATTATGAAATTATCATCTCCAAGCACACCCACGAACCATGAAAATTACCT
>JBHIDX010000062.1:0-12777 GCA_046760305.1 Candidatus Aminicenantales bacterium
TTTATCCCCGCTTATCTATGTCTTTATCTCCGTTTATCTCTGTCTTTATCCTTGTTTATTTTTGTCTTTATCTCCGGTTTTTTGTGCACTTGAATCCTTAATTTCTTGTGCACCCGAGTCCTTAATTTTTTGCACACCCACGATTTTTGTTGTGTTTACTTTCCGGAATTCCTCGAGCGATGGGATGAGCTTGGTTGTCTCAAACCTTATCCTTTCCCACTTCTCAAGGCTAAGTGAGCAGAAGGCATCTGTAACATCTGGGTCGAACTGGCTGCGGTTGTTTTCCTCGATTTCCTTCTTGGCCGCAAAAAAATCCCTTTCTTTGCGGTAGGGACGGTGGGAGGTAATGGCATCAAGGGCATCGGCCAGGGCAAATATTCTGGCCTCGAGCGGAATTTTCTCTCTTTTCAGGCCGTCAGGATAGCCGTTTCCGTCGAATCTTTCGTGATGATAGAGGATGATGTTTCCAGCTTCTTTGAGGAGTTTTATTTCCTTTATGAGCCCGAAGCCCAGAGAGGGGTGGAGTTTTATCTTCTCCCATTCCTCTCTGGAGAGACGGGATGGCTTTTTGAGGATGGAGTCTGGGATGGCGATTTTCCCTATGTCGTGAAGCAGGGCTCCCTTGCGGATATTATCCAGGATTTTTCTGTCTTTTATACCCAGGATTTCGGCGAGAACAAGGCTGTATCTGGCCACTGTGCGTGAATGGCCGAGTGTCTCGACATCCCTCAGGTCGAGGGCGGTCATCAGGTTTTCAAGAGTTGTGTTGTAGATGTCCTCGAGCTCGAGGGCATGCTTTATATCCTTTGAGCGCTCCGAGCTAAGCTTCCTCAGGCTCTGGAGGTAGGATTCGTTTTCCTTCCTGAGCTCTTTTTTATGGAATTCGCTTCTTATGGCTGCGTAGATTTCTGCCGTGTTTTCGGGATGAGCAAGGTGGTCGATGAGTTCTTTGTTGATGAGAGTGATGGCAAGTTTATGGTCAGGGTCGGCGGAGAGGACAATGGTTGCGGGCCGGGGGGTGGTTTTTTTGATTTGCTCGAGAAGTTTGATGTTGCTGCTGTTAAGGGGGCTGAGGTTAAGCACGACGAGGGAGAAGGAGTCTTTTTTTAGGTGGCGGTTTACGGCCTCGGTGAGAGAAGAGCTGGAGATGATGTGCGGGGTGAGGCCATTAAGGAATCGGGTGAGGAACTGCCTTCGTCTTTCGTTTTCTTCGATGATAAGCACCTTTTCCGGGGCCATTCAAAAGCTCCTGCGAGAAGGAGAGTACATGCTCTCTTCTCATGGCCATTTATACCTTTTTTCCACCAAAGATTCAAGCTATTTTCTCACCTTTGTCGGTGAGGAAACAGGGGTGAAATTAGCCGTTTGATTCATCCTCAAAGGCGATTGAATAACTTTCTCACCTCTGAGAATATAAAGCAGAAAAAAGTGAAAATTACCGAGCTTGACACCACAGTTGAGCGGATATAAGATAATGCCACTTTTTTAGGAGCGCTTTAATGCCAGGGAGAGATAATAACCTCAAGGAACCCTCTTCACTCGTGGCAGAGATTGAAAAACAGCTCGAAAAAGTTGTGGCCGTAAAAAGAAAACAGGTGGAGAAGGAGCTTCAGGAGAAAATCAAGCAGGAGAGAGAGGAGGCAAAAAAGAAGCTCGAGAAAATAGAAGAAGAGCTTAAGGGGGAAAGGAAAGACCTTGATAGCTACCGCTCAGTGCTTGCTGAGTATGAAAATAACAGGGCTCACCTGAGAGTTGCCATCCGCAATCACCTGGATAAGGCTACCAGCTACCAGTCCGAAATAGAGAGGCTGGCAGGCGCAACCCTTGAGGAGCTGAGGAAAGTAAGGGAGCTTAACGAAAAGCTTGGCGAGCTGAGGGAAGAGGTGGCAGAGAAGACAGCTCACCTGAAGAAGAAGCTGGAAGAGAAGTTCGGCATAACCACCGAAATTCCTGCTGCCGAGCTGAAAGAGGATAAGGTTCGCCTCGACCTTGAACAGGAGCTCATGAAGCTGAGGAAAATAAAGGAAATCCTGGGGGAGCGCGAGAGTGAAGAGCCGGGAGAGCGAATCTCGGCCGGATTGCCTGAACTGGAATCAGTGGAACCTATTCCTGAGGCTGAACTAGAAGCAGGGCCGGAAGCTGCGGTACCAGAAGCGGCGCCGGAAGCTGAGCCAGAGCCAGAGGGAGAGCCGGAGCCGGAGGGAGAGCCAGAGCCGATGCAGAAGCCGGAGCCAGAATCTGAACAGAAACCCCAGCCCAAAATTGAGCCAGACACAGTGCCAGAGGAGAAGGCGGAAACGAAGCCTGAAGAGAAACCTGAGGAGAAACTAGAAGCGAAGCCGGAGGCCGTGCCTGAGCCGGAACCAGAATCGGGCCCTGAGCCAGAGTCAAAGCCTGAGCCAGTCCCAGAGCAAGAGCCTGAGGCTGCTCTAGAAGCTGAAGAGAGACCCAAAGAAAAACCTGAAGAAAAAGAAGAAAAAGAAGAAAAAGAAAAAAAAGAAGAGAAAAAAGAGATAAAGGAAGAAAAAAGGAAGGAAGAGCCTCGGGTTGAGAAAGCAGAAGAGCCTGAAAAAGCTGTAGAGGGATCTCCTCTGGAAATGCCGGAAAAAGCGCCCCAGAAGTCGGAAACCCCTTCTCCAGATATGGAGGTGCCGGAGATAAAGGATGTCATGGAAATGGCTCCTCCTGAGCAAGAAGAAGTGGAGAAAGAACCTCCACAGCCCCTCGAACCGCCTGAAGCGCGGCCAATAAGAGATATCAGCAAGGGAGAGATGCTCAATATCCTCGACGCTTTCCGCAGGTCAGAGTATGTGGAAGCCAACGGTAAGATTTACTACTACCAGAAAAACAACAAGGCGATTATCGACGGAGAGAAAATACTTTCGACCATAAAGAGCAGGCTTGACCGGGCAAAGAGGTATTACCTGGACATGTCCGCTACACAGTCTCCAAGGGAGCAGTTCTTCATAAAGCAGGAAATCATCAACAATCAGGAAGTTTTACGCAAAGTAATTCTGCGTGTGGTCAAGAAGTGCGAGAAGGAGTCATTTTCTCTTCCCGAGCACACTGCAGGTGTTCTTAACATTCAAACTTTAAAGGACATCCTGGAGAAGCTGAGTGTACAGAACTGGAGCAATGATGAGGACTTCAGGTCTTTCAATCAATATTTTGAGAACCTGAGCAAAGGATTCCTGACCAAAATCATCCCCTACGAACTTTACCTCAAGTCGATTATTACTCAATTGGAGTAGTTCCGATAAATACTTTTGTCAAATATTTTTGAAGTGCTCTTCGAGTATGGTTCTATCAGCCAGGGAGACTTCTTTAAATTTAAGGCCGGTGCAGAAGCGGGATGAATTCTCAGGCGACCTTTCCGAGTAGACGACGACGCTTTCAAAGTTAGTGGCTTTCTTGCCCAGAATAAGAAATAGATTCAGCGGTTTTCCTTCAGGTAGCCTTGATTCGGTGAGTATCTTTGCTCCTCCGAGGCTGAGGTTGATTGTCTTCGCCACCCGGTGGGAATGGTTCTCGGTGTAGACGATGTAGGTTGAGGTGTAGTATCTTTTGTGCGCCCGCTTCTCTTGGGGGAAGGTCTCCTCGTAAGTCTCTATGACTTCCTTTTTCCCTTCTCCTCTTTCTCCTTCTTCCTCTCCCCTGTAGCAGCACACCTTGTTTTTGATCCGCACCTCTTCTCCCTTTTCAGGAAAAGTTCCTTCATGGGTTCTCTTCCCCTTTGCTTCAGCCAGGGCAACGTCAGCTTCGTTTATGATTTTTATAAGCCTTTCGCGGGTAAGGGGAAGCGAAGCTTCTATTTTTTCCCTTGGTATGAGGGTGAGGCCGAAGCTTATGGTGAGGTTGTTCCGAGGCTGATGCTCCTGGTGTTCGAAGTAGTGTTCCTCAACGTTTTTTCTTATTCTTTCGGTCAGGCGGCATGCTTCTTCTGTGTCGAGTATGCCGCTGAGAAAGATGAGAAATTCCTCGCCGCCGTAGCGGCAGATAAGGTCTTCCTCGCGCACTGAAGCTTTAAACACGTTTGAAAGTTCCCTGAGAAGGCGGTTGCCCGCCTCGTGTCCGTTCCTGTCGTTGTAATTTTTAAACCAGTCCACATCGCCCATGACCATGGCATAGGATGCTTTTTCCTGACGCCTCTTGCTCACCGCATTAATCTTTTTAAGCACTTTATCGATGAAAGGGTCAGGCCGGAGAAGACCCGTAAGCGCATCATACTGGATGAGGTTGAGCTTGGTCATGGCCAGGGAAATGTGCTCTGAAAGCCGGCGCAGGATTTCCTGGTCCTGGCGGCTGAAGCCGCTCTCGACCAGCTTTCCCCTGACTGTCTTGTTGTAGACTTCGAGAACCCCGGTCACACGCGAGTTGTGGGTTATGGGCATGCAGAGGAGGTTTTTAAGCGGCGGCTTTATGTGTTCGGTGTATCTTTTGCTCAGCCGGCGGTCAAAAGAGAGGCTGGAGGTGTTTATTTCTTTTGCGTAGCGGGCGCATATGGCGGCGAAATCCTGTTTGTCAAGGGAGGTGATGTAATCTGAAAAGTCTTTGTGGATGATGAAGACATTGTTCCACACGAGCGGCTTTAAGAACTGGCCGACCTTCTCGTTTTCGTCGAGGATATAGATGGTGATTCCTGCTGCCTGGACAAGCTCCTTAATATCGTAGACAGTATCGAGGAGGTTAGTTACATCATTTGCGTTGTAGAGGTCTTTGAGGATTTTCTCGATTTTGCGCTTCTCTTTCTGGAAACCGATGTATTTGGCCTCGATTGCTATCCGCTTCTCAAGCTCCTCGACCACGTTGTCCTGGATGAAGTTCATGATTTCTTTTATCTCGAGGTGGGTTTCTTTGAGTTCTGCCTGGAGGAGCTCGATTGATTTTTTTAGTTCCGCTACTTCGGATTTAAGCTGGGAGTGCTCCATGGCCATCTTTAGGGGGCGGATGAGGGAGGCGTCAGAGGTCGTTTCAGGCGCTTCTAGAGATATGACTTTGCAGTCCAGGTAGCGCTCAAGAGGCCAGCCCTCCATGGCTTTTTTAATTTGTGCCTCTTCTTCCCCGGTGATGATAACACTCGTTGTTTTTTTAAAGAGGCCTTTAAACCTGGAGTAATCGGCCAGGGAGGAATCGATAACGGCAAGGCTGCAGGTGTTTGATTCGATGAGCGAAATAGCCTCTTCGACTGATTCAGCGGTACTGACTGAAGAGCTGATTTCGCGGCAGATACGGGCAATAAGCTCCCTTTGCTGTGGATTTTTATTGATGATTAAGATATTCCCTTTGACCACTGCTCTCCCGTTTTCTTTTTGCCTTATTATAAATAAATTAGTGCCTGAAATCCACCTTTTTTTAAAAAAGGGGTCAGGTCTTACATTCCAACATTTTTAAAAGCGAGAAAGGGAGAAGGGTTAAACGTGGACGAAATTCGAAATCCCGTCACTTTGGGACAAAGTCTTTTATTATGTTATAATTCAAGACCTGACCCCATTTTTGAGGACAGGTTGAATGACTGATGAGGTAGTTCGAGTCAGGTTCGCGCCCAGTCCCACAGGGCATCTTCATGTGGGAGCTGCGCGAACAGCGCTTTTCAACTGGCTTTTTGCCCGCCACCATGACGGGAAATTCATCCTGCGCATCGAAGACACGGATACAGCCCGCTCCTCAGAGGAGATGACGAGGGGAATTATCGAGGGGCTTAAGTGGCTAGGGCTCGAGTGGGATGAAGGCCCTTTCTTCCAGTCCCAAAGGCTTGATGTTTACAGGAGGAAAGCAGAGGAGCTTGTGAGAAGAGGCTCAGCTTACTACTGTTTCTGTCCTCCTGAAGACATAAAAAAGAGAAAGCAGGAAGCGAAGTCCAGGGGCGAATACTGGGATTACGACCGCTTCTGTCTTTCCCTTTCTGAAAAGGAGAGAACAAAATTCATCAGGGAGGGAAGGCTGAAAGCTGTGCGCTTCCTTGTTCCTGAAGGCTCAACGGAATTTAAAGACCTGATTCACGGCCGGATCGAGGTCGAGAACCGAAACATCGAAGACTTTGTCCTGCTGCGGAGAGACGGGCTGCCCACTTACCACCTCTCAGTCGTGGTTGACGACATCGAGGCCAGAATCACACATGTTATCCGCGGTGACGACCACATCTCAAACACGCCCAAGCAGATAATGCTCTACCGTGCTTTTGGAGTGCAGCCGCCTCAATTTGCCCACCTTGCTCTGATTGTGGGAAAAGACAGGAAGAAGCTGAGTAAGAGGCACGGCGAGACCTCGGTGCTGAGCTTCAGGGACAAGGGATATTTCCCGCTTGCGCTCTTCAATTTCCTGGCTCAAATGAGCTGGTCGCCAGGGGAGGAGGCGCGAATCTACTCTGTTGAGGAGATGGTCCAGGCGTTTTCCCTCGAAAAAGTGAGCAAGGGAAGTCCGCTCTTTGACCTGGAGAAGCTCGAGCGGCTTAACAGCCGCCTGATATCTTTCATGTCGGCCCAAGAGCTAAGGCCTTACGTAACCGAGGAGTTGAAAAGGGTGGGCCTCTGGCAGGAGAATCTTGAGGGAGAGAGGAAAGAGTGGTTTCTGAAGCTCATCGACCTCATGAAGCAGAGGGCACGCACTGTGAGGGATTTTGGCGGGAGGTCCCGGCCTTTTCTCTCCGATGAGTATGAGCTCGACCCTGAGGGGGTAGAGAAGTATCTCCAGGACCCACGGCTGAAGGAGATTCTCAAAGCGCTGAGGGATGATTTTTCAAAGTTGGATGATTTTAGAGCGGAAAGCGTGGAAAAGGTCGTTCGCGCCAGGGCCGAGAAAGAGGGGGTGAAGGCAGCTCTTCTCATTCATGCGGTGCGCATGCTTGTGCTCGGCATGCCGGTCAGCCCCGGGATATTCGAGGTCCTCGAACTCATCGGCAAGGAAAGGACACTGGAGAGGCTGAACAAATTCCCGTTGATGCCTTGAAGGGCTCAGGTACTGCATTCCAGCACCTGTAGAAAAATCTTAGCGAAAAAACAGGGAAGAAGATGTGGTTTTCCACATTTTATGTAAAAATGAAATCCATGGGTTTGCCACTCTCTGCTCGATTGAAGGGCTCAGGTACTGCATTCCAGCACCCGGGGAAAGTTTTTACAATACACACGCTGTGTGATATCATCAAACCTCTGAAAACATGAAAGTCTATATGAGCAGTGGATATTGGCCATTCGATCCGCTCCTTTTAAAGACGCTTTACATAAGCGTATTCTTATTCACACATTTTTTATGTCAAAAAGAGCGTTTTAAGCATAAAAAACGGGTGTAAAATGAGTCTAATTACTTTTTTATCAACCATATATGTTAGCCAAACTAAGAAAGGATATAAATGGAACATATGTTAGCCAAAGTAAAAAAAGGGAAAGGGGGAAGAATGGCTGTTGAGAAAGGATTAAGTGAAAAGAAAAAATATGAATACAGGCCAGTAAAGGCTCCCCGCGGCACCACCCTCAACACAAAGGGCTGGTCCCAGGAGGGTGCGCTGCGGATGATGATGAATAACCTCGACCCTGAAGTTGCTGAAAAGCCCGAGGAGCTCATCGTCTACGGCGGCACAGGCAAAGCTGCCCGCAACTGGGAGTGCTTCCAGGCAATCGTGGAGAGCCTGAAACAGCTCGAAAACGACGAGACGCTGATCGTCCAGTCTGGAAAGCCTGTGGCTGTTTTCAAGACCCACACCGAGGCGCCGCGCGTTCTGATTGCCAACGCCCTCCTTGTTCCCCGCTGGGCTTCCTGGGACGAGTTCCGCCGCCTGGAGGCAATGGGCCTCACCATGTACGGTCAGATGACAGCAGGGAGCTGGATTTACATCGGCACCCAGGGAATTCTCCAGGGAACGTATGAAACCCTGGCTGCTGTGGCCCGCACCCACTTCGGCGGCTCGCTCAAAGGGAAACTTGTGCTCTCTGCCGGGCTGGGCGGCATGGGAGGTGCTCAGCCTCTGGCCATCACCATGAATGAGGGAGTTGCCATTGTGGTCGAGGTTGATGAGGCGCGGATAAAGAGGAGGCTCGACACAGCCTATGTTGATACCATGACTCAAAGCCTCGATGAAGCGCTGAAGCTTGCCACAGAGGCCAGGGAAAAAGGCCAACCGCTTTCTATTGCCCTGCTCGGGAATGCAGCGGATATTTTACCGGAATTTGTCAGGCGCGGCATTACTCCTGATGTGCTCACAGACCAGACATCTGCCCACGACGAACTCAACGGATATGTGCCTCATGGTATTCCCTATCCCGAGGCACTGGAACTGCGGAGGAAAAACCCTGAGGAATACAAAAAGAGAGCCTATGAATCGATGGCCATTCATGTTGGAGCCATGCTCGAGCTCCAGAAAAGGGGCGCAAAAGCATTCGACTACGGCAACAATATCCGCGGCCAGGCTCAGAAAGCAGGTGTTGAGAACGCATTTGATATCCCCGGATTTGTCTCCGAGTACATCAGGCCTCTTTTCTGCTACGGCAAGGGCCCTTTCCGCTGGGCAGCGCTCTCAGGAAATCCGGAAGACATATACGTCACTGATGAGGAGGTGCTCGAGTTATTCCCTGAGGATGAAGCGCTTGAGCGCTGGATTAGGAAAGCACAGAAAAAGGTTAAGTTTCAGGGGCTGCCGGCGAGAATCTGCTGGCTTGGCTACGGTGAGCGGGCAGAATTCGGGCTGAGGATAAATCATCTGGTGAAGAAGGGAAAAATATCAGCACCGATTGTAATCGGCCGCGACCATCTCGACACAGGCTCGGTTGCCTCTCCCAACCGGGAAACTGAGGGCATGAAGGACGGCTCTGATGCCATAGCTGACTGGCCGATTCTCAACGCCCTGCTCAACGCGGTGAGCGGTGCTTCCTGGGTTTCGGTGCACCACGGAGGTGGGGTGGGAATCGGGCTTTCAATCCATGCCGGGATGGTAATAGTTGCTGATGGTCAGGATACGACCGAGAAGCGGCTTGAGCGGGTGCTTACTGTTGACCCAGGACTTGGAGTGGCCCGCCACGCTGATGCAGGCTATGAGGAAGCCGTTGATTTCGCCCGCAAAAAGGGCATTAAAATACCAATGTTGGAATGTAAGACCTGACCCCGATGTAAACAGGAATCCACTTTTTTCTCCTCCTTGAGGTCAAATAAGTAAACTGAGATTTACTGTTTTGCCTTCTTTTTTCTCATCTTTTAAATTTTTTCCTCTGATTCTCCTCTCCTTCCTTTTTTCTGGCATGAAATTCGCTATTTTTCAAGGCGAAAGGAGGTGCGAGATGAAAAAGGCAGTAGCTTCATCCCTGGTGGTTGTCCTTTTTTTCTCTGTGATTTTCTTTTCCGCTAACCTTTTACGTGCAGACGTAGACAAATGCTACAATCAGTACGAGAGATGCAGGCATCGGGCCCTTACCTCGGGTCAGGGGATTATCAGACAAACCCTTATGCTTACCATATGTGATTATATGCTCTTTTTGTGCCTTGTCGCGGCCGCACAGAAGAATTGAGTGGGGCCCTCTGTGTTGAGGGCCTCTACTACTCCTTATTTAAGGGAGGGATGTAATGAGAAAGAAATTTTTTGTGTTCTCGGTTTTTATCCAAATTATTCTCCTCGCAACTGTTTCTTATTCTTACGGCAAAGATAATTCTTCCCAGCACTTCAAGGCGGTAAGAGTGATTAAGGCCACAGAAATGAAAATAAGCAAAGATAAGAGTGAATACTCATATTTCTCGCTTCCCGCAGACATTCTCTTCGCAGGGAATGAAATATTTGTTCTTGACTCAAAGGAGAGTGAAATAAAGGTTTTCAGCGCCAGGGGCAATTTCAGGTATTCTATCGGTAGAAGGGGCAGGGGACCTGGGGAGTTTTCTTATCCGAGCGATATTGATTTCTTTGAGGGGAGAATCTATGTTGCTGATAAAATGAACAGGAGAATCCAGGTTGTGGACCGGGAGGGGAATTATCTCTTCGGGTTTAAAGTGGATTTTTTCCCTCAAAATATTCTTGTCCTCAATGCGGACAGAATCCTGGTCTCTCATCTTCCGCTCACTTCATTTAAAAGGCAAAAAATTCTCCACTGCTTTAACCGCGGTGGTGAACTTCTCTGGGAGAGCCTGGATTCATTCTGCTCCGGGGATTCGGTCTACGATGTCTTTGCCAATCAGGTAGTAGTGGAAAGAAACAGAAAGGAGAGCTTTTATGTGGTAAAGAGGTTTAATGAGCGGAACATATATTTTTTCCGAAATAACGGAGAGCTCGAAAAGAGAATAGAGGTCGGTAAGGAATATTCCTTGAAAAAGATTGCCGTTCCCACCAAACCTGACAGGCGAAAGGAAATTCGTGGTTTTTGCTGGTGGGGAGTTATGGACGAGGGAAAATTTTTCTTTCTTGAAATGGAGTTTTCAAGAGAAGAAAAAGATCTCATTCCTGGTAAGCGGCTGATAATAGTCAATCTGGAGGGAAAAATAAAGGGAGTTGTTGAGCTGCCCGAGAGGCTTCATCTTTTCTGTGTTAAGGGAAGTTCAATCTACGGTATCGATACTCAAAGTTCACTCAAAATATATTCTTTAAACAGTGAGAAAAAAGGTGATTGAGAGGCGTTATTTAAGGTGGATATGCGTTTATCTTGTGGTTATTCTTCTCCTCTGGCTTAACGCCAGGGAAAAAGAGGTGAAGTTGTACTCTTCGCTTGAGGATGCAATCGAGGAAAAAGAAGGTCTTGTTGTTCTTGTTTTTTTTACAACCGACTGTGCTGTTTGCTGGGATGAGCTCTTTGAGATGAGGTATTTTATCGACAAAAACGAGCTTCCTGTGCACATTGTGGGCATCTCCAGAGATTCAAAGAGAGAGCTGAGGAGGTTTCTTGAAAAGCATGTTTTTTATCGGCCTGTGGTTTATGACCCAAAGGGCGAACTTTACAGGAAGTTCGGAGTTGACCTTGAACCATACATGCTGATACTTTCCGGGAAAAAGGTTGTTTACAGGGATGATTATTATGAGGACTTTTTCATCAGAAGGGAAAGGGCAAAAGAATGCCTGTTAAAACTAGCTCGAAAATAAGTATTTTCATTTCCTGGAAAAAGCTTCTCTTCTCGAAGGTAAACCTTTTTCTTATTACAGGCTTCTTTATTTTTATCCTCATCGTCTGGATCAGAGATTCATATGAGGTATCAATCTGGTTTTTTCTTTATTTTTTTCCTCATCTTTTTCTTTTTTTATCTCAGGGGATGGTCAGAGATGAAATTGATAAAGGAAGCCTTGAGAATGTTCTTTTTCTCGGCGGAGGATTCAGGAAATACCTGCTGGAGAAGAACCTGGCTCTTATTAGCTTCTGTTCAGCGCCAATCGTCGTTTTTTTTCTGGCCTTCCTCGTTTACGGGCTTGTGAGTGAAGCATTTCTTCCAGCGTATTTTCATCGCTTTTTAATCGCTCTCCTGGTGGGAATATATTATGCGCTGCTCGGAATATTATTGAGTTATTTTTTCAGGAGCGGGGCAAATGTGGTGATAGTAATTATCGGCCAGGCCTTGGTTTTCCTCTGGATTTTATTCGCAGGGATGCGTGCTTCAGGGCTTATTGATATTCTTGACACCGGCAAATTTACTGATATTGCATCCCGAATTAAATTTATGGGCATGCTTATCGTCTATCCTAACTTCGTCATTTCAGAGAAGTTTATTATCTTCAGCCTGGAGATAGCATTCCTCATTTTGGTGTGTTTTGTGTTTCAATTTTTAGTCAACAGAAAGGTTGAGCTGCTTAGAAAATGAGCGAATTCTGTTTAAGAGCGGATGGGCTTTCAAAGAATTACGGGAAAGTGGAGGCGCTTAAAGGAGCAGATTTTTATGTAAGAAAAGGGGCAATCACCTGTTTTCTGGGGGAGAATGGTGCAGGCAAAACAACTGCCATAAAGTGCGTGCTCGGATTTCTCAGGTGCGATTCAGGGAGAGTGGAGGTTGAAAGGGGAAAAACAGGATATGTGCCTGAATATCCTGAGTTTTTCAACTGGCTTGAGGGAGAGGAAATTCTCCTTTACACAGCTAAGCTATTCGGTATCCCGGAAGAGAGACTGAGGAGAGAGATTGATGACATGAGTGAGAGACTCGCCTTTGATATCGAGCAGCTTTCAAGGAAAGTTCACACCTACTCGCTCGGGAACAGGAAAAAGTTTTCCTACCTGCAGAGCCTGGTCATTTCTCCTGATTTTCTCGTCGTGGATGAGCCATTTTATTCACTTGACCCGATTTCAATCAAAAAGGTGCGCGAACTTTTTGTTTTTCTCAAGGGGAGGGGAGCGTCGCTTTTCCTGAGTTCTCATCTTATAGCAGAAGTGGAAAAGATAGCGGATGAGGTGATTATCATAAAGAAGGGAACCATTCTCATTCAGGAGAATCTCCAGGAGTTGAGAAAGAATTATCTTTTTGTTCGCCTTCCGGTGGAATGGACAGACAGGGAAAGGCTTGGGGAGTACTCAAAGTTTGTGAGGGAGAGAGAAGGACGTTTTGAGCTTGTGGTGGAAAAAGCTCGTCTTGGTGCCCTTGGGGAGTTTCTGGATGAAGAAAGCAAGGAAATCACTCTCGAGAAACTCTTCCTCTTTTTTCATTAGCTTATCTCGAAAATGTATGCGAGCGTAGCGAAGCAACCCGTCGTTGCGAGCCCTGAAAGGGCGTGGTAATCTCATCATATCCGCCAGTGCATGGGATTGCCACGGCACTTCGTACCTGGCAATGACACCATCCCGTCTTTGCGAGCGACCAGAGGGAGCGAAGCAATCTCTTTGTTACAAACCAGAA
>JBHIDX010000063.1:0-11977 GCA_046760305.1 Candidatus Aminicenantales bacterium
AAAAACTGATAAAAGCCTTCTTTTCCATGCGCTTCGGGGCATATAAATTATCTTAATAGATAATTTCTCGTTTATCAATCTGAAATGCAAGAACGTAAGCATCTTTTTTCCGTGATAATCAAGCATAATATTAAAAGGAAGAAGAAAGAAAGAAAAAGAAAGGGGACGGGCCGCAGCAATTTATTTATAATCAACAAATTACCTAATATTTTACCCCTAAAAAAGGCCTTAAACGCGATTTTTAAGGGCAAAAATCAATTTTAAACTTGAAGTGATTTTAAGAAAATCCTTAAAGCCCAATTTTGACCCCAAAAATGAAGTCTAAGGCATAAAATCGGCTTCTTATTTGCATCTATCTTACTGATAATACTGAAATTAGTGAGGCCCGTCCCCTCTTATAGCTTCCCTAGGCTTATAGGCTATACTCTTACCCTCTTATACTCTTACCTGTCCCCTCTTATACTCTTACTTCTTATTCTCTTACTCTTATTCTCTTATTCTCTTATAACTCTTATAATATTATAACGATACTCTCATAGCCTTCTTATAATTATTACGGAAAAAGAGATGCTTCCTGCAAGAACGTAAGCCGACTGAGATGTGCATTTTCGAACTTATAGTTCAGGTTAATTGAGTTTCTATCCCTCCTCGCTCTTTTATTCGAAGTATGCTAAAATCTGGGCGTAAAAGGATGCAAAAATGAGGAGTAATCCCAGAGCAAAAATTCTCGTTGTAGACGACGAAGAGAACATTCGAAAAACACTGAGGATGATTCTGGAATATGAAAACTACATATTCTTTGAGGCTGAGAACGGAGAAGAAGCACTGGAGGTAATAGAAGAGACACCAGCTCTTGACCTTGTTCTTCTTGATGTCAAGCTTCCAGGAGTAGATGGTCTGGAAGTGCTGAAAGAAATAAAGAAACGACCTTATTCACCTGAAGTAATCATGATTTCCGGACATGGAGTAATCCAGACTGCTGTCGAATCAACAAAGCTTGGAGCATTTGATTTTCTCGAAAAGCCTCTTCAGCGTGAAAGAGTCCTTCTCAGTATCAGAAACGCACTCAGCCAGAACAAGCTCCGACAGGAATGTCTGGACCTGAGGAGAAAAGCAGAAAAAAGGTATGAGCTTGTAGGGAATCATCCTCTGATGAAAAAACTCTGGAAAGAAATACTGAAAGCAGCACCAACAAATGCCACGGTTCTCATCTCCGGAGAAAGCGGAACAGGTAAAGAGCTTATCGCTCGAGCTATACACAATCACAGCTTGAGGGCGGAAGAGAAGTTTGTTCAGGTAAACTGCGCAGCCATACCTGAGGAGCTTATTGAAAGCGAGCTTTTCGGGCATGAGAAAGGTGCTTTTACAGGCGCTACAGAGAGAAAAACAGGCAAGTTTGAAGAGGCTAACGGCGGGACGATATTCCTGGATGAGGTGGGAGACATGAGCCTCAAAACGCAGTCAAAAGTCCTGAGAGTGCTGGAGGAAGGTGAGATTCAGCGAGTGGGTTCGAACAGAATAAATAAAGTTGATGTTCGGATTATTGCTGCCACCAACAAGGATTTAAGAAAAGAAATCGAGAAAGGTATCTTTCGTGATGACCTTTTTTTTCGTTTAAATGTGGTCCCCCTTCATTCTCCACCCTTACGGGAAAAAAAGGAAGATATCCCCCTTCTTGTTGAGTACTTCACCAAGACCTTTGCCGAGGAGAATAATTTCAGAATGAAAAAATTCTCAGATGATGCTATGGCTGCTTTCATGAATTTCCCCTGGAAGGGAAATGTCAGGGAACTCAAAAACGTTGTCGAGCGCCTGCTCATTATGACAGACTCTGATGTGATCGAAAGAAAGGACCTCCCGAAAAGTATCAGAGGAGAATTTTCTGCTTACTTACCTGAAGCAGAGAAAGTAAGAACACTCAAAGAGTTTAAGGATTTAGCAGAAAAAAAATTTATCATGGCCAAGCTAGAAGAGAACGACTGGAATATCTCTCAAACGGCTCGAAAAATTGACACGCCGCGTAGCAACCTCTACAAAAAGTTAGAGCAGTATGGTATAAAAATAAAGGCTGGAGCAGGCGAGGTGGTTGCCCTTCACTCGCCCAGAGCGAAGAGAAGGGAGGAAAGTCCGAACTCCAGAGGGCAGGATGGTCGCTAACAGCGACTCCGAGTGATCGGAGGAAAGTGCCACAGAAAACATACCACCTTCTGAGAGAGGCTTCATCGCCGGCTCAGCGGGTAAGGGTGAAAAGGTGAGGTAAGAGCTCACCGTCCTGGTGGTGACATCAGGAGCTTGGTAAACCCCATCCGGAGCAAGACCGAATAGGCCCCATATGGGATGGCCCGTCTCATGGGGCGGGTAGGTCGCGTGAGATAAATAACCACCCCTGCTCGATAAAAAACTGAGCTCTCAGCTTTTCAAGCAGGAACAGAATTCGGCTTACGACCTGCTCCAGCCCTAAAAGGCGAAAGAGCTTACGACCTCTCTGATAACGAGGAGAATATTACCCGGGAAAATCCCGAGCTGAAGGACACCATAAAAACAGAGGAAAAGGACAAGATATAGGGCAGGATTATCAAGAGCTGCACTTACCTCTCTCGTGGGCTCTCTCATGTACATGTAGACCACAATTCTCAAGTAATAAAAAACAGAGACGAGACTGGCAAGTACGCCGATGATAACCAGGGAGACAAGTCCTTCCCTTACTGCTGAGCTGAAGACGTAAAATTTAGCCAGGAAGCCTGCTGTGGGGGGGAATCCTGCCAGAGAAATAAGGAAAACAGAAAAGGTGGCTCCAATCCAGGGATACTTAAAGCCGATCCCCGCATAATCTTCAAGGTCAAGGTGTTCGTTATCTTTTTTGCCCAAAGCAATCACAGCGGAGAAAGCGCCTAGATTCATGAACAGGTAAGCAGTGATATAAAAAAGGAGACTGAAGTTATCCTGGGAGAGAACAGCGACCATAATGTAGCCTGCATGGGCGATGCTGGAATAAGCAAGAATTCTCTTCACATTCCTCTGCCGTAGAGCAATTAGATTTCCCACAATCATAGTAAGAGCACTGATTACCCAGAGGCTCCAGAATATTGCCTGCGAGTCGAGCGCAACTTTCCAGTAGGAGATAAGAACTCTTAGAAGGGCAGCAAAGCCCACTGCTTTAGGTCCGACTGAGAAAAAGGCGGTTACAGGAGTCGGTGCTCCTTCATACACATCTGGCGTCCACATATGAAAAGGAACAACTGCAATCTTAAATCCGAATCCGATTATGACCAGTGCAAGACCAACGGGAGCAAGGAGGCTTATCTCTGGGGTTGAACGGTAATAATCGATGACTGCTTTGATAGAAGTGGATTTTGTGACTCCAAAAATGAGTGCCAGACCGTAGACAAAGAAGGCACTGGCAAAACTCCCGAGAAGGAAATATTTTAAGGCTGCCTCCGAAGATTTGAGGTCGTTTCTCTTTAAACCTGCCAGGGCATAGCTTGAGATAGAAAGCACCTCCAGTCCCAGGAAGATAACAATCAAATCAGAGGTGGAAACCATGATTATCATACCAGAGAGAGCGAGGAGGATTAGTGAGTAATACTCGCCGTGATTTGTATTCTGAAGCTGGATGTATCTCATTGAAATCAGGATCACGAAAGCCGCTATTACAGAAAATATAAAAGAAAAGAAGAGAGCAAATTTATCGAGGGTAAGGTTTCCGTTAAAATATGTGTAGCCTCTTTTCCAGAAGGTGACATAAATAAACCCAAGGACTATGAGAAAAAGAAGCGATATATAAGCAAGATAGTTTTTATTCTCTTTTTTAATGAAAACTTCGAGCAGAAGCGTAAGAAGAGCTGCAAAAACTATGAACAGTAAAGGCAAAAGAGCAAAGATGCTATTCATTACTGCCTGTTTTCCTTTCGGTATTTCCTTCGTTCAAAACGTCTTTAATAAAATAGCGAATGTTTCTGCTTTTTTCCTTCTGAACGAATACCTCTTTTTTCTGGTTGACCAGGTTGAGGAGCCTGTTTACCGAAGCATCCATCCTTTTCAGGAAAGGTTTGGGATAAACGCCCATCCAGAACATCATGATAACAATCGGAACCAGGTAGGCAACCTCTCTCTTGTTAACATCTCTGAAACCTCTAATTTTTTCGTTAGTAATCGGGCCCTGCATCACCCTTTGAAACATCCACAGCAGGTAGGCGGCAGAGAGGATTACAGTCAGTATGCCGAGAATGGCAAAGATTTTGTTTGTCTTGAAAATGCCGAAGAGACAGAGTATTTCACCCACAAAACCGTTGAGACCGGGAAGTCCCACTGAGGAGAGCATGCAGATAAGAAAAAAGGCAGAAAAAACCGGCATCTGGCTGCTTACCCCTCCAAAGTTTTTAATAAGACGTGTGTGCGCTCTCTCGTAGAGAATTCCCACAATCAGAAACAGCGCTCCTGTACTCAGACCATGGTTAAGCATCTGATAGATAGCACCTTCCATCGCTTCTAAATTGAGAGCAAAGACAGCAAGCATAATGAGCCCCATATGGCTTACACTGGAATAGGCTACCAGTGATTTAACATCTTTCTGGATAAGCGCCATGCATCCGCCGTAGATAATACCAATCAGGCTGAGCACAGCCAGAAGAGGGAGTAATCTCTGAAGGGCATCAGGAAAGAAGGGAAGGGCAAAGCGGAGAAAACCATAGACTCCCATTTTCAACAGTACAGCAGCCAGAATAACAGAGCCTGCAGTAGGAGCTTCGACATGGGCGTCAGGGAGCCAGGTATGGAAGGGAAACATGGGCACTTTGATGGCAAAAGAAAGCGCAAATGCCAGGAAGAGCCAGAGCTGAAGTTTTGGATTGAGAATAAGGTTATAAAGGTCGAATATATTGAAAGAATAGGTACCGGTGGCCTTAAAATAGAGCGAATAGAGAGCAAAAATGGCGACCAGCATGAGAAGGCTTCCGAGCATGGTAAAAAGGACGAATTTGATGGTGGCATAGATACGACGTCTTCCTCCCCAGATGCCGATAAGAAAATACATGGGTATGAGCATTGCTTCCCAGAATACATAGAAGAGAAAAAGATTGAGAGAGACAAACACCCCGATGATACCTGTCTCCAAGATGAGTATGAAAATATGATACTCTTTTACTTTATCCTTGATGTATGTCCAGGAAGAGAGAATGGCAATTGGCATAAGGAAGGTTGTGAGGAGGACGAGAAAAATGCTTATGCCGTCAATCCCTACGTGGTAGTTTATACCATAACCGAGCCACAGACCCTTTTCCACAAATTGTGGGCTGGGGTTACTCAAGCTAAAATTGAGGATGAGGAAAATGGAGATGAGGAAATTTACAAGGGAAATGCTAAAAGCCAGGGAGCGCAGCAGCTTCTCCCGGGTGCGGTTTATCAAGATAAGTAGAATTGCTCCGGCCAGGGGGAGAAAAGTAATGATGCTTATAATCGGGATATTCATTTTAAAACAGCAAGTATCCTAGAATGATTATCACTCCCAGAAGGAATACAAGGGCATAATCTTTAACCAGTCCTGTCTGGATATAGCTCAGGATTTTCCCCGTAAGACCGGTCACCGAAGCTGAACCGTTCACAGCTCCATCGATGACTTTCAGGTCAAACCTGTCGTATATCACCTCAGACCCTCTTACAAGCGGCTGGACAAAAGCAGCATTATACATCTCATCCACGTAATATTTATTGTAGAGAAGCCTGTAAGTACCGGGGAATCTTTTAACCAGGTTTTCTGGAATCTGCGGTTTTTTTATGTAAAAAGCATAAGCAATATAGATCCCGAACAACGCCACAACAACAGAAACGAGAATCACCAGCCACTCTGTTTCCAGGCTGAGATGCGGTATGTGAGCGGCCTTTATCACAGGCTCAAGGAATCTATCGAACACGTTGAGGTTCTTGCCAAAGACAACCGGCACTCCAACGTAGCCGGCCACGACCGAGAAAAAAGCGAGGATGACAAGGGGAACTGTCATCACCGGAGGAGATTCATGGATGTGGCTTCGAACTTCCTCGGACATGCGAGGTTCGCCGTGGAAGGTGAGGAAGATAAGCCTGAACATGTAGAAGGCTGTAAGCACTGCCCCCAGAATGCCCAGAGCCCAGATAAAGTATTGCTGCCGGGCAAAGGCTGAGGTGAGTATAGCATCCTTGGAGAAAAAACCGGAGAAAAAGGGGATACCAGCAATAGCAATTGCTCCCACGAGAAAAGTAGGGTAGGTGAGGGGGAGGTATTTTTTAAGACCACCCATTTTTTTCATGTTCAACTCACCGGAGAGAGCGTGCATCACACTTCCTGCAGCCAGGAAGAGAAGGCTTTTAAAGAAAGCATGGGTGTAGAGGTGAAACATTCCGGCTGCGTATGCGCCGACACCGCATCCGATGAACATGTATCCTATCTGTGATATGGTGGAGTAAGCGAGGACGCGCTTGATGTCATTCTGGGTAAGGGCCATAGTTGCAGCGTAAACAGCGGTGAGCGCTCCGATAGTTGCCACCACCTGTGAGGCGGCAGTTGAAGAGCTGTAGAGGAAATTCATGCGGCTGACCATATAAACTCCGGCTGTAACCATGGTAGCAGCATGGATAAGGGCGCTCACTGGAGTGGGGCCTTCCATCGCATCTGGAAGCCAGACATAGAGGGGAATTTGAGCTGACTTTCCCACTGCTCCCATGAAGAGCAGGAGGGCAATTAAAGTCACCAGTCCCTGAGAAAGAATACCACCAGAGATTGCTTTATTTATGACCGTGAATTCACCACTTCCAATATTTACAAGGATAAAGAAAATGCCAAGCAGAAACCCCAGGTCACCGATTCTGGTGGTGATAAATGCTTTTTTCCCCGCCGCAGAGGCAGTGTGTTTTTCAAACCAGAAACCAATCAATAAATAAGAACAGAGTCCGACTCCTTCCCAGCCGACAAACATAAGAACTATATTCGAGGCCATTACCAGGAGGAGCATAGCAAAGGTGAAGAGGTTGAGGTAGGTAAAATAGCGGGCAAAGCCTTTGTCTTCTGCCATATAGCCGACTGAGTAAACGTGGATTAGAAAGCCGACGCCAGTAACCACAAGTGCCATAACTGCTGAGAGCGGATCAAATTGAAGGGAGAAATTAACCTGGAAACTTCCGGAAGAAATCCAGGTAAAGAGATTCTTCAGGAGCGGATACTGTTCATGTCCTGTGTGGAGAAGACCGATAAAAGAAATAACGGCCACAATAAAAGAAATAAAAACACAGAAACAGGCCTGAAAAGAGATGTATTTTTTTGTTAGGTATCTTCCAAAGATAGCAAGAATAAGAGTGCTCAGAGCAGGAAAAAGCGGAATAAGCCAGAAATATTCGGTCATCTCATCCTTTCATCAGTGAAATGTCTTCTGATTTTATCGTCTTTTTTTGCCTGAAAATGAGGAGGATAATGGCCAGTCCCACTGCTGCCTCTGCTGCTGCAACGGTGATAACAAAAAAGACTATCACCTGACCGTCAGGAGAACGGAGGCTTCGGGCCAGGGTAAGAAAAGCCAGGTTAGCGGCATTAAGCATGATCTCAACAGCCATGAACATGGTAATAAGGTCCTTTTTTACAAGGAAACCGATGATGCCCAGAATAAAGAGAATTATGCTCAGTATGAAGAAATAGCTTCCTGGTATCATTCTTCTCCTTTTTTCTTGATAAGAACGATTGCTCCTACCAGAGCAGCGATGATTAGAATCGAGGTTATTTCAAAAGGGTATAGATATTTCGTAAAAAGGAGCTTCCCCAGTTCAGCCGGAGAAGATATTTTTTCAAAGCCGGCTTTGCTTAGCGCCTGGAAGGAGCCTTTCACTGCAAAAATGAGCTCGATTACAAGCACAAAAGCCAGGGAGGCTGAAAGGTAGAGGGTCCATTTTTTTTTCTCAGGTGAAATGCCTTCCTTCAGGTTTATCATCATGATGACGAATATAAAGAGAACCATTATTGCTCCGGCATAGATGATAATCTGAACAACAGCGATAAACGGAGCTTCAAGGAGGGCAAATATACCTCCCATGACAGCAAAAGCAAGAACGAGGAAAAGAGCGCTGTAAACCTGATTTTTGGAGATGATCATGCCCAGAACCGCGCCTACGCAAATTATTGAGAAAAGAAAAAAAAGCACGTAGCTCATTTTTTTAAGTTTCTCATTATATTGATAGTATCAATTACATGTCAAGAAATTTTGGAAATTTCGAAACTTTGACAAAAAAAGGCAGATTTGATATAAATTGTCTTGAGTTGCGGGGTAGAGCAGTCTGGTAGCTCGTCGGGCTCATAACCCGGAGGTCGGTGGTTCAAATCCACCCCCCGCTACCAAGCGCCTCTTTTAACCATCCTTGTTGGGAATAGTAAGTGAATTATCCTCCCTCTATAGTGGATATAAAAATCAGCCATATTATGCCCTGTCTTGCGAATCCTGAAAAGATAAGATTCATTGCTTATTTCGATAGAAACATCTCGGGTATTTTTCCTTATTTGAACGCAATATTAAAAGGGGCAATTTACAATCCAGGCGGAAAAACGCTGACCATAAAAAAAGAAGGCCGTCTTATCACACTTCATCCCAATAAAATAGCGGCGGGAAAAATATTGAATGAAAAAGATGCTCATGAAACGATTGAATGGATAAAAAATAAAATAAACTACTGTCATGCAAATAGAGATACAATTGAGCCTTGTTTCGAGAGAAGGGAGAAACTTGCTGCACTGGATATCTACAAACTGCTTCCAGGAACAAACTGCAAAAAGTGTGGGGAATTAACCTGTCTTGCTTTCGCAGTAAAGCTGTCAGAAGAGGAGATAAGTATAATGAAATGTACAGAAATATTTTCTGGCGAACATGCCGAAAAAAAGAAAGAATTACTGGGATTATTGAAAGCCTCGGGATATGATGTCCCTAGTGTTTTTGTCCCAGACTGAAAGAAACAAAGCTAGAAAAGGCTTGTAAAAGAAATTAAAAGAAATTTATGATAATGTGCAAGGTATAAAATGAAAGAAGCGATTGAAATCTTCAAAGCTCTATCAGACCCGACACGCCTTCGAATATTGATGCTACTCCTCAGACAGGACCTCTGTGTCGGTGAGCTCATTTTTATCCTCAAGATGGAACAATCGAGGATTTCCCACCAGCTCCGGTTTCTTAAATCTGCTGGGCTTGTTGAAGATACCAGAGATGGAAGATGGATTATTTATTCCATTCCAGAGAGAATAAAAAAAACATTATCAGCCATATTTGAAGAATTTTTAGGCGGGGATTTAAAGAAAAGTCCTGAGATAAAAAAAGACTTAAGAAATCTGGAAAGGTGTATCAGTAAAAATATAAGGAAGGTCAAAAAGACTTTAGAAATAAAAAATGTCAAAAAAAATTGCAGCTAACAAAGAAAACTCCTAGATTAATTATTAATGACGAAGTAAAATGCTACGGACGTATACCTTCAATAGATGAAATCAAAGAATGAATTAATGAAGAAATGTGAGTATTCTTAGTAAATCTTAATAAGAGATATTTAAGGATATTCTAAAGCCTTTTTCAAGATAATCTCTCTCCTCCGTAAAAAGAAATTTTAAACACGACTCTCTCATCAGTTGCGCATATTAAGATTGTGCTGTAGGGCTCATCTTGATGATGTACCCGCCTCTGACTAAGGTAAAATATGAAGAGATGGGAAGAGTTTTCCAGTATAAAAAACTCTTGGCCTTCTCGCTTGTAATGAACTGGATCGTGGGGCCGCTGGTCATGTTCGGGCTGGCGATTCTTTTTCTTCGCCACCATCCCGAGTACATGATCGGCGTCATCCTCATCGCCCTTCTCTTCACCATTATCGTCATGTTCTCTTTGAAAGGCGAATACATCATCACAGGGCCTCTGGATGTCGTCCGCATCGCCATTCCTCTTGTCATCTATTTTTTCTTCATGTGGTTCATGGCTTTCTTTGTTGCCAAAAAGATGCGCGCCGGCTATCCCCAGACAACGGCCGTATCATTTACTGCGGCGAGTAATGATTTTGAGTTGGCTATTGCCGTGGCTGTTGCTATCTTTGGCATCAGCTCCAACCAGGCCTTCGCTACTGTCATCGGACCACTCCTTGAGGTGCCGGTTCTTATCATCCTGGTCAATGTCGCCCTGAAATTCAGAAAAAAAATTTTCGATAAAACATAAATAAACAAAAATTCTCTTGACAAAATCTGCTCCTTAACTACAATAAATGCCTAGATGGGCATATGAGTATATGAAATGGATAAATTTGCACTTATCTTCAAAGCACTTTCCGATAAGACTAGATTAAGAATAATAAATTTATTAGTTCGTTCTGGACTTGACCTCTGTGTTTGTGAAATCGTTGATGCCCTGGATGAGCCTCAATACAAGATATCAAAGCATCTGAAAGAGCTGAAATTTTCTGGTCTTGTAGAAGAGAAGAAAGACGGCAAATGGGTTAATTATTCTCTAAGTGCTCCCCAAGATGAGTTCAAAAATTTGCTTTATAAAGCAGTAGCATCTATTCCAAAAGATATTACTGGAGGAGACGAAAACAGATTAAAAGCAAGGCTGTTCCTAAGAAAAAACGGACAGTGTGTTGTAGGCCTCGAAAGTAAGCAGTGGAAACTAATGTTAAAAAAATTGAAAAAGGAATTGGAAATTGATTAAAATGAGGAGGAATTAATAATGCCTATCTATGAATATTTGTGCCCTGATTGTAAGGAAAAGGTGGAAATCTTTGCCTCAATTTCAGAGAAAGAAAAAGGTTTAAAGCCAGTCTGCCCCAGGTGTGGCAACAAGAAAATGATTCAGGTGTTTGGGAATTTTGCCATCGGCTCTTCTGGGGGTTCCGAAGGAGGTCCAGTATGCCCTCCGACAGCCGGTCCTGGCTGCTGTTCACGAAGTTGAATCCATAAGGAGGAGATGATGATAAAAAGGATATATTTAGATCATGCAGCGACGACTCCTGTTCATCCTGAAGTGGTGAAAGCCATGTTTCCCTATTTTTCCGAGCGTTTCGGAAATGCTTCCACTCTGTATTCCTATGGCCAGGAAGCAAAGGAGGCGATGGAGGAGGCGCGAAGCAAGATTGCTGAATTGATTGGAGCAAAATCCCCAAAAGAGATTGTTTTCACCAGCGGAGGGACAGAATCTGATAATTTTGCCATCTGTGGGATAGCCTGGGCTAATCAGAGTAAGGGGGATCACATCATCACCACTTCTGTAGAACACCATGCAGTTCTCAATACCTGCAAATTCATGGAAAAAAGAGGGTTTAGAGTGACTTACCTTCCGGTGGATGAATACGGGCTGGTTGACCCAGAAGATGTTAAAAAAGCGATTACAGATAAAACCATTCTTATCTCCATCATGCATGCCAACAATGAGGTGGGAACGATTGAACCTGTAGCTGAGATAGGCAGAATGGCCAGAGAAAAAGAAATATATTTCCATACAGATGCTGTCCAGAGCTTTGGTCACATCCCTATCAAGGTTGATGAACTGAATGTAGATTTGCTTTCAGCCTCAGCCCATAAGCTTTATGGCCCCAAAGGAGTAGGTATGCTCTACATCAGAAAAGGGACTAAAATCGTTCCCTTTCTATACGGTGGCGAACAGGAAAATAGACGGAGGGCAAGCACGGAGAATGTGGCAGGAATCGTTGGTTTTGGCGAGGCCTGTGAGTTAGCTGCTCAGAATATGGAAGAAGAAAGCCCTCGTTTGATCACTTTGCGAGATAGGCTGATAAAAGGCCTGCTGGAAAAGATAGAACTCACCCAGCTGAATGGCCATCCGACAAAGAGGCTTCCCGGAAACGTCAATGTGAGCATCAAATACGTGGAAGGGGAATCCATGCTTCTCAAGCTGGATGGCAAGGGTGTTTGTGCCTCAAGTGGTTCTGCCTGCACTTCAAGTATTTTAGAACCCTCTCATGTATTAACAGCCATGGGCATTCCACC
>JBHIDX010000064.1:0-11060 GCA_046760305.1 Candidatus Aminicenantales bacterium
TAGGTTAGAATAGAGGTAGAGGGGGTCACTTGTATCCGAAAAGCATGCTGTAGATGATAAGAATTATCGTTGTTATTCCCAGAGCCAGCAAGCCGTAGCCAAAGACCTGGATGAGCAGCATTTTCCGGGGGGAAATATCTTTCCTGATGGCTACCTTTTTCAACTCGCCCGAGTTCTTCAGGTGGGAGTACTCAACCGGCCTGTCTTCCTTGTATTCGCTGAGGGGCACAATACCGGTAAATATGACCGGATCTAAGGGAAAAGATTCCGGACGGAGGTGAGTGTTGAAGAAGTGGATGGTAAAGATGAATCCCACGGCCAGCAGAGCCTCGTCGCTGTGGACAATCATGGCCACGTTGATAAGCCAGCCGGGAAGGAACATGGTGAAGAATTCCGGAAACCAGAGTACAAGGCCGGAAAAGCCGATGATGGCAACTCCCCAGAAAACGGCAAAATAATCAAATTTTTCCCAGTAAGTCCAGCGCCCGTAGGCAGGCCGCGGCCCCAGGCCGAGAAACCACTTGAGTGAGCCCAAAAAATCCTTGATGTCTTTTTTGTTGAACCAGAGCGATCGCTTGCCCATAACCATCTGGCGGAGCGAAACTTTCGTTTTTTGCTTGTGCCTCACCATAGAAAAAAGATGATATATGAAATACCCGAAGGTGATGGCAGCGCCAATCCTGTGGAGTATGGCTGCGTTTTCCACTCCTCCGAATATCCGGGCAAGGGCCTGAGCCCAGAACATGTTGGCAAACTTGAGCATCATCCCGGTCAGAGCGAGCATCATGAAGCTGAGGATGACGAAGATGTGGAGTATGCGGTACTCGAGCTTAAACCTCTCGATGTAATATCTGATCTGCTTCTTTTTCTCTTTCTTTCTCTTCTCCATCATGTTCTTGAAAGAACGGGGAATCCAGAGGATGGTGTGGAGGCCAAAGAAGGCGAAAACGCCGATAAGTAGGAAAGTCATGGCCCAGAAGGTGAAATAGAGAGCAGGATATTTCTTCTTGTCATGGTGAGTGGCGTGGGTGAGATAGCCGGTGAACTTTCTGGTGGCATCAGGATGGCAGTTGCGGCAGGTGGCGACCACATTATTGAAGCCGACGCGGGAATCAGGGTCGTCGACTTTCCTGATGTCATGTGCTCCGTGGCAGTCTGAACACTTTGCCGCCTTGAGATAGCCGAGCGTGTAGGCTTTGCCGTGGATGGTTTTGGAATATGTTTCAGCCAGATCCGCATGACAGGAACCACACTGATGAGTTACTTCTTTCATGAATCGGTCCTTCTGGATTTGCGAAATTTTGTGGGCTGAGTGGCAGTCTTCGCAGTTGGGAAGCTTCTTGTCCGCTCCGGCGGTCATAGCATTATGCACGCTTTCAGCATACTGCTTGTAGATCCCGCGGTGGCAGGAGGCACATGTGGAAGGCAGATTTCTGTGATTCACAGTCGATCGTTCGTCCTGGTGGGGGAGGTTGAAATGAGACCCGTGGCAGTCTGTGCAAACAGCGCTGGGGAGAAGTCCTTTCTTGACCAATCCCTGCCCGTGAACGCTCTGGGAGTAATCGACGAGCACATTACCGCCGGGTGAAGGAATTTCTTTCTTTCCGGCCAGCTTTCCATGACAATTGCCGCACAACTGGGGGATATTCAACCTGTAAGTTCTGTCCCTTTCGTCCAGATGAGACAATGTGCGGTGCTTGCCGTGACAGTCGGTGCAGTAAGGAGCTAGGGCTTTCTTCTGAAAAAAGGCCTGACCATGACCGCTTTCAAAATAATCTTCAGCCACCTGGGCGTGGCAGTTTGAACAGTCAACCCTGCCGGCTGTTTCACAGGGACGATGTCTCCTCGGGTCTATATCAGAATGACATTTCACGCAGGGTATGTCCCTGTGAACAGAGCTCTGGAGATCTTCCCTCTGGACTCTCAGGGAGATTGACTTCCCTTCTTCTGTTTTGTGAACATCCTCCCTGGCATGGCAGGCGAGGCATTCCCTGTCTGAAGTCCGTGGGACAAGGTTCGTCTTCTGTATGGTATGGGGTCTGTGGCAATCCGTGCATGCAGGGATGGCTCCGGGTCCTTTTTCCCACAGTTCTCCTTTTATGACCTTGATATGTACGTCTTCGATGCGTGCATGGCATCTGGTACAGGTGCGGGCGATGTTTCGCGGAGATATGGAGGATTTCATGTTCGTGTGAGGGAGAATGAGGTGATTGCCGTGGCAGTCGTTGCATGTTGCTGTGACGATGAGACCCCGCTTGAATAGCCCTTCTCCGTGAATGCTCTGGGAGTAGTGAGAAAGGATATCGCGCTCAGGAATGTTATAGATTCGGGCCACGGGTGCGCCCTCCTTGTGACATCGGCCGCAGAGCACGGGGATGTTCATTTTGTAGGTGCGTGAGCCTACCTGGTGGGGAGGAAGTATGGAATGATGGCCGTGGCACTCCCAGCAGGTGGGAGCATAAGGGGCACCTCGCTTGAGTGCTCGGCCGTGAATGCTGGCATAGAAAGCCTCTCCTTCCTTATCATGGCAAACAGTGCAGTCAACAGGATTCAGGGTTTCAGGGTGAGGGAATTCCTTGACATCTGCATCCTCATGGCACATGATGCACTCAAGTTCTTTGTGGACAGAACGCGAGAAACTCTCAAAATCCACATACAGAGATACAGTCCGTCCTCCTTTCCTGGTCGTAAGTTCCCTGTCAGAGTGGCAGGCCTCGCAGTCCTCATTTGACTGGGGCATGAGTGAGAGGGGAAGGAGAAGGAAAAGCAGGAAAAAGAAAGTCGAGAGTCGTTTCACTTATTAAAATTCCTGTCTTGGTTTATTACAATATTTCAATAAGAAGTATATATTAGATAAATAAAATAAAACATATAAAAATGTTTTTCAACTTATCTATAAAGATATTACATCTAGCAGTTGGAGGGAGCAAGCGGATGAATCTTTTTTGTTATTAGAGTTAGCTCTGCCCAGGGTAAATGCATGAATAATTCAATTTCGCGGAAAGAAAAATTGATGATAAAAATGAATATTATTATGTATGAGGAAAGTACTCAGATTTTATTCAGGCTTTTTGTGTTTTATTTTTTCCCAGGCAGAACTGAAGTCGAATGTTTTCCCGTGAGCATCCTTATGACAGGTAAGGCACCGCTCCTTTATGGCTTCGTCTGTTTCATAGAGGATGAGTCCGGTTTTGAGAGCTTCTTCTCTGTTTTTCATAATGCTCATCTTTTTATATTCGCTTCCAGGGCCATGGCAAACTTCGCATGTTACTCCTTCTTCCTTGAGTTCGGGTGCTTTCTCAGAGAGAGGGCTGTGACATTTCAGGCATTTGGGATTTTCAGGCGGGTTTGATTCTCCACACTCCTTGGCTACCTCAGCTGCTTTCTCAGAGCTAAGGATGGCAAATGATTGAGAATGCTTGCTCTCTTCCCAGATTGGGTACTGCCGTCCCTGGGTATCAGTGCGGTGACAGATTTTACATTTGCCTGCTCCCACAAAGGTAAATTCCTGACCGATGAGAAGGAAGGCGAGGATTAAAACAGTAACACCAATAGACATCAGCAAAATCTTTTTCATTATTCCTCCTTTTAAAGACAGTCTCTATAACCTGAACTATTCATAAAAGATGCCGGCAATACTATTTAACTTAAATCCAATCAAGAGGCTGTACGTGAATAAATCCAGGATAAATAAGAAAGTATCTTAATTAATAAATATTTTCCTGTCAATACAATACCAATCTTGTCAATAAAAATTATGGATAAAGTAATTTATGAAAATCAGCCTGATTTTCGCTCGATCTGGCGTATTTTCAGGTATAAGGCTACTGCCAGAAGGAAGATAAAAATAGTGGCGATGACCAGTCCTGTTTTCCTGAATTTAGCTTCTTTGAGTGCATCTTCACCTGAAGCAGTCACTTCAGCCACCACTTTTTCACCTTCTTCTATTTTTTCTTCGATATCAACTAGCGAAAGGCTGTGGGTCAGGTTGCGGACAAAGACGAGAGCAGTGTTGGCTTCATTCAGCTTATATTTTGATTCGCTTACTTCAACTCCCTGCCTCTCAGCCTTTTCAAGGAGATTTTCAGCTAGCTGGATTCTGGCGATGAATCGGTCAAGCTTTTCTTTTATTCTGCCTGCTATCTGGTAGGGCTTTGAGTCGGGTTCATGGCACTGAATGCAGACAGCTTTTTCTCCTGTACCGAGCATTTCATCCGAAGGACGGAGAATCCTGTGGTTGCCATGACAGGCCTCACACTCGGAAATGCCCAGTTCATCATAAACTTTTTTATGGGGACTTTTGGAGAATAGTTCACCGGTGCTTGGATGACACTGCCGGCAGACAAAGGCTATAGATGTAATCTGGGGAGGAATAGCGCCATGATTGCCGTGACAGTCATTGCACACGGGTGCAGAGAGGTCTTTTTTTTCAAATAGTGCCCTGGCGTGAACACTTTCTTTGTAATCATCCCACTGCGAGGTGGGGATGCTGTATTTTTTCATGTATTCCCTGTCTGAGTGACAGTGCCCGCATGTCTGGGGGATGTTCCAGGGAAAAGTCGAGGATTTTGGGTGGGTGGCGGCCTGAATTCCATGTGACTCATGGCAGTCAGTGCAGACAGCAACTTTTGTGTCTCCCTTTTTAAGAAGCTGGCCGTGCTCGCTTGTCCAGTAGAGTTCAAGCTGGTCGACTCTCAGCCCGGGATTAAAGCGGTGGATGTAGCTTGAATCAGAATGGCATGAAGCGCAGAATTCAGGTATCTCTGCCCTGAGTGGAGCTCCCCTGAAGGTTTTATCCTTGGCAAGCTCAATGTCTTCTTGTGCCGGATTCCCTCCGTGGCAGTCAGCGCAGCCAAGGCCATACTGTTGATGGATGTCAGCAGCAAATTTTTGTGCAGGCTCGCCAAGCTCTGCTTCAAGCTCGCTGTGACATTCAAGGCATGAATTTTTCTGGCCGAGAAGAGGAATCTGAAGGAGGAGAAGAATAAAAATAAAAGGCACGAGGCGGAGCCTCAGATTCGAGTCAAGTTTTATTTTCATATTCATTTTTTATGTTTTCGGTAGAACATAAGTCAGGACTGTCATGACAATGATGTAGATTATGACAGTCCAGCCTATGATTGAAAATAGGGGACTCTTTTTTTCTCCCGCAGCTTTTTTATCCAGGAAAGGAACGAGCATCCAGAATATCCCTCCTGTGATGAACCCGAAGATAGCGAGTATTTCTCCTTCTATATAAAGGATGTGTGAGGGTATTAATTTCAGGGTGGTGAACATAAAAGTAAAGTACCACTCGGGTTTTATTCCTATCGGAGTGGGGGCAAAGGGATCGGCTTTCTCTCCCACTTCCCAGGGAAAGAAAACGCACAGCACACCTATTAGGGTGAGAATCAGTATCCATCCGAGTGAGTCTTTGAGGACAAAGTTGGGGAAGAAAGGAATTTCTCTTACTTCTTTTTCTTTTAGGCCAATGGGCGTGCTCATTCCCAGTATCTGTACGAGCAGGATGTGGATGCCCATAATGATAACTGTAATGCCGGGAAGAAGGGCGACATGAAACCAGAAAAAGCGTGAGAGAGTTGCTCCTGAAACTTCAGACCCTCCCAGGATAAAATGCTTGATATGCTTACCAATCAAGGGAAGGGTACCCGCAATATCAGTTCCCACCCGGGTGGCAAAGAATGAGAGCTCATTCCAGGGAAGCAGATATCCGCTGAAGCCAAAAGCGAGAAAAATGACAAGGAGAAAAAAGCCGGTAATCCATGTCAGTTCCCGCGGCGGCCTGTATGCTTTAAGAAGATAGGTGCTGAACATATGAACAAAAATTGCACCGATGAGAATATTAGCAGTCCAGCTGTGAACAGAACGGATGAGCCAGCCGAATTTTACCTGGCTCATGATGAACTTTATGCTCTCGTGGGCAGAGTCGATTGAAGGGGTATAGTAGAGGAGAAGCAGGATTCCTGTAAGAACTTGAATAACAAAGAGGAAGAGACAGATGCCGCCGAAGTAATACCAGAAAGAGTACTTGTGTTCTGGAACTTTCTTTTTTCCGGCCAGCTGAAGGAGCGGTTCCAGTTTGAAGCGCGAATCGAGGTAAGAATATAGATTGAGCCATACTCTCTTCATTTCAGCCTTTTTTTGAAACGATGATATCCTCTCCAACCACTTCCACAGCATATGATTCCAGAGGAGTTGGAGGGGGGCCTGAGATGACATTGCCGCTGAGGTCAAACCTTCCGTTGTGACAGGGGCAGAAAATGGTTTCCGAGTCAGCTTCAAAAATGACGGTGCAGGTGAGGTGAGTGCAGACAGCGGAAAAGGCCTTCAGCTCCCCCTCGGCCGTGTTTATCAGGATGGCAGGGCTTGAGCCGAATTTGAATATTTTGTAGGTGTCGGGAGCAAGTTCTCCGATTTTGGCCGCCGTTATTTTGGTAGCCACAACCTCGGTCTGCTTGGCGGGCAGAATATAACGGATTACGGGATAGAGAAAAGCTATTATTGTTCCGGCCAGGCTTCCACCGAGGAATAAGTTAATGAACTCTTTCCTTTTCATCCTCTTCCTCTTTTCCAACCGATTGTACTTTTTTTATAAAATTTGTCAATAATTCTTCTATCTGCATGTAGTTGTGAGTTCCTCTGCTTCCGTCAAGCTCAATTTTTTCGACTGTTCTTTCAATTTCAAAAAGTTTATGATTCTGTGGTGCTGAAAGCTTCAGCTTTTTCTTATCTTCGAGCAGCTTCTTCAGTTTATCAATGAGATTCGCTGTCTGGCTCTGCCATTCGAGGGCAAGCTGGCTGTAATCTTTGTCGTGGCATTCTGCGCATTTTTTCTCATCAGGTGTGAAGACCTTGTTCTCCGCATCAAGATGACAATCCACGCACCCCAGTTCAGCTTCGAACATGATATCTGGGGATATTTCAATGCCGTTCAGTCTCCCGCCCTGGTAGATGGTTTTCTGCAGTCTGTGGCAGGTAGTACAGTCTTTTTCTGGTTTTCTGTGGTGGCAGACAGCACAGCTCTGTTTTGTGGCGATGAACTCACCGTGTTTTCTGGCGTTTGAGTGGCATATACTGCATTCAATATTCTGTTCAATCAAATGCTTCTTGTGGGGGAAGGTGAGGCCAAAAATTTCTTTCCTTATCTCTTCGATCCCGGCATGACAGGTTAAGCACCTGGTGGGGATTTTTTCTGAGTGAGCGATAAATTTTTCAGGCCTGTAAGACGAGCCCACAGAACTCAGGGCATCAACTATGTTCTCGAACGAAACAGATAGGAGTTCCTGGGAGTATTCAATGTTATGGACACTCTTTCCTCTTTCTACAACATCGATGTTAAAGAGAGCATCTTCCAGAAGTGATTGAGCCTTTTGCTTCTGAGTGCTTCTGCTTCTTCTCACTTCGTTAAATGCTCTTTGGTAAATGGATTTAATCTGCGATAGTTTTTTGTTAGTTGATATTTCCCAGTCTTTCATAATCAGGGCAAACCCTTTTCCATGGCATGATTCACAGGCTTTGGCTCTGGCAACGAGAGTTTCGCTTTTTATAAGCTTGCCGCCTTTCTCTTCATGGAAGATATGGCAGCCCTTGCAGCTCAATCCTTTCTCGAGCATAAAGTTGGGTATTTCGTGTCTTGTCCCTCTTCCCCCTCTGCCTATAAAAAGTATTTTTTGTGCCTCATGGGAACCTGTATGACATGTTTTACAGTCTGCGAGAGTCTCTATGTCCTTTATTATCTTATGCTGGATTTCCAGGTGACACTGATTGCACTCTATTTTATGAGAGGTGATGTGGGTTGAGTGCATGAGGTCAGTATCGTCATATTTCTTGAGTCTGTCAGTTTCCCAGTGGCATTTATAGCAGTTTTCTCTAGGAACTGCACCGTCGCCCATGATGGTATGGGAGTGGCATTTATTGCATTTAAGGCCGTTGTCAAAAATGAGTGAGTGGTTGTACTTTGATGTTTTCTCCGAGATCAGATCCTCTTTGTGGTGGCAGTGGCTGCACTCGCTTATGCGGGGGTAGTGTTCGCTTTTTTTAAAATGGCAGATAAAACAGGTGCTCTCGGTAACGGTAATATGTTCTCCCTGAACTATCTGAGAATGGCAGCTCGTGCAGCGGAGCTGTTTCCCACGTTTCAGGTCTGAAAAATGGATTGTATGGTCAAACACAATTTTTTTAAATTTCACACTGCCTTCAAGAAGTCTCTTCTCATGGCAGCCCTTGCGCAGGCAGCTTTCGTCGGGTATTTCAGCCCATGGCTTTGATTTAAGATAGAGTTTTGTCCAGTATCGACCAAGCTGAAGGAGTCCCTCAATCTTTGCCCTTATTTTCGACCTCGGTCCAGGAGCATAGTGACACTTGCTGCATTCTATATGGCTGTGGGAAGAGGTCTTCCAGCTTCTGTAGAAAGGTTTCATGTAGTGGCAGGTGGAACAGAATTTTGAATTTGAAGTAAATTCTACGGAAGCTATAAGGAAAACAATAAAGATTCCAAGAATAATTAAGGAAATTTTCAATCTTTTTTTTGTTTTTTTCTTCAGATTCCGCATTCTCAATCTGTCGAAAAAAGACCGAAAATAAATTTTTATCTTTTGCATTTTTTCTCTGGAAAAATTTTTTAGCTCAAAAGCTCTTTTCACTGCTTGAGCAAAAGCGGTGCCTGGATTTTAGTTCATGCATAACTGTGAAGTCCTGCAAGGAGATAATTTACGCCGAAAAAGGTAAAGATAGCAGCCAGAAAGCCTATAATGGCAATCAGAGCAGCACGTCTGCCCTTCCAGCCCATCACAATGCGTGTGTGGAGGTAGAGGGCAAACACAAACCAGGTGATGAGGCTCCACACTTCTTTGGGATCCCAGCTCCAGTAGTTTCCCCATGCCTTGTAAGCCCAGACCATGCCAAAAATAAGGCCTCCAAGGGTAAAGAGAGGGAAACCGATGGCAATGCATCTGTAGCTGACTGAATCGAGCTTTTCAGACGAAATAGCTGGGTTCAGACCCTTTTTTTCCTTTGATTCGGAGAAGAGATACATGATGCTGGTGATAAATGCGAAAGCGAAAAAAGCTTCTCCAAGGAGGGTTACAGATACATGGAGCCAGAGCCAGTAGCTTTGAAGTGCAGGCACGAGCGGGGTGGCTTCTTTGGGCATCAGCGGTGAAGAAGCGAGAGCCATGAGAGCGATGACAATCAGCATGAAATAGAGACCCGCTTTTCGGATTTTGAATTTTGACTCAATGATGACGTAGGCCAGAATTGAGGCCCAGGCGAGGAAAGAAAGAGACTCGTACATGTTGGTGAAAGGGGCGTGTCCGCTCTCCACAGTCCTGATGATAAGGGCAATGGTGTGGATGATTAGTCCCAGGCTAGCAGTCCAGAAGCCTGTTTTTGCCTGGCTTTTTCTTTTGGAAAAGAAAAATATGAGATAAAAAAAAGCAGAAAGAATGTAAAGGATGAAGCTTATGAGAAATAATGTTGATTCTGTCATTTTGCTCTCCTTGCGGCAATCACGATACTCTCAAACTCAGACTGGAATGCATCTTTACTTTTTGAGGCAATGCCGCCCAAAAATACCTCTGTTTTGCCTTCGCTTTCTTCGAGGATAATCCTCATTTCCCGCCATGGCCAGTAAAAGGCAAAGAATAGACCGAGCATGATAAAACTGCACCCAACCCAGATAATGTTTGTCCCCGGGTCTCTTGCAGCCTGGATGACTGAATACTGGGAGCTTCTAAAGTCTCTGAGTTCGAATACCAGTTCTGTTTCCTTTTCTGAGTGAATTCTTGAGAAATCAGGAAATCTAGCAAAAATCCATCCTGAGAAAATTTTCTCTTCGCCCTCCCATCCTTCTAGGAAGGCGGCCGGGTTGTTTGGTTCAAGGGAGCGGGTTGTAATCTGATTTCTCTCGTTGATAATAAGGTCGGGTATAAAGTGGAGAACGACAATTTGAATGTTTTCTTCCCCAAGCGCTCTTTTTTCTCCTATTCCAAGTTCAATTTTTTTCAGAAAGGAAGGGTCGTTTCGCTTCTTGACCCATATCTCTAGAGTAGGATTCTGCCAGTTCCATCCGTAGCTGTGCTGGTAGAAGGTGTAGCCTTTATAGGAGAGGGGGTGGTTGACCTCGATTGTTTTTGTTCGTACAGGCTTTTCCTCTTCGACCACGGTGAGAGTGCTTTTCCAGTCTTTCACGGCTCCGTTTGGATATAGTTCTGTTTCGAACCTGTCAAGCTTCAGTTTAAATTCCGCTCCTGGCACGGGGAGTATCTGTCCCTCGCTAAAAGAGAGGTTTTTTCTGAAACCAGCAATTCCGCTCACGATGCCCCCGAAAAGAATGATGAGAATGCCAAGATGGACTATATCAGCTCCGAAAAGGCCAAGTACCCTCTTCCTGGCGAGGAGGAAGGTGGTAGAGCCTTTTGATACCCTTTTCAGCCTATAATTCCTGGCGCTGAATTCCTCCATCAGTGCTTCCCCTGTTTTGGCCGCATTCCAGTTTTTCCTGAAGCTTGACGTTATTTTTAAGGCTTTAATCGATTTTTTATCGAAGCTAATCTTTGCTCGGAAGGCTCTTTTAAGCTTGGCCGAGAGGCGGGTGAGGGTGCAAACGATGATATTCAGGCAAAAAAGGAAAAGAAGCAGGATAAACCACCATGAGTGGTAAAGTGCTGTCAACTGCAGTTTTATGAAAAGAGGGGCGAGTTCACCGTAGCGGGCAGAATATTCGGCTGTGCTTCTCAGCTGGGGAATCAGGGTGCCGATGATAGAAGCGCAGGTGATGATGATAAACAGGACAATAGCCAGTTTTACAGAACTAAAAAATCTTATGAATGATTTCATTCTCTTTATGAATTTATCATGTGCAAACACATCCATGAACCATGAAAATGACGCTGGCCTTGTCATTGTGAGGCACGAAGTGCCGTGGCAATCCTCCGTTGCGAGCGAAGCGTGGCAACCCCAAGCACTCCCGAATATGATGAGATTGCCACGCCCTTTCAGGGCTCGCAACGGCGGATTGCTTTGCTCCGCTCGCAACGACGATATTCATTTTCTTAGTAATT
>JBHIDX010000065.1:0-10986 GCA_046760305.1 Candidatus Aminicenantales bacterium
ACGAGAGGCCGCCGGTGCATGGGATTGCTTCGTCACTCCACTCCTCGCAATGACAAGGCGAATGTCATTTTCATCGTTCGTGGGTGTGCCTGGACATGATAAATTACCTAGAAAATGCGCCATGTCATTGCGCCATGTCATTGTCCTATGTCATTGCGAGCGTAGCGAAGCAATCCCCTTATATCCGTCATGGGGGCAGAGGATTTAAACCTCAATCACTCAACTTTCTCGAGCTCTATGGAGCCTGAAGAACCATCCTCAGTCTCCCAGTAGCCGCTCATCTTCTCACCCTCAACATTCAGGGTAACATAGACTTTCATGTAGTCCTCTCCGGTAAAAACCGTGAAGTTAAAAGTAAGGGTATTATCTTCAATCTCAACATCCTCGATTTCAGTCTCCATCAGCATCCCCATCGAATCAGAGATAGTCCCGGTATAGCTTCCGTTGTCTTTTTTGAGGACGAGGATCAATTCATCTTCTCCCATATCCGGGACTTCTGTCGTCCCTTCCCATCTACCGCTCAGGTCTGTCTGGGAGAAAGAAATGACAGATGAATAAATTAAAATAAAAAAAAGACAAATAAAAATTGAGACTACTCTTCTCATAATTTCCTCCTTTTACTCTTTCGCCTCTCTCTCATGCTTCTCTGAGAAATAGAAATACATGTCTGGGCTGCAAAGTGTCTTTTTCTGTTCTTTAATAAAAACGATTTTTTCGGAAAAAAGTTCTACTCTATTCAGACTATTCAGGGGATATATATCTCTGCGTAAGCGTATTCTCCTTCCCTCCCCTCATCATTCACCGCAGCAACTGCATATTTATAATGATGATCGGGATCAACCTTCCTGTGCCAGTATTTCTTCGTCTCCGCGTCTAGCTCAGCAAGAAGAGTCATGTCTCCGGTTTCCACCACATAAATCCTGTAGCCAACGATGTTCTCATTTGCTGGATTGGGATACCAGGTGAGGACATTTATGTATTCTGCCTGGGAGAGTGAACGGTTAAGCTTCTGGTTTGCTTCAAAAAAGTAAGGTGCATAGATATTTCTGAGGGCGATGAAGTCCTGATTCTGCTGGTCTGAAGTGACGTTTGTGTACGTTCTGCTCTGGGGAACAAAGGTGTAATGAGTTTTGATTGGAGTGACTGTTCCAGACCACCCCTCTTCCACAAGGCCGAGGTAGCTGCCGTCGAGGTCTGTTACAGGATTTCCCGGGAGCCCGTCCATGAGTACTCCTCCGACTCCGGCTGACACATTCTTCCCTGCTTTCACCATTAAGCGCCTTACTCTTCCTCTTCTTCCAATCGAGTTAGCCACCAGGCGCCTTTTGCCTGACTTCCCGGATATCATTCTCGTTATCCCTCTCTTTTCTCCAGTGCCTGAGAGAACAATCGGTGGGCTCACAGTACCGGAGATGGCATAAGTCTGAACATTAACAGAAAAACTCATCGTCGGCCCTGAATCGCTGATTCCAATGAAGTAAATATCAGATTCAGCGCTGTGTCCCTGGGTATTCCTGTAGATGACATGCTCAACCTGTTCTTTGCCGTCGTCATCGGTGTAAGTCAGGGTTAAAAAAGAGCCGGGTAGTTTATTATCGGGAAAATGAGGATCAAGCCTTGAATAACCCCCTTCACCAAAGAAGACCATCTTGCCGAAATATGAGGTGTAGAAGCTGAGCATAGTTATTGAAGGGTCAAGGACAGGGACAATGGCTTCGAGTCCGTAGAAAGGATATGACGGCTGACCTACAGCTGGCGGATAGTTTTCGTCTACATGGGTGATAAGAAGTCCGCTCCACCTTCCAGAGTAGTTCTCATATTCAGGATGGGCACCGTTGTATCTGTTTTCCACCAGAAGGTATTCTTTTGGGGGATCAATAATTATTCTGTAGAGTCTGGGATTTGAAACAGTTTCCAGGGCCAGGGCGTCAACATAAAACTTACCCCCGTTATTGATCTCGGTCGGAGCGATCCAGCCGTAGTTCCGCCATTTCAGGTAGCCGCAGAAATTCGTCCCAGGATTTGACCAGCCCATGATGCCGTAGTAACCGACAACCTTGTTAAAAGAGCTGTAATCGTAGAGGTCAGGGCAGCCGGTCATATGACCGTATTCATGGCAGAAGGTGCCTATGCCTTTGTTCTCTGCTCCTGAGCTCAGTTTTTCGTTTACAGCATTGTAATTCCTCACCCAAACCCCGTATTTCAGAATGCTGGTGCCGCTCTTGTGCGGCCAGTAAAAATCACCCCATGTCTGAGTTGTCCCGGCCCAGATAACGATCATATCCATCTCACCGTTGTTCGCATACTGAGTAAAGTCAAAGCTGGGGTCCTCAGCTCTGATGGCATCCATGGCATCCTGTATTATCTGCCTCCAGGAACTGTTTTCCTCATACCAGGAAGCTGTGTGAGGTACAGTAACCCAGGTTGGATGCGTGTATCCCACAGGATAAAACTGCCCGTAAGAATTAACTTTGTAGTAATTGGCCATGCTTATGTCATTCGGGTCTGTGCTGAAAATTCTGTCATTGAATCCAGAGGGCGAATACTCACCCTGATACCATTTTGTGGGTGGAGAGGACTCAGGTTGAAAATCAACACAGACAACAAAAACTTTCCTCGTCCCGGCAACTGCCTGAACTGCCGAGAAGAGTGTTTCCTTTCTCTGCCAGGAGCCGAAATCGTGAAAGATCTCCGGCTTCTCTTCCCTAAGTTCAGCGATCCTGTAAGGCCTGTCTGTAAGATGTTTTTGAAGTCCAGTCTTTTCAACATAGGACGGCGAGACAACTCCGGCTGCCATTCCTGAAGGAACAAGACGCTTGCCTTTGAGAAGGGCGTATTCTATGTAACCTGTTTCCCTGTTCAGAATTAATGTGTACCCTTCCTCAGTTTCCACTCTTCTGTAAAATTCATCTCCATAAATGTAGCCTACAATCTTTTTTCCGTCAGGCTGTGAAAGAACAACTTTTTCACCCCAGACAGGATGCGCCAGCTGCTGGGGGGGGAAAATAAAGAATAAACAAACAAAGATAATTACGGCTTCAGAAATTTGAATGAAAAACTGATTCAAATTCAATTTTCGAGACATCATTGCCAGGGTCATACCTCCTCTAATCCACAAATTTTCGCAGCCATATTTTCTCATCAATAACAACAAATCTCAATATTTAATGATATATAGATGAATCCTTCATCGTTGACAATCTTGATGGTTTCATATATTTTGACATGGCTTTATGTCGACCAAATGCATCCTGACAATTACAAAAGGGAGGAAATAATATGGAAGAAGCTGCAAACATAAAATCCCAACAGCTTTCTAAATATTCCAATTTACAGCTTACCGCGCTTGTCATTCTCAGAATCTTTATCGGCTGGCATCTCCTCTATGAAGGTGTGGCCAAGCTCCTCAATCCCTACTGGTCTTCAGCATCTTACCTGATGGATTCGAAATGGTTCCTGAGCGGTATTCTACGCTCTATAGCTGCTGACCCGACACTGCTTAAAATAGTTGATTATCTGAATATTATCGCTTTAATTGCTATCGGTGCAGCTCTCATTGCTGGGTTCTTTACCCGCTCCGCCTGTGTTGCCGGCATTGCCCTTTTGCTTCTTTACTATCTGAGCCATCCCTCATTAATCGGTTACACCTACACAGTACCTTCTGAAGGAAGCTACCTCTTCATCAATAAAAACCTTATAGAGGCATCAGCCCTTTTTGTCCTCAGCATATTTCCCACGGGCAGGTTCATCGGAATCGACAGACTTATTTTTGCCTGGAAAGAGTCTTGATTAACACTGCCCAAAGAAGGGAGGGAATAAAATGAGTAAAGATAATTCTGATGCTGAAAGAAATAAAACAGGGGAAAAGCCGGAGTTTGAGGAAAGTTCATCTTCTGAAAAAAAGAAGCGACTGAGCCGGCGGGATATTCTCAAGGGTTTAATTACCACACCCGTCTTTGGACCGTTGATCTACGGTATTCTAAAAAAACGCTCCCTGGATTTGAAAAGAAAAAAAGAGATTCTTGCCCAGCTCGGCCTGGAGGGAAAGGCTCCCGCAGTCGTTCCCAGGACGGTGATGAAAAAACCAGGGGAGCTCATCAGGCTGGGCATAATTGGCTATGGAGGCAGGGGGGAGCATCTGGTGCGGGCTGCCGGCTTTGCCCACCCGGACTGGATTGAGCGCAAAAAAAGAGACGCCAGGAAAAACAGGTTTGACAGGGCCTATGAAATCTTCATCAATCAGGAAGATATGAACGTCGTTCTCACAGGAGTGTGTGATGTTTTTGACGTGAGGGCTGAGCGGGGCCTGGCTGCCTCCAGAAATAAAGAAAGGCCGGGAGAAGCGAGGGGATTTAAGGGAGCAAAGCGCTTCCTCCATTACCAGGAAATGCTGGAGAGCAACGAAATTGACGCGGTCATAATCGCTACCCCTGACCACTGGCATGCCAGGATGACGATTGACGCTGCCAGGGCCGGAAAGCACGTCTACTGTGAAAAGTGCATGACAAGAACGCTGGATGAAGCACTCGACGTCTATGATGCGGTGAAGAAGAGGGGCATTATCTTCCAGCTCGGTCATCAGGGCAGACAGCAGGAAAGCTACCTGAAAGCAAAACTTGTGGTTGAAAGGAACATACTCGGACCCATCACTCTTGTGGAAACTACCACCAACCGCAATTCTCCAGGAGGAGCCTGGCAGTATGAAATTCACCCCCAGGCTAGCCCTGAGACAATAGACTGGGAGCAGTTTCAAGCGCCTGCTCCCCATAAACTACCTTTCAGTGCAGAGAGGTTTTTTCGCTGGCGCTGCTGGTTTGACTACGGGACAGGTCTTTCAGGTGACCTTCTGAGCCATGAGTACGATGCGGTAAACCAGATTCTCGAACTCGGCATCCCACGCACAGCCTTAGCCTCAGGAGGTATATATTATTTTAAAGACGGACGAGACGTGCCTGATGTTTTCCAGGCTGTTTTTGAATACCCAAACAGAAATCTGACACTCATCTACAGCGCTACTCTCGCCAACAGCAGAGGGAGAGGGAAAATCTTTATGGGACACGATGCTTCGATGGAAGTTGGAAGCGGCCTCACCGTGACTGCAGACAGCGGTTCCACTCGCTATGAAGATAAAATACGAAATAGAATCATCAATACCTCTCTTCCTCTACTTTCATTCCAGCCCGGCTCAAAAAAAATCGACACCGTGACTACTGCTACTGAAAAATATTTTGCCACCAGGGGACTCTTCTACACCTACCGGGCCGGAAAACATTTTGACACCACACACCTCCACATCAAAGAATGGCTTGAGTGCATAAGGACACAACGTCAGCCGAGCTGTAACATAGAGAGAGGGCTGGAGGAAGCCATCACCTGCCACATGGCCACTATTTCCTACTTGGAAGGGAGAAAAGTGAGCTGGGACGCAGAAAAAAGAAAAGCAATCTAAAATTTCAAGGAGAGAAAAAAGATGGCCATTAGAATCCGGCTTGGTGTGATGATGTTTCTCCAGTATGCCATCTGGGGTGCGTGGGCACCTGTGCTCTCAGCCTACCTGAAAAATATCCTCAACTTTGGAGAATTCGAGATTGGCATTATCTATGCTCTCCTGCCATTGGCAACCATCATTGCTCCTTTTATCGGAGGACAGATAGCTGACAGGTACTTCTCATCTGAAAAATTCGTTGCTTTGCTTCAGCTTACAGGTGGGGTAGTGCTCATAATCACCTCCACTGTAACAAATTTTTCAACCATGTCCCTCCTTATGCTCGTCTACTGCATTCTCTATGCTCCCACTCTTGCCCTCACAAACTCGATTGCTTTCATCAACCTCAAGAAATCAGATAAGGAATTCGGCTACATAAGAGTCTGGGGCACTATTGGCTGGATTGCCGCCGGACTAATCCTTGGAGGATGGAGGCACATTAGCGGTAACCCTGATGGAATCGCTATCAAGGGCGATACTCTGCTCCTGGCAGGCATTTTCTCCATTATGATGGGACTTCAGGCTTTCAGCCTTCCTCACACCCCACCCAGAAAAGAGGGAGTGAAACCCTGGGCCTTTCTCGAAGCTCTTAAGATGCTCAAGGATAAAAATTTTGCCGTCTTTATCGTAATTGCCTTCGTTGTTGCTACTGAGCTCATGTTTTATTACAACCTTACCGCTCCCTTCCTCACATCGCCAGCCATAGGAGTCTCAGAGGCCATGGTGCCCATAGTGATGGTCATTGCCCAGGTAGCTGAAATATTTGTCATGGCCCTTCTTCTTCCTTACTTCATCACCAAAATCGGTATCAGAAACATTCTTGTTATCGGTGTCCTCGCCTGGCCTGCGCGCTACATCATCTTTGCCATAGGCCAACCAGTGTGGCTGGTAAAGGCCTCCCTCTCTCTGCACGGCTTCTGTTTTGTCTTTTTCTTTGCTGCTGCTTTTATCTACGTCGACATGGTTGCTCCGAGAGACATCAGGCATTCAGCCCAGAGTCTAATCACGCTTGTCACCTACGGAGTCGGGAATTTCCTGGGCAGTCTTTTTGCAGGCTGGATTTATAAAATTTTCAGCCCAGATGGAGTCACAAACTGGACAGGCGTTTTCCTCGTTCCCTGTGCTTTAACTGTTCTCTGCGCCCTTGCTTTTCTGCTCTTCTTCAGGGTAGAGAAAAAGGAGGTTTAAAATGAGTAAAAAGAGATTGGGTGTCGGAATTATAGGCGGGGGATTTATCGCCGGGTTTCACGTCCGGTCATGGCTTTCAGTCAGGGATGCGGATATTCTTGGGGTTGTCTCCCGAACGATGGAAAAAGCAGAGGAGACAGCTGCTCTGGCAAGAAAGCTCAATGTAGGCGAGGCCAGAGCTTACAAATCGATCACAGATATGGTTTCTGACCCCACTATCGATGCTCTCTGGATATGTGCCCCAAACTACACCCGCATCGAGAACATGGAAGAAATCGTCCACGCTGTTAGCAGCGGCAAAGGAGAACTAATCGGCGTGGCCTGCGAAAAACCGCTGGGCCGGAATGTAAAAGAAGCTCGAAAAATGCTAGAACTGGCCCGCAAAGCCGGCCTTCTCGATGGCTATCTGGAAGACCAGGTTTTTTCGCCTGCAGTGCAGAGAGGAAAAGAGATTGTCTGGAGGCGAGGGGCTGCTATTTCAGGCAGGCCTTACCTGGCCCGCGCAGCTGAGGAGCACAGCGGACCTCATATGCCCTGGTTCTGGGATGGAGAACTCCAGGGGGGTGGAGTCCTAAACGATATGATGTGTCATTCGGTCGAGGAAGCAAGATTCATACTCACCCCGCCCGGAGCAGAGCGTAAGGTTCTTACCCCGACAAAAGTAACAGCGTTTACAACCTGTCTTAAATGGCAGCAGCCGCATTATGCCCGAATACTCTCGGAGCAAAGTGAGGGAAAACTTGATTACCTCAACAGGCCGGCTGAAGACTTTGCCCGTTCTCTGATTGAGTACCGGGACGAAAAAGGAGAAACTGTTATAGTTGAAACCACCACTTCCTGGTGCTATGTAGGAGCGGGTCTGCGCCTGACCATGGAGCTTCTGGGTCCGGAATATTCTGTTCAGATTAACACTCTTGATTCCAGCCTTAAAGTCTTTTTCAGCCGCAACGTAAAAGGAAGTGCCGGTGAGGACATGGTTGAAAAGCAGAATGCAGAAACAGGACTCATGCCTGTGGTGAGTAACGAACCGAGCGAATACGGCTACATCGAGGAAAACCGGCACATGGTTCAATCTTTTCTCCAGAGGAAAAGACCTTCAGAAAATTTCGATGATGGGGTGGAAGTGACTGAGCTGCTGATGACAGCCTACATGAGCGCAGAGCAGGAAAAAACGATTCCTTTTCCGCCACCAAGGCTTGATTCGTACATCCCCCCAGTTGCCAGGGGAGAATGGAATCCAAGAAAAAAGGAGGAATGATGAAAAAATTAATGACAACAGCGACAATCTGCCTTCTTATCTTATTCGCAGCATGTACAGAAAAGTCAGAACCAGAAAAGTTCGTAAATACTGAAAGAGAAACAATAGAAAGACCAGCCTACAAAGATGTGAGAATAAAGAAGTTCAACCTCGCTGTCCAGGCGTGGACTTTTAGGAGGTTCTCTTTCTTTGAAACTCTGGAAAAAGTAAAAGAGCTCGGAATTATGTACTTAGAGGCCTATCCTGGCCAGAAGCTCAGCCCAGATATACCGGGCGTCGCTTTCAGCCACAATCTAAGTGATGAAAATGTTGAGCTTGTAAAGAAAAAATTGAAAGAAAGCGGAATCAAGCTCATCAGCTACGGTGTCGTCGGCTTCAAAAACACGGAAGAAAGTATGAGCAGAGTCTTTAACTTCGCCCGAGAGATGGGAATAAAAACAATCGTCACCGAGCCCCAATTCGATGATTATTCGCTCCTCGAAAAGATGGTCAAAAAACACAACATCAAAATCGCCATCCACAACCACCCCCAGCCCTCCAAATATGCGAGGCCGGAAACTGTTCTTGAGCATGTAAGAGGCCTGGATGAGAGAATAGGTGCCTGTGCAGATACAGGACACTGGATGCGCGGCGGGATTAAGCCTGTTGATGCTCTCAAAATGCTTGAGGGGAGAATAATCGATGTCCACCTCAAGGATAGAAGCGATTTCGGTACAGAGGGCGCGGTCGATGTTCCCTTCGGAGAGGGAAAAGCTAACATCCATGACATACTGGCTGAGCTTACGCTCCAGGATTTTAATGGCTACCTGTGCATCGAACATGAAAATAAAGCTGACGCCCTAAATCCTTTACCCGCCATAAGGAAAGGACTGGAATATATCAAGAGCATCACTTACTATGAGGGCTACCAACAGATTCTCGGCCAATATGACGGCCGCTACCACAAGCACGGCTGGAACCATTATGGACCTGGTTATTTTCTGCTCGATGAAAAAACAGGTGTTCTAAAATCACAGGGAGGAATGGGACTTTTCTGGTACAGTGTGAAGAAATTCAGGGATTTCATACTCGAGCTTGATTTCAAGTGCTCCCGGAAGGATACAAACTCAGGAATCTTTCTCAGAGTTCCGGAAGTACCCGCCAACAACAGTTATATTTATCATTCCTTCGAAATACAGATAAACGACGAGGGAAAAGGCATCCACAAGACAGCATCTGTTTACGACGCGGAGCCGCCCATGGCCGATGCTTCAAGAGAGACGGGAAAGTGGAATCACTTCAAGATTACTTTTAAAGGCAACCACATTCGAGTGGAGCTCAACAACATCCTGGTCATAGACTGGGAAGCTGAACCACGGGGAAAAGTGAAGTCTTTTGCCCGGGAAGGATACATCGGGCTCCAGAATCATGACAGTCGCTCCCCGGTCTACTTCAAGAATATATACATAAAAGAATTATAATACCTATCTTTAACACTTGGAAAAATTAAGGCCACCAAATTCATATCACTTTTATGCTCACATTCATCGGCAGCAATGCGTAAATCTAGGCGCCGATTCAGCGTAACATATCACGCCTCTTAACACTTTTTTTTTGACCTCTCCTAGTAAATCGAGGATATCTTCTCCAGTAACACTTGAACACCATGGTAGTTGTTGACCCATTGACGCACAGGGGGCTAAGCATCGTGCTGAATGTCAACCTCTGTTGATATGATGAGCCAGATTAAGAAAAAATGTTGAGAAGAGGATGAAAATCTATGAAGAAGGTGCAGGAAGAGAGAAAATGCTTTCATAAATATCGGAGGAAATACAGCAATTCCTCTTCCAAAGCCAGGAGAAGGTAAAATCTACAGTCTTGCAACCCAGGAAGACATGTCTTTTTTCCTCATCGCTTCCCTCTACTTTGCCTCGGTTCTTGCTCTATTCCTGCTCAGTTATTTCAGAATGCGCTGTAATTTATCACTTTAACGCAACTAATATGCCAAGAGATAAAGCGAAACCATTGAGGTCTGCCTGGGCATTAGCAATGCGATATATTCCTGGAAATACTTCTGGTACTCCGACAGGTTCTTTTACAGTTATCATGCGATAACATGCCTCTCCGCTTATTCCGAAATTACTTGTGAGTAAATAGTTGAAACCAATTCCAGCTTTAAATCCAAAGCTTACTCCATTATCCCTTTCGTTAAAACGAGTCTCGTTATATTTGGAAAAATAAATTCCTGGGCCTACAATTCCATTAATATCCACATTATTTATAGCTAAAGGAATGCTTATGGCAACAATCCCCAGGATACCATTAGTTGAAATCGTTAACTCATGGCTGTATGTGGTAGGAAGCGGCTGCTGGTACATTGTCAATGTTCCTTTGCTGCTTGCCCGAAGATATTCATAAGAGAGACCGGCTCCAATTAAGGTATTGAATTGATAAATTAGGCTAAAAGAACTACCTATGCCAATCTTTATCTTTTTTATATCTCCATTAAAGCCTGTGTTTAAGCTCTGGATATAATCATTCATATCCGTCATATTCGGAAACCCATAAATTCCTATAAGAGAGAATCTCCAGAGTTTTCGAGCTGTGGATTTTTCCTGATGATCAACTGATAATTTAGTTTTTCCTAAAAAATTTTCTATCTCTTGTTGAGATTTGTTGAATTCCTTTATGACAGTTTGATGCCTCTTTCCCTCAGCATGAAGCAGAACAAAACAATTTCCACAAAACAAACCAATTATTTGTATCATGATTAGTATTTTTTTAATTTTTAAAGATAAGAATTTCGTTTTCTGCTGCGATGGCTGTGTAAGCATTAATGGCCCAATTTTGCCTCGTCCCATCGTCATGGAGTATAGAACATGGCGGGAAAGAATGTCAATAAGGGCTAAAAATAACTAGGAATAGCACAGAGCGCCTGGAAAGTCGCGGGGCGGCTCAAAAACGCCGGAAATCAGCCGGACTTCGGCCTGGTCAAAGAGAAGATCATGAAAAATATTTGGCGCCTGTCTGGCTGTGCCTTGCGCACCTTGCCCCGGTGGGCATTGGCATAGAGGCC
>JBHIDX010000066.1:0-10510 GCA_046760305.1 Candidatus Aminicenantales bacterium
ATTGCTTCGCCCTTTCAGGGCTCGCAATGACATTGGACTCTTTATTTTCATGGTTCGTGGGTGTACCTAGACATGATAAACTCATAAAAAATGCCGGCAATTATGGATAAAATAAAGAAAAAAAGTTTACCGCCGATGATAAGTTGAGAAATCATTCTAGCCTATTGATTGTATTTAGGTTAAATAGTGTTGCCGGCATTTTTTATGAGTAATCCAGGATAGCATGGATAATGCCTTATTTCAATAAAAATCAGGGTAGAAGCTTGACAGCAGAGGATAAAATGGAAAAAATAATCAATCTCTGGATGTGAGAAGAAAAAAAGGGCTGAATAAATATCTTCTTATCCCTGTCTGGGCTTTTCTTTTTACAGCTCTTTTTCTTTTCCCCCCTTTCAATTCCCCGGCAGGCAGGATTCTCTATTCTGAGAAAGACTGCCTTTTCTGTCACAGTAAGCCCGGAATTTCCCAGCTAATGCCTGACGGACAGCTCCGCTCGATCTACGTTGACCCTGAAAAATGGTCAGAGGATGTGCACTCCAGAAGCAACATCACCTGCGTTGACTGTCATCTAAATGCCAATCCCTACCTCCATATCCGGGAGGGATTCACGGATGTCAACTGCAGCCGCTGCCACCCAGAAGAAGAAGAGGAATACCAGAAGAACATCCACCTCAGCTTTCCCTCCCCTTCCCCAGGAAAAAAACTCCCTCTCTGCTACGACTGCCACACAAAACACCACATCCTGCGCCACGACAGTGCCCGGGCCTCGATCAGCGAGAAGAATATCGGCACTACCTGCGGAACCTGCCATGCTGAGGTCATGGTCAAGGCCCTCACCCGAGGAAGCTCACTGTGGAAAATATCAGGTCACAGAAAGGGAGACCTGTCCGAAAAATTCGAGATGAAGGTATGTATTAAATGCCATTACGAGGACTCTGCCCACGGGAGTAAACGCCCCTACGGAGATTTCTGCGCTCGCTGCCACAACTACCGCCAGAAAGCAGACGCAATCCTCGGCCCCACACACCTCGATTCAAAAAAGTGGACCGCGCTCAACTATGCGGGAACCAGCCTCGCTCTGGCTCTTCTTCTGAGCACAGTCATCCTCGCAGGCTACAAGTCAAGAGATAGAATTTCAGTCTGGCTGAAAATATTATGGGAGAGCATGAAGGAGGAAGAAAGCTCTCCTCAATCGCAGAAACCGTCTCCAGGTAAAAAAAGCGATGAAAGCTAAAAAAAGCGCTCCTCAAGAAGTGAAAAAAAAGCGATTCGCCATGCTCGTTGACCTGAGAAAATGCACGGGCTGCAATGCCTGCGCTCTGGCCTGCAAGAGTGAAAACGACGTTCCTCTCAGCGTGTGGAGAAGCTGGGTGAAAAGAGTGGAAAAAGGACGCTACCCACATGTAAAGGAATATTTTCTGCCCCTTATGTGCAACAACTGCGAGAAGCCAATCTGTGTCACTGTGTGTCCGGTACGGGCTTCGGTGAAAAGACCTGATGGTATTGTCTACATCGACCCCCACCGCTGCATCGGCTGCAGGTACTGCATGGCTGCCTGTCCCTACGGGGTAAGGTACATAAACCCAGTAACACGAATTGCAGAAAAGTGTTACTGGTGCCTTCACAGGGTGGATGCTGGTCTTAAGCCTGCCTGTGTTCTCGCCTGCCCTACCAGTGCTCTCATTTTTGGAGACATGAATGACCCTCAAAGCCAGGTGGCCAGGATTCTGGCTGTTCAGCGAGTCCAGGTTATAAAGCCGGAGAAAGGAACCGATCCCCGCACCTTCTATGTGGGACTTGAGATGACAGCAGTGGAGGAAAGAGAGAGGCAGGAGAAATAGGGAGGAAATGGAAACTCAGGTCCTGTACAACATTTTCCAGCAGGAAGCGCTGGGGATAAAGATTGCCATCTATTTCTATCTCACTGGCCTGAGTGCGGGTTCCCTGGTTATATCCTCTCTTGCCCCTGTCTTCGGGCTGAAGCAGTTTAAGCCAGCAGCTAAAACAGGTGCTGTGCTGGCTGCGGTGCTGGTGGCTGTGGCTCCGCTTTTTCTCCTCGCTCACATCAGTATGCCGCTTAGAGCCTGGCATCTTTTTTTCTACCTCAACCCGACTTCACCCCTTACCTGGGGTTCGTTTCTTCTTGTCTTCTACTTTGCCTGCTGCGTTATGTATGGATATTCACTCTTCAGGGAAAAGGAAAGGCCTGCCAGGGTCTTCGGATATGCAGGAATTTTCCTTGTTGTGGCTGTTGAATGGTACACAGGCTCTATCCTTTCTTTCGGCAAGGCAAGGGCGCTCTGGCACACGCCCCTCATGCCCGCCCTCTTTCTTGTCTCGGCTTGTGTTTCTGGCACGGCTGTGGTGATATTCATCAGCTTTTTAAAAGAGAGATACTTCTCAAAGGAGAAAAAAATAAACCTGGAGCTGATGATGAGCCTGGCCAGGATTATGGCCTGGCTGATTGTTCTTGACCTTTTTCTTCTGGGATGTGAAATGACTGTCCTTTCCATTTCCCACTCTGAAGCTCAGGCAGCAGCAGAGCTTCTCCTCAAGGGAAAATTCAGCTTCTTATTTCTGGTGGGAGAAAATCTCGCAGGCAAAATCATCCCCTTTTTCCTGGTTGTGGTGCCCCGTTTCAGGAGGCAGATAACAGTGGTCGCGGCCTCGATTCTTGTCCTGGCAGGAATATTTATCATGAGGTATGTACTTGTAATCGGAGGCGAATTTATTCCACTTATATGAAAGGGGTCAGGTCTTACATTATGACAAAAAAGCGAGAAAAAGTTAAAGGTGAAAGGTTAAAGTAAGAATAGAAGAGAGTGAAATGTGAAAAGTGAAAAAAAAAGAAAGCGAGAAAAAGTTAAAGGTGAAGAGTTAAGGGAAGAATAGAAGAAAGTGAAAAGTAAAAAGTGAAAAGCAAAGAATAAATTGGAATAATGGACATGAGGAAGATTGGGATTTCGAGACGGAGGTTCATGAAGAGCAGCCTGGCCGCGTTTATGGCTGCTTACGCGGGCTTTAATTTCCCGCAAAAAAATAACAGAGGAGAGGGAAAGGCTGTTTCCAGAACCTCGCTCAAAAACCTGGAGGCTATCCCCACCACCTGCAGTCAGTGTCCTGCAGGCTGTGGAATCATTGCCTACCTTAACGGGGAGAAGCTTGTCCAGATTCTCGGCAACCCTGACCATCCAGTCAACAGGGGTGGAATCTGTGCTAAAGGCATTGCTGCCCTGAACCTGGTCAATGACCCGGAGAGGCTTCTCTATCCCATGAAAAGGGGAGGGCCCAGAGGAAGCGGCAGGTGGACAAGGATTACCTGGGATGAAGCCTATACCCTGCTCAGTACAAGGATAAAGGAGCTTTTACAGAGCGGAAAAACTGGTGAGCTGGTCATCGACTCGGGCCAGCAGGATGAGCTGCTTCTTAAATTTGTATCCGCGCTGGGAGGCGTGAGTTTTATCGACCGCGAAAAAGTGCGTCACCTTAACACAGCCATGGTGCTCGAAGAGATGACCGGCAGCAGCGCGCTCATCGAGGATGTGGCTAGGAGCAGGACAGTGCTCAATTTCGGTGCCAACCCTTTTGCCAATCATGACCGCTATCTTGGCCTGGCTCAGCGACTTGTTTTCGCCCTAGCGGAAAAAGGAGCACGTCTTGTAACCTTTGACGTCAGGCTTTCGGAGACAGCTTCCCTCAGCCATGCCTGGTATCCGGTAAAAGCCGGAACAGACGCTGCCGCTGCCTTGGCCATGGCAAGAGTAATTGTTGAGGAAGGTCTGGCTGATAAACAATTCATCGAGAGAGAGACAGATGTCAGCCTCTCCAGGCTGAGAAAAGCTCTCTCCGCCTACACGCCTGAATTTGGAGCCAGGGAAAGCGGCCTCAGCGCTGAGGTGATTGTTAAACTGGCCAGAGAATTTGCGACCATAAAACCTTCACTGGCTCTATTCGGAGGCGGAATAAGCGACCATGTGAACGGAAGCCAGAATGTACACTCCATCATGCTCCTCAACATGCTCGTCGGAAATCTGGAAAAAGAAGGCGGACTTTTTTATCCTCGGAAATTCTCACTTTCTGCTCTTTCAACAAGAACGGACGATCCTCTCCGCAGAGTAAAGAGGGTTAAAGGAATCTCAGAGCTTCAGGAATCAGGGGCTGTAATCGACACCTATCTTTCCTTTTTCTCCAACCCCGCTTTCTCTGAAGCCGAGTGCGATTCAGCCGCCATGTTTCTCAAAGACGAAAAAAAGGTGGGGTTGGTGGTTGTCATGGATACTCATATGACTGAAACAGCATCCCTGGCAGATGTGGTTCTGCCCGCTGCCGCCTTTCTCGAGTCCTGGAAGCTCGAGGAAGCGCCCTCGCTGGATAACATAGCTGTGCTCAACCTCACTCAGCCGGCTGTATCTCTGGTGAGTGAAGCTCGGCGGCTGAGGTCACCAGAGTTCGAGGCAGGAAAGATGTTCGAACCATCTTTCAAGCCCCTGGGAGAAGCCAGGGAGGCTGGAAATGTGTGCCTCGAGCTTGCCCGGAGAATAGGCGGTAAGGTGAGCAGAGCTCTGACTTTCAGGGATACTAAAGATTTTGCACAAAAAGCTGCTGTCTCCCTGCTGGGAAAGGAAGCCAAAGAGCCTTTCAGTGTTTTGAAATCAAAAGGATTCTGGAGCAGAAGTTCCCCTCCTCGCAACTTAGGAAAAGAGAGGATTAAAATTATTCTCAGCCCTAAGGAGACAAAGACTCCTCTCCCAGAATACAGGCCTATTCTTACCCGAAGGAAGAGAGAGAAAAATGAGTTTGTTCTCACCACCTTCAAGTCCAACCTCTGGTCAGAGGGAACAGGCAACAGCAAGTGGGCGCGGGAGATTCTACACCAGAACCTGCTCTGGATCAACAAAAATGCGGCCAGGAAGCTTGGCATAAAAAACGGAGAAAGGGTACGTGTCTCCTCTTCTGCCGGGACTCTCATCACCCGGGTGCTGACTACAGAGAGAATACATCCTCAATCAGTGGCTCTGGCCGAGGGACTCGGCCACGAGGCTTTGGGTAAGGTAGCGAGAGCAAAGAAATGGAAAAGCAAAGACAGAGATACATATCTCATCTGGTGGGAAAAGAAAGGAAAGGGCGTCAATCCCTACCGCATAATGGAGAGGAAAAAAGACCCTATCTCAGGCGGGCCAGGGCTCAAGGACACGGTGGTTCGAATCGAGAAGATAGAAGGATAAAAGGCTGAAGATGGGAGAATAAGAGGGAGGGATGAAATGATGAAAAGAAAATTCGCACCTTTTTCAGGAGCAGTAATACTCATTTTCGCAGCCAGCTTTCTTCTTGCACTCGAGGGCTCAGGGAGTGGAGGAAGCTCCATAAAAAGGCTCACCTATTCCGGGAGCAACAAGGTCTATTACCCTTCCTTAAGCGATGACGGCAGGTTGATGCTCTATGTACTCGAGCTCCAAGAAGAAGATAAAACGAGAAAAGAAGTGAGAGTGATGAATGTTGAAAGCGGTGAGGAGAGAGTTCTTTTCAGAAGCGGAGAGAAAAAGGCTCCATCTCCCTTTGAGAAAGCGAGGCTTGAGCTGGGCACAAAACCTCCTCTTCTGAGTGGAGATGGAAAGGTGGCGCTCTTTTCCCTGAGTGTGAGTGAACCAGCCCCCATATTCGACCATTACCTGGCTGTAGCTTCAACTGATGGCCGCAGCTTCTGGCTCACAGATTTTCCTCTTGAAGCCCTTAAAGGGAAAGACCTTAAATCTCTTGATTTCAAGAGCAGGAGCTGGGAAAGGGTGGCCAATTATGCCCTAAGCAGAGATGCAAGCCGCATCGCCTGCGTGGTAAAGGGACACATGGGGCCGAGGAGGTACGGAACTCCGGCTGGAATAATGTTGATTGAGAGAGCAGAAAAATCGATGCGAACAATCCTTGCTCCTGTTTTCACGGAGAAAGGATGGGAGTGGAAAGATTTTCCCCGTAATCCTCTCCTCGGAGGAGGATGGGCCTTCTGCCTGAGCGGAAACGGGAAGCTGGTTGTCTTCGGAGCCCAGTCCTCTGAGGACAAAACAGATTTTGACCTCTACGCTCTTGAATGGAAAAGCGGCAGGATGAAAAAAATAACTGACTTTCATGACCGCTGGTTCAGTCTGGCAGACATCAGCCATGACGCGAGCCGAATTGTCTTTTTCTACAACGGCAAGAAAAAAAACGGCATAGGAACCTACAGCGTGCGCAGCAACGGTTCAAAGCTCAGATACCTTGAATCTGAGTTTGCCCCCAGAATTGAGCTTGTCGACATGTCAGGCGATGGGAGGTATATCCTTTTTAAGGATGTATACAGGGGGATGATCTACGAGCTGCGGGTTGAGAGAGAAAAAATAGCTTTTGACGACTCAACTCCAGGTTATGCGAGGGGAATAATTCCCATGGATTTTCCACGCTTTCCTTCTTTTTGGATGGCGAAAATAATGAGTTACGATGGAAAGAAAATTCTCATCGTCGGCCTTCCTCCGGGAAAGGAAGCGGCTGAGGTCTACCTGCTGACCCTTGATTGAAGGGAGAAATTCTTACCCGATTCATAAAGCGATGTTTGCAGGATATAAAAAACAATTCAGGATTGCTTTGATCATTCTACTGCTGGCAGTTATTTTTGGTGCTGGAGCGGCTCTCACCTATTTCATCCGTTATTCAGGAACTTCAACTTCTGTTTGCAGGAAGTGTCATGCTGAGCTTTTCGAGCTCTGGAAAAATTCAAAAGGTCATCCTCCAGAAAAAGCAAACTGTGAAGACTGTCATGCCAGGAAGTCCGTGCTTTTGCCGGCCGAGTTTCTTGCCGACGATGAACTTACCTCACAGCGCTGTTTTGAGTGCCACCAGGATGTCGTCTCCTCGGGCTACATACTGAAGAAAAAAGTTATTAAATTCAACCACCGCTTCCATGACCAGGAAGGTCTGAAGTGTGTCGATTGCCACCGAGAAGCCGGGCATGAATACCAGAGAAACGGAACCAACAGACCTGGATCAAGACATTGTCTCAACTGCCATCTGAAAGACTTCCTGGGAGCGCCGAAAAATCAGAAATGCCTCAACTGCCACCAGGTTATGCTCGCTCCGGGTAAAAAATGGCGATAATATGTATGAATGATAATGATTGAGGTCAAGAGAGAGTTAGAGAGATGATTAAAGGAGCTGACTTTTTCCTCGTTTTCCTCGCCCTGGCCGTCTTTTCATGGGGAGTTTTGAGGCGAGTCAGGCTCTGGAGCATCGGAAAAAAAGAAGCACCTAAAGAGCGGATAGGGAAAAGAATCGCACTTTTCCTCAAGGAAGGCGTTGCACATACACGGATACTCAAGGAAACCTATCCCGGCCTTCTTCACCTTTTCCTCTTCACAGGCTTCATAATCCCCTTTGGGGTGGTTGTCATAACCCAATTTGTTTTCACCCTTCCCCTCCTGGCAGCGCGCATCATATCGCTTCTTCTCGACCTGATCGGTATAGCAGCCGTAGCTTCCCTCCTCCTTTTCCTCCTCCGCCGTACGGTTCGCAGGCCGCCCAGGCTGGACAACAGAACCGATGACTTTATCACTCTCGGTCTCATACTCCTCATCCTCCTCACAGGATTTATGGTCGAGGGTCTTAGGCTTTCTGTTATCGGAAAAGATACCCACGCCTGGGCTCCTGCAGGAAACCTCATCTCCTCATTTTTAAACTCTTTTACTGGGGAAGAAAAGACAAAGGCACTCCTGGCCATGGTCTTTTTCCGCCTCCACTTTTTATCTGTACTGGCCGCAATCGCCTACATTCCCTACTCAAAGCTCTTTCATCTCATCGCCTCTCCGCTAAACATGGTCTCCCGTTCGCTGGAACCCTTCCCCTCTCTCTCAAGCCTTAACCTTGAGGATGAAGAGGCTGAAAGCTTCGGAATATCAAGAATCGAAGAATTTACTCGCAAGCAGCTCATGGACCTCGATGCCTGTACCCGCTGCGGTCGATGTCAGGACCGCTGTCCTGCCTTTCTGAGCGAAAAACCGCTTTCTCCGAAGCTTCTGATTGCAGTGCTTAAAGAGCATCTCTACCGCCATGGTCCTCAAATCCTGAAGGCAAGGACCAGGGGCGAGCAATCCGGCGAAGGAGTGAGCCTGGTGGAAAGGGTAATCGAAGAAGATGTTCTCTGGAGCTGCACTACCTGCCGTTCCTGCAGTGAGCACTGCCCTGTCTGTGTCGAGCATGTGGATAAGATTATCGACATGAGGCGCTATCAGGTCCTCATGGAGAGCAAATTTCCGCCCCAACTCAACTCCTTTTTCAGGAGCATGGAAACAAACAGCAATCCCTGGGGAATAGGATTTGCCTCGAGAGGCGAGTGGGCTGAAGACCTGGAAGTGAAACTTGTGGCTGACTTTCCTCAGGCCGAATACCTCTTCTGGGTGGGATGTGCAGGTTCTTTCGACGAGGAAGGGAAAAAAATTGCCGAAGCTCTGGTCTCAATCATGAAAAAAGCTGGGCTGAGCTTTGCCATTCTCGGTCCAGAGGAGAAGTGCTGCGGCGACCAGGCGCGCAGGCTAGGAAATGAGTATCTCTTCCAGATGCAGGCAGCGGAGAATGTAGAAACCTTTGTCAAATACGGGGTAAAAAAAATAGTCACCATCTGTCCCCACGGGTACAATCTATTCAAGAATGAGTATCCGAGAGTCATAGAGGTACTTCCTGGACTCTCTTCTGAGGCCAGAGAGATGGTAATGAACCTGGAAGTCATTCACCATGTCCAGCTCATCCATACCCTTCTCGAGGAAGGAAGGCTTCATCTCAAGGGAGAGATTGAAGGGACCTTGACCTACCATGATTCCTGCTACCTTGGCCGCTACAACAAGATATTCAAAGAGCCGAGGGAAATCCTCGGTCAGGTATGCAGAGGGAGGATGGTGGAGCTCGAAAACAGCGGCCAGCACAGCTTCTGCTGCGGAGCCGGGGGAGGGCTGATGTGGACAGAAGAGACAAGAGGAAAGAGGATAAACCACATGAGAACCGATGAAGTTATTGCCTCTGGCGCAGAGACTGCTGTCACTTCGTGTCCCTTCTGCCTGACAATGCTTCAGGATGGAATCAAAGATAAAGAGCAGACCGGGGTAAAAGTAAGAGATATAGCTCAGATTGTGGCTGAGCTGCTCTAAAACCTAATAGCTCAGAATCTCACGGAAGGCCTGGAGGGCTTTATCCACATCATCGTCGTTAACGTCTTTATGCATCACAAAACGGATTCCTCCGCGTGTGGCCAGAGCAAGAATCTCCCTCTTCTTTAACTCTTCGAGAAAAGAAGGAATGGTGAGTCGGGGATGGTCAAGGTCGAAAATTATGATGTTGGTCTGAACATGCTCAACCTCGAACTTTATTCCAGGAAGGCCGGCGATGCCGCTGGCGAATCTTTGTGCTTTCTGGTGATCTTCCCTGAGCCTGTCAACCATTTCTGTCAAGGCAACAATCCCGGGAGCAGCAAGCACCCCCACCTGACGCATGCCGCCGCCGAGTGCTTTCCTCACTCTGCGGGCATAGTCGATAAATTCCTGGCTTCCGCAGATGAGCGAGCCAACCGGAGCTGAAAGACCTTTGGAGAGGCAGAACATGACTGAATCCCCGCACTTGGCGTACTCAGTGACAGGAACTCCAGAGGCAATACTGGCATTGAATATCCGGGCACCATCAAAATGGACCTTTACGCCATGCCTTTCTGCCACCTCCTTGATGGCCTTTATGTTTTCGAGGGGCACAACTGCCCCGCTCCAGTTGTTATGGGTGTTCTCGATGCAGATGAGAGAGGTGCGGGGAATATGAACAGAAGGCTTCCTTATGCTTCTCTCCACCTCCTCAGGGTCCATTGCTCCCCGGTTTGAACGGAGTGGACGGGGCGTTACCCGGGCAACAAAGGTCATGTGGGTCGATTCCATGTTGTAAATATGGGACCGTTCTTCGACAATGACCTCGTCCAGCTCCTTTGTCCACACCTTTACCGAGATAGAATTTCCCATCGTCCCAGAAGGGACATAGAGAGCTGCTTCTTTACCCATCCTGCTGGCTGCCAGAGCTTCGAGTTTCTTTACCGTTGGGTCATCGTCCAGAACATCGTCTCCGACAACAGCCTCGGCCATGGCTTTTCTCATTTTATCAGTGGGACGGGTAACAGTATCACTTCGAAAATCTGAAATCTTGCCCATTTTTTTCTCCTCCGCAAAGAGGATTTATTATAGAGAATAATTCATATCTCTTCAAAGTAATTAAAGCAACTTTGGAAGCATCTTTTTTTCCGTGATGATTATCAGAGGGATATGAGAGTATGGTTATAGTATTATAAGAGGAATAAGAGTAATGTATGAGAATAAGAGAATAAGAGAATAAGAGGGAGAATAAGAGAATAAGAGGGGACGGGCCTCACTAATTTCAGTGTTATCAGTAAGATAGATGCAAATAAGCAGCCGATTTTATGCCTTAGACTTCATTTTTGGGGTCAAAAATGGGCTTTAAGGAT
>JBHIDX010000067.1:0-10148 GCA_046760305.1 Candidatus Aminicenantales bacterium
AGCGAGCGTGGCAATCCGTCGTTGCGAGCCCTGAAAGGGCGTGGCAATCTCATCTTTATTATTCCTCTTCGAGATCCAGGTGGATACCGCACTCTGTTTTAGTTTTTCCCACCCATCTTCCGTCTCTCTCCTGCCTGTCAGGAGTTGTCCTTGTCGTACAGGAAGAGGGGAAGCAGCCAATAGAACTGTACCCCTCATCGTAGAGAGGATGGAAAGGAAGGTTGTGCTTTTTAACATACTCCCAGACTGCTTCCTTGTCCCAGTTGATTAAAGGGTGTATCCGGAGGTGGCCTTCCTGGTCGCGCATGAATATCGTGTATTCAGCTCGCGTCGGGCTCTGGTCGCGCCTGATGGCTGATATCCAGGCCTCTATCTTGCTCTGCCTCATCAGCCTCTGGAGAGGTTCAACCTTGTTGATCTGACAGCAGAGGTCAGGATTTGTCCTGTAAAGTTCTTTACCATACTTTTTTTCAAAAGCCCTGCGGGTGAGCTTCGGTTTTATGGTCACCACGTTGAGTTTCCACTCTCTGATCAGACGGTTTTTGAATTCAAGGGTTTCGGGGAAGTGGTAGCCTGTGTCGATGTGGTAGACAGTAATATCTCCCATAATATTTTTTGTCAGATGAAGGAGCACAACTCCAGTGACCTGGAAAGAAGTAATCATCGCCAGCCGGGGATTGAATTTTTTTTTAACCCAGCGCAGCACCTCATCTGGACTTTCCCTGCTGAATCGAGTGTTCAGAGCCTTGAGGTTCAAAGAATTCACCGGCATCTGAGTTTTCATTTATTACTGCTCTTTACCATGGTAACTTTGTAACCAGGAGCTTGATTTATATACCATATGGGCGGAGGAGGGTCAATCAGTGTTCTTTCTTGCCCTCTCCCAGTTTTAGAAAAAATAGCTCAGCACCTAACACGCCTGCTCTCTGCGGATAGCTCGATAATTCGCTTTGCAACCCGGCTTCTTAATTTTCTCAACAAACTCCTTTTTATTCCTATCGTTATACACTCGATCCAGCTACACTCACTCTTTAAATCTTCTTTTTTGCTGATGAATTCTAGATATCCGCAAAAAGGCCACTACGAAGTGTGCTCGAGCGGACTCGCTCTTACTATCTTAGAAAACGCTTTTTGGGCCCGAAAATGTTCTTCTAAGCCCTATTTTTCGGGAAAAAATGAGGCTAATTTAAGTGTTTACAGCAAGTTGCGCTAGCCAAACTAGAATTGAAAATTGATAACCTTCCAGAAAAGATGCAATAAAAAACACAAATCAGATTACAATCTCTGGTGGGATTTGTCTCAGGTTGTAGTAGGAGGCCATGCTTCTGCAGTAAGCACCGGCGTTGAGCACAGCCAGAATATCTCCCCTTTTTGGCCGTGCCATCCTCGCTTTTCTGGCAAAGACATCCCCTGTTTCACACAGATTTCCGGCAACTGTTATCTCCTCTGCCTTTTCCAGTCCGACATCAGAGCAGTTAACCACATGATGGTGGGCTTCAGCATAGATAGCAGGTCGGGGGAGGGTGTTGAAGGTGCCGGCGTTCACACAGGCAAAGAGGTTACCGTAGCTTTCCTTTACGTACTCTGCCCTGACCAGCAGGACTCCTGCATTTCCAACCAGGTATTTTCCCGGCTCCAGGGCCAGCGCTTTTATTTTAAGACCTGAGTTTGAAATCATGCCACAGATTAAGGAAGCGTAGCTTTCGAGTGGAAAAAGGGCCTCGCTCTCAGAGTAGCGGGGTCCAAAACCTCCTCCGAAATCAAGAAATTCAAGCGAAAAACCATTCTTCTCAATCTCGCATGCCTTGGATATAATCTTTTCCACAGCTGCTTTTACTGCCTGGAAATCCTCCTCTCTCCAGCCTGAGCCGAGATGCTGATGAAGACCCTGGGGTCTGAAGCCGTATTCAACTATTTTTTCAAAAAGAGGAACAACTCTTTCTTCTTCTACGCCAAATTTAATCGGTGTCCCATCCGGCGCCGTGCTTCCCGCAGTAACAGCACGCGCGTTGAAGCCTCTGCCGATCCCTGGATTCCACCTCACAGAGACCCGCATATTCTGCCTAGGAAACCTTTTTTCTTTAATCTCTCTCATCAGCTCTAACTGTTCTTCAGCATCGACGTTGAGTGTTATGCCCTCTATGGCCATTACCGAGGAGAGGTCTTCGCTGCTCAGACTTGTGCCGGTAAAGATGATGCGGCAGGCTGGAAAGCCTGCCCGCATTGCTTCCTCGACTTCGCCAGGGGAGACTGCATCTATCCATGCTCCCTCCTGGTGGAGGATTCTCAGGATTTTTTGATCGGGATTGGCCTTCATGGCATAGCATATTCGGAGCTCAAGCTCAGTTTTTGACGAAAATAATTGTTTCAGCTTTCTGTAGTTTGATAGTATCTGGTTCTTGCTGATGACAAAAAGGGGAGTGCCGAATTCGGAAGCGATGTTGCTTGCGAGCCTGGGGCCGAGAAAAAGCTTTTCTTCCTCCACGCGCAGAAACTCATTCTCCCACCAGTACTTTTTCTTTTCTGCCATTTTCTTTCAGATTTTATTTTCTTTGTCAAACAGGTCGAGCTGGCCGCTTTTTATGCTCTCCACGATGTCCTTGAGAACAGGGTAGTGCTCGAGGAGAAGAGGCGGGATGGCGATTTTTTCTCCACTGAGCATGTTTTTTATCTGGAGCGCATTGGCCAGTGCCTGGCCCCGGTAATGGTTGTTGGTGACAACATAAACTTTTCCCCCTTTTTCTGCCAGCTCCTTTATCTTTTTTACCCATTCCTCGAGCTCCTCTTTGGTGTAGAGATAGTTGTAGCGCTCATCCCTGCTAGCCGCTTCCCTGAACCAGTTCTCGTAATTGCGGCCGTGAAGCCTTACATAGGAGAAATTCCTGTTGGTGGCTATAGCGCTGGGCTTGATTGAGTTGCGAAAAAGAGGTTGGTCGATATTGCAGAAACAAACCCTGTTTTCCTCCAGCAGGCGGTAGAAATGCGGTGTGTCCCAGGAAGAGTGCCTTACCTCGAGGGCCAGCGGGTAGCCGGAGAAAAGCTGGAAGAGACGCAGAAGATAGTCTCTGTTGCTGGGGGAATGGATGAATGACCAGGGAAATTGAAGGAGGATTGCTCCTAGCCTGTTGTGAGCCATGAGCGGTTCGATACCGAGTTTGAACTCATCGACTTCTTTCTGGGAAAAGTCCTTTCTCTGGTGAGTGAAAACCTGGTGAATTTTGACGGAGAAGAGGAAGTCAGGGTAATTCTCAACCTTCTTCACCCAGGAGAGGGAGATACGAATTGCCGGAGGGCGGTAAAAGGTGCTGTTTATCTCGATGAAATTAATGTATTGGGCGAGAAAGATAAGGGGATGGAATTTAGTGCCTTTGGATTCCGGGTAAACAATGCCCTCCCAGTCTTCGTAGCTCCAGCCTGCTGTGCCGATAAAGAAGCGAGCCATACGATTATTTTAAATAAATTGAGAGGGAAGAGTAAACGTTAATTTCGCCTTAAAAAAAGGTTGCCCTGTCCTGCGTTTTTGATTATCATGGTGGGGCAAAAATAAGCCGAGACTGATGCGCAAACTCCTTTTTTTACTTCTCGTCTCCTCTCTGCTGCCTGTTGGCTGTCACAGAAGCGAGGAGCCTTTATACACCATCGGCATCTTTCAGGTGAACGATGCTCCTCACCTTAACCAGGCTCGACAGGGCTTTGTTCGTGCTCTGGAGGAAAACGGTTTTATTGATGGAGTGAATATAAATCTTATCACCAGGAACGGCAATGGTGATATAGCTGAAGTCCAGAAAATTGCTCAGGAGTTTGTCAGAGATAGAGTGGACATGATTTGTGCCCTCTCCACTCCCTGCCTCCAGGCAGCTTTAAACGCTTCGCGGAATATTCCCATCGTCTTCACATCTGTGGCCAATCCTTACCGGGCAGGAGCTGGAAAGTCGCCTGAAGACCATCTCAGCAATGTAACCGGGATTGCCTCCACTGGTCCAATCAGGGAAGCTCTCTCCTTTATTAGGGAGGTGATGCCATCTGCCCGGCGAATAGGAACGCTCTGGACACCCTCCGAGCTCAATTCAGAGTTTTACCTTGAGCTCTGCCGTGAGGAAGCGACCAGACTTGGTTTTGAGGTGGAAGCTGTGCCCGTGACTAACAGGAGCGCTGTGCTTCTATCCGCCCAGGTACTGGCCAACAAGAAAATAGATGCCATGTACCAGATATCGGATAACACTATAAATGCCTCCTTTGAGGCCGTGGGCAGAGTAGCCGAGGAGAATCGGATTCCTCTTTTCGGCGGGTTCCTTCTTTCCACTCAAGCAGGAGCGTGTGCTGCCATGGGCTGGGATTTTTTTGATATGGGCTACAGGACAGGGAAAATCGCCATCCGCATAAAGGAAGGAGAAAATCCTTCCCGGATTCCCATCCAGTACATGAGCGAGATTAAGCTCTACCTCAACCTCAAGGCAGCAGAGGTTCAGGGAATCACCTTCTCTCCTGAAATAATAAAGAGAGCAGCGAAGATTATGGGAAAGGAAGAAGATGAATCTGAATCTGGAACATATCTCGACCGGAGCGAGTGATTATTTTATCCTCTACCCAGAAGGTAAGAAATGAATATAAGTGGTCTTTTAAGAGAAGAATGTATTGTCCTTAGCCTTGAACCCGGGGATAAAAAGAATGTCCTGAAAGAAATTATCTCGACTTTAAGGGAGAGAGGAATTATTAAAGACGAGAAGCTCATCCTCAGGGAACTTTTAAAAAGGGAAGATGTGTGCAGCACCGGGCTTGAGCACGGTATTGCTGTTCCCCATGCCCTTGTTGAAGAAGTTAAAGAACCTTTTCTTGCTCTTGCCCTTCTGAGGAGAGGGATGAATTTTGAATCTGCTGACAGTCAACCCACCCATGTGGTTCTCATTCTCCTGGGCAACAAAAAGCAGCCTGGAATTCAGCTTAAAATCCTCGCCCATATTTGCCGTCTTGTCAAAGAGACAGATTTTGTCGGTAAAGTGAAAAAGGCAAAATCAGCCCCCGAAGTGTGCTCTATTCTGAGAAAAGAAGAAGAGAAGGTCTGATGAAGCTGCTAATTCTTATCCTCAACAAAGTCGAAAAACTTGAGGAAGTTCTGGAGGGCTTAATTGAAATCGGGATTACAGGAGCAACAATCATCGATAGTGTAGGCATGGGACATATTCTCTCCGAGGAAGTCCCCATCTTTGCCGGCTTGCGCTTTATGTTTGCTGGAGCCAAACCCCATAACAAAACAATTATTTCAGCCATAAAAAAAGAGAAAGAAGGTCCAGCGATAGAACTTTTGAAGAAAATCCTCGGTGATTTAAGCACACCAGGCACAGGAATTGTGTTTACTCTCCCCATCGAGAGAGTGGAAGGTTTGAAAATAGAACTTTGATACCATGAAGGCCCTTCTTGCTTTTGGTCTCATCGTTCTCCTTGCCTACCTTGGCTCTCGTTTTCTTTTCCGCTGGAAAAAGCGATTTCTTCCCCTGGGATACCTCTTTCTTTCAGGGGTTATCTATATTTTCCTGGGCTATTTTCTGGGGAAAAATGGACTTAATGTTCTCGGTTCTCGGGTTTTAGAAGGGCTCAAGCCTCTTATAAGCCTCGGGCTGGGATGGGTTGGATTTCTGTTTGGCTTTCAGCTTGAATACAGGAACCTGAAAAAGTTTCCCCGGAATTATATCAGACTCTCTTTTTTCCAGGCACTCTCTGTCACTGCTGCTGGGACAGCGGTTTTAATCTTTCTGCTCAGGGCTCTCTTTCCTTCCCAACCGGATTTAATGCTCTATGGAATGGGAGTTATGTTTGGAATTTTGCTCAGCCTTAATTCTCCCTCGCTTTTGAATTATGCTTCCTCCTTCGTTGCTCAGAAGGGCAGTTATTACTATCTGGCTCGATTCTTGGTGAGTGTGAGCGGATTCTGGGGAGTAACAGGGCTGGCTCTGGTCGCTTCTTTCTGGCATTTTCCCTTCTCAGAGAAAATGGTTTCTATGAAAGGAGCTGTTTTTCTCCTGGCCTCAACAATTTTGGCCGTGCTCACGGGCTATCTCTTTCATCTTCTCTCCAGAAAAAAAACCTCAGAAGAAGATTTGCTCGTCTATCTTCTCGGCCTTGTTTTTTTTACCTCTGGGGCTGCCACCTATTTCAATCTCCCCCCTCTTTATCTCTGCATGGTGTTGGGGATTACCTATTCCAACCTGAGCAGGATTCAAGAAAAACTCTATCCACTTCTTCTTTCTACTGAAAAACCGTTCTACATAATCTTTCTTATCCTCATCGGAGCAAGCTGGGAATTTGATATCAGCTTCAGTGTAGTTCTTGTCGTTCTCCTTCTGCTCGGACTCAGGATTGCCGGCTATTCTCTCTTTCTCCTGCCTTTTGGCCGACTGTTCAACTTCTCCTTCCCACTCCACCCTCTTTTTGGGCTCTGTTTTATATCTTCGGGTGGGATTGCCGTAGCTTTTGTCTTCAGCCTCAAGTTAATGTATGACCTTCCTCTGACAGATGTCTTTGTCTCAGCTGCCCTGATGGTCATCGTTATCAGTGAGTTTTTCAGTCCCCTGGCGCTGAAGTATGCTCTGGAAAAGCTGGAAAAGGTGGAATGAGACTATGAGAGTAATTGATGTTAATTTTGACTGAGGTAAATGAAGGTTTTTATCACAGGAGCAACTGGCTTTATCGGTAGCCACCTGGCGCTCAAACTGGCTCGAAGGGGATATACTGTCCATGCTCTCTGCCGTTCTCTGGAGAAAGCTGCCAGATTAGCGCACAAGAACATCGTCGTTTTTAAAGGCGACATCCTTGACAGCGAAAGCTTGGAAAAGGCGATAAAATCCACCCAGCAGGGCTATCACCTAGCCGCCCTTGCCAGAGCATGGGCAAAAGACCCACAAGAATTTTTTCGGGTAAATGTGAGTGGAACTGTGAACGTGCTTGATGCCGCGCTCAAAAATGGAGTGAAGAGGGTTGTTCTTACTTCAACTGCCGGTGTTCTCGGACCCTCATCTAGTGAGCCGCTCGATGAAACCTCTCTCAACACCAGGGATTTCTTCAACGAGTACGAAAGAGCCAAGTATTTGATGGAACAGAGAGCGAGAGAATATCTGAGCAGAGGACTTGGGGTGGTTGTTGTCAGTCCTCCTCGTGTTTATGGGCCTGGGGTGCTGAGCCAGTCCAACTCTGTGACCAGGATGGTGAGAGCGTATCTCCGGGGAAAGTGGCGGATAATTCCAGGCAGCGGGAGAAAGCTTGGCAATTATGCCTATGTGGATGATGTAGTCGAAGGCCATCTCCTTGCTATGGAAAAGGGAAGGCCGGGTGAAAAGTATAACCTGGGAGGAGTAGATGTCAGCTATTCTGAGTTCTTCAGGACTCTGGCCAGGGTCTCGGGGAAAAGACAGGTGATGGTCAAAGTTCCTGTCTTTCTCATGGTCTGGGCCTCATGGCTGATGGAACGTTGGGCTGAACTCTCAGGGCAACTACCTCTGATTACCCCCTGCTGGGTGAAAAAATATTTTCTCTATGACTGGCAGGTCTCGAGCAAAAAGGCTGCACAGGAGCTCGGATACACAATTACTCCGCTTGAGGTTGGTCTGAAAAAAACAATTGCCTGGCTTCGAGAAAGAGAGAGATGACCTTTCTCGCTTCAGCCTTAATCTTTTTTCTCATCATGCTCCTGAAAAGCTCTCTTCTCAGAGATTTCTCTAACCCTGCTCAGAGCACCTCGATTGCCCTCGGTTTTATCCTTATTTTTGCTTTTCTGGCCGGGAAAAACATCCACAAACTCAGGCTCCCCCAGATCACGGGATTCATCCTGGCCGGGATTGTGTGCGGTCCTTATCTCATGAAATTTCTGAGCTTTGAAGAGGTAAAAAACCTTCAGCTTCTTGACGGCCTGGCTCTGAGCTTAATAGCCCTCACCGCTGGCGGTGAGATGAAAATGAGCAGACTCAAGAAAGGGATGAAAGCTCTTTTATCCGTTGTCTTTTTCCAGACCCTCATCATCATCGCTGGCTTTGTTTTCCTCGGCTTCATCGACCATTCTTTTATTTTATTCCTATCCGGAAAGTCGATGTTCGAAAAGTTAGCTCTTGCCCTTTTACTCGGTGTTATGGCTACAGCCACTTCGCCCTCAACCACGATTGCAGTCATCACCGAGACAAAAGCTGGCGGCAAATACACGAATTTTATCCTCAGTACAGCCGTGATCAAGGATTTTCTTATCATCATTCTTTTTGTTTTTTCTCTTTCCTTTGCCAAGTATGTTTCCCTTCCTTCTAAGGTATTCGAGCTCAATTTTTTATGGCGTCTACTCCAGGAAGTCGGCGGTTCTTTCCTGCTCGGCGTTGTGGTAGGAGTGGGGATTATTCTCTATCTCAAGTTTATAGACAGGGAGATGACGATATTCATTCTGAGTGTGGCCTTTTTTACTTATCAGGTTGGCCACAACCTTGGCTTTCACCCCCTTCTAATTTGCCTCACAGCAGGTTTTGTCGTAGAAAATTTTTCTACCCAGGGAGAAAGCCTGATTCTGACTATTGAAAAAAGCTCAACACCCATCTACGTCGTTTTTTTTGCCCTTTCCGGGGCCTCGCTTAATCTTGAAGCACTTAAGAGCAGCTGGCTGATTGCCCTTTTGATTGTTGTCTGGCGCGGCTGGCTGAAGTTTGGAGGGACTTATCTTGGAGCAAAAATCGCTGGCGAGGAAAATCTTATAAAGAAGTATAGCTGGATGGGTTTTATCTCCCAGGCAGGTGTGGCCCTGGGAATGGCGGTCGTGGTGGAAAAAACTTTTCCCCAATGGGGGGGCGAGTTTAAAGCGCTGGTGCTGGCTATGATTGCTATCAATCAGGTCATCGGACCCGTGCTTCTCCAGAAGTTCCTTTACAGAGCTTATGAGGCAGGGAGAAGATAAGGGAGGATTGGTGGGGAAGCATATCAAACTCCGTGATGATGAATGGATTCAATTCTGAAAAGGCCCACCTATCCTACAGCTCCAACGATGAAAGATAGGGGGACGGGCATTTTCAGAGCACACTTATCACGGAATTGAGGATGCGATGAGGGGCATTTTCTGGATAATAGTTCAGGAAAAACGACAGACTATGGTTTGAGAGGGAAAGTGATAATATTCTGGCCTCTGCCCAGGCTTACTGCTTTCTCTCTCGCATTGCAGGTCAGGAGGTTTGAGTGCCTGAATGCATCTTTAAGCGACTCGTTTCTGGCAAGAAAACAGAGGAAGCTGGATGAATAAAAACATCCTGTTCCGTGTACTTTCTTGTGGATTTTTCTGTTTTCGCAGAAATGGAATTCTTTCCCGTCAAATAGAACATCGACCACCTTGTCATTTAGACTGACGCCCTTGATGACAGAGGGAATTTCTGTTAGAGAGTAAACTTCCCGGACAGCTTCCATCATCGTCTCTTTACTCCCAATCTTTGTTCCTGTGATGAGTGATGCTTCCTCCCTGTTAGGCGTGAAGAGGGAAGCCTTGCCTTTTATTTTCTTCAGGTAAAAGGGAATTGCATTCTTTTCCAAAAGCCAGGCACCTGAGCTCGACCTGAAAACAGGGTCAACAACCACAGGGATTTCTCTTTCTTCCTTCATGATTCTGCCCAAGACCTCAGCATTCTCAGGGCTGCCCACCATGCCGGTTTTTATGCCGGCAATGCTCATATCTTCCTTCAACGCTTGATATTCTTCCCAGAGAAAATCAGGTGGAATGAACTGGATTCTTTTCACTCTTTCTGTGTTCTGGACAGTAAGGGAGGTAAGAATTCCTATACCGTTAAATCCGAGCTCTTCAAAAACTTTTATATCAAGAACAAGTCCTGCGCCTGAAGTAGGGTCAAAACCTGCAATGGAGAGGAGTGTTTTTTTCATGCTTTCTTATTCTAACTCTATTCCGGCCGAGGGGCAAACCCCCCGCTCCCATCTCTGATTGTGTGATAAATCCGGGGGAGGTCGCTCGCTTCGGGTTTTTAACGCCGTTGCCTCCCCCTCTGGCTCGGGCCTGCGGAACTCCGCACGCTCGCTTCCTGGCGCCTATGACTCTCAGTGGCCATTCATTATTAGATAAGAGGTTATTAGATAAGAGGATAAGAGGGGACGGGCCTCACTAATTTCAGTATTATCAGTAAGAT
>JBHIDX010000068.1:0-10071 GCA_046760305.1 Candidatus Aminicenantales bacterium
TTTTTCTTGACTTTGTTCATCTATTCTATTATATATTTATTTTGCGCAAAAATAGGCACTTATGTTGAAGGAGGTAATGATGTTTGCAAGAGGAATAAAGACCGCGACGCTGGTTCTTCTCGTGGTTGCCGTCATATTTTTTACCTCTGACTGTAAAAAGTTCAATGTAAACACCCTAAAGGCCAATTACCATTTCAGCAAGGCAAATGCTCACTTCTCCGATGGCCTTTACAGGAAAGCAATTGACGAGTATGAAGAAGCGCTCAGATTAAATCCTAAACTCTACGAAGCATACCATTTTTTAGGTGAATCATACAAGAATTTATACAGGGGAGGGGTGGAAACCGAAGAAAACATGGACAAGGCCCGGAAGGCGCTGGAAGCCCTCCAGAAAGCATACGAATATTTCCCCAATGATAAACAGATTATTTACTCCCTTGGTGACATGTACGATAAGATGAGAAACTTTGACGAAGCGGAAAAGTACTTTCTGAAGATACTCGAGCTTGAACCGGGAAATATGGCCAACTACTATGTGGTGGCCGAGTTTTATAAAAGATATGCCGGAGGTACACAGCAGGAAAAGAAAGAAGGAGAAGAAAAGCCTGAGCCAGGCACAGAGCAGGAAGCAGTAAAGAAGAAAACTCCCTTTCAGAAAGCAGAAGAGATGTACCTGCGGAGGATTGAAGCTGATCCTGAGAATCCGCAGGGGTACAGCTACATCGCCAGGTTCTATGAGCTGCCTCCGCTCAATGACTATGATAAGGCACTCCAGTACTATGACTTGCTGCTTAAACTGGCTCCTGATAATGCAGAGGCTTGGCTCTCCAAGGGAGTGAACCGCTGGGCAAAAGCATTCCGTGTGCCCGATATTTCCCGCGAGGAGAGAATAAAGGCAGGAGAAGAAGGGCTCGAGTGTCTGGAGGAGGCGATTAAGCTTGATCCCAACTATCCTGACCCCTATTCCTGGAAGAGTGTTATCTACGAAAGTGTTCTGGCCCGGCTACAGCCTGAAAAAGCTGCAAGATACAAGGCAGAGGCAGCAAAAGCCCGCGACCGCTACCAGGAACTTCGTCAGAGAGCAGCAGCCAGAGAAAGGCTTGCTCAAGAGCTAATTAGATAAAGTTCTCACAAATTACGGTTAAAAATTATTCGCAGTTTTATTAGCCTGAATTACTCATAAATATCAGTATTTTTAGCATGGTTATATTGGCATTAGTCCTTTAGATGTTTATCCCCCTTAAAGACGAGAATCCAACCTCAAGGCTCCCCTATCTCACCTTTGTCCTGATAGGGATAAATATCCTGGTTTTCCTCTTTCAGGTGTTTTCTCCTGAAGGGCTTGTCTATCATGTCTACAGGCTGGGAGCTATTCCTTATGAGCTTACCCATTTTACCTCTCTTTCGCAGTTTCCCTGGCTGAGTTATGAAAACATTCCTCGACTCTCGCCTCCTCTTACTCTAATCACTTCCATGTTTGTCCATGGCGGATTTTTGCATCTCCTTTTCAACATGTGGTATCTCTGGATATTCGGAAATAACATCGAGGACTTTCTCGGTTCTGCCAGGTTTATCCTCTTTTATTTTATTGCTGGAGTGGGAGCGAGTTTTACCCATATAATATTTCAGGCAAATTCACCCTACCCAATGGTTGGAGCGAGTGGAGCAATCGCAGGCGTGCTCGGGGCTTACCTTATCCTCTATCCTCAGGCGCGGGTACTGACGCTTATTTTTCCTTTCTTTTTCATAAGAATTGTGCCCATTCCCGCGGCTGTCATACTCGGGCTCTGGTTTTTACTCCAGCTTCTCAACCTAGGCCTGGGAGGAGGAGTGGCCTGGTTTGCTCACATCGGGGGCTTTATCATAGGAATTTTACTCATAAGAGCTTTTGTGAGGAGAAGAAAGCCGAAAGTCTGGATTCATTAAAACATAAATCCTTGGGGGAGTTGACATTAGAGGCGAGTTTTAGTATTTTAATTCATTATCTCTATCGCCTTGACGCGATTTTTCCACAGGATACGGTTATGAAAACTTTTGTACCGAAAAAAGAGGATGTCGAGAAGAAGTGGTGGCTGGTGGACGCCGAAGGGAAAGTCCTGGGGCGGCTGGCGACTGAAATAGCCACTCTGCTTCGCGGGAAGAAGAATCCCCGCTTTGCGCCTTTTATCGATTGCGGTGATTATGTGGTAGTTATCAATGCTGAAAAAGTAAGGTTGACAGGAAAAAAAGAGGAGAAGAAAAAATACTATTCTCATTCTGGATACCCGGGAGGTATTAAGGAGACATCCTTCAAAGAGCTTATGGAGAAAAAGCCGGAGGAGGTTATTCGTAAAGCAGTGTGGGGAATGATTCCCAAGAACAAACTCGGGCGGGCGGTTTTCAAGAAACTCAAGGTATACAGAGGCCCTCATCATCCTCATCATGCCCAGTCTCCCCGGGAATACAATTTTTAGGAGTTAGAAAGGTGAGTCTCATTCAGTACTACGGAACAGGGAAAAGGAAAACTTCAATAGCTAGAGTGTATCTTCGCTCTGGGAAAGGCGATATAATTCTTTATGTGAATAAAAAACCCCATTCGTTTGATGAATATTTCAGCCTGGAGTCTTTAAAGAAAAAAATAAGACAGCCCCTGCTTCTGACAGAGACAGAGAAAAAGTTTGATGTTTTTATGCGAGTTGATGGAGGAGGAATTTCTGCTCAGGCAGAGGCTATTCAGCTCGGTATCGCCCGCGCCCTTGTTGAGTTTAATAAAGAGCTGAGAACCACTCTCAAGCAGGCGGGTTTACTCACCAGGGATGCCAGGATCAAGGAGAGGAAAAAGTACGGATTGCTGGGGGCAAGAAAGGCACCTCAATACCACAAACGGTGAGGGAGGAAGATTTGGTATCAGTGACCATGAAAGAGCTGCTCGAAGCAGGAGTTCACTTTGGCCACCAGACAAAAAGGTGGAACCCCAGGATGAAGGATTTCATCTTCGGTCAGCGGAACGGAATTTACATCATTGACCTCCAGAAAACAATTACCATTTTCAAGGAGGCACTTCAGTTTTTAAGAGAAGTTGCTGAGAGTAGAAAAAAAGTGCTCATGGTGGGAACAAAAAAGCAAGCCCAGGACATCATAAAAGAATACGCCCAGAAGTGTGAAGCAAGCTATGTCAATCAACGCTGGCTGGGCGGCCTGCTCACCAATTTTGAGGTGATAAAAGGAAGTGTGGAGAGGCTTATCGAACTCGAGGAAATGAAAGAGGACGGAAGGTGGGATCTTCTCTCAAAAAAAGAACAGTCAAAGATGGAAAAGGTATACAGGAAGCTTTCCAAGAACCTGGGAGGGATAAAGGATATGAATGAGCTGCCTGGTGCCCTTTTCGTGATTGATTCCGCCAAAGAGGAAATTGCCATCTCTGAGGCTCGGAAGTTGAAGATTCCTGTTGTGGCCGTGGTTGATACCAACGGCGATCCAGAAGGCATAGACTATCCGATTCCGGGAAACGATGATGCAGTAAGAGCCATCGAGCTCTTCTCTTCAAAAGTGGCGGAGGCCATCATCGAGGGGAAAAAGAATAAGATGGCTCGGGAGCTTGAGGAAGCAAAGAAAAAGGAGGCCCTGGAGCTTCCTGAAGAGAGTGTCCCTTCGACTGACTCACAGAGCAGTTCAGAAGAGGAGGCCGAGCAGGCTAAATAAGGAGGATGGAACGTGAGTGAGGTGCAGGAAATGACGATTACAGCCGAAATGGTAAAGGAACTGCGCGAGAGAACTGGCATTGGAGTTATGGAGTGCAAAAATGCTCTCAAGGAGGCCAAGGGAGACATAGAAAAAGCGATAGTTATTCTCAGGAAAAAAGGTTATGCCCGGGCCAAGGATAGAGAAAGCCGAGAAACATCAGAGGGGGTGGTGGGTTCTTATATCCATCTTAAGGGCAAGATAGGTGTTCTCGTTGAGGTCAACTGTGAGTCTGATTTTGTCGCCCGCAACCAGGAGTTCAGAGAGCTGGTAAAAAATATAGCTATGCACATCGCAGCAGCAAATCCACGTTATGTCTCCAGGAATGATGTTCCTCCTGAGGTACTGGAAGAGGAAAGGGAAATCATCAGAAGTCAGTTTAAAGATTCAGGTAAGCCACCTCAGATTATCGAGAAAATAGTTGAGGGAAAGCTTAAGAAGTTCTACCAAGAAGTTTGCCTTGAAGAACAGCCTTTTATCAAAGATGATAAGATGTCGGTTAAAGAGCTCGTTGCTTCCCATGTAGCTAAGTTTGGTGAGAATATAAAAATAAGAAGGTTTGCCAGGTTTGAGACCGGCAAACCATAGATGGCCCAATTATGCCTCAATTTAAAAGAGCCTATGACCGGGTTCTGTTAAAGCTTTCAGGTGAATCCCTTCTGGGAGACCTTCCTTATGGCATCGACCTCAAGACAGCAAAATCTATCGCATCCGAGGTGAAGAGTGTCCATGAACTGGGTGTTCAGCTGGCTATCATGATCGGCGGCGGCAACATCTTCAGGGGAGAGGTAGCCTCGGAAAAAGGAATGGACAGAACTTCTGCAGATTATATGGGGCTTCTGGCCACTGTTATCAACGGCATCGCCCTCCAGGATGCTCTGGAGAACGAGGGCATGGTAACCAGACATGTTTCTGCTATCGATGTCAGGGCTGTGGCTGAGCCGTTTATAAGGCGTCGAGTCATGAGACACCTGGAGAAAGGGAGGATTATCATTTTTACTGCTGGAACCGGAAGCCCTTATTTTACCACTGATACAGCAGCCGCACTTAGAGCGCTCGAGATAGGTGCCGAGGTTATTCTCAAGGCCACCAAAGTTGATGGTGTCTACACTGCCGACCCGCTGAAGGATGCTAAGGCCCAGAAGTACGAAACCATCTCTTACATGGATGTTTTAAAGCAGGGATTAAAAGTTATGGATGCCACAGCTATCTCTCTCTGTAAGGACAACAGGTTGCCCATCATTGTCTTTAACCTGAGAAAATACGGAAATATAAAAAAAGCAGTTCTCGGTCAAGAGGTGGGCACTAAAGTCTCCTGAGAATCGGCTTCTCTTACCCTCTTTCATGAGGTGTTTTTTTTTATGAAGAGGTGAGTGATGGTTAAAGATGAATTAAGGGAACTCGAGAAAAGGATGAAAGTCTCGATTGAGCACTTCCGTAAAGACTTAAGCAAGCTGAGAACAGGAAGAGCAAACATCAGCATCCTGGAAGACATTAAGGTGGATTATTATGGAGCTTTGACTCCTCTTAACCAGATTGCTACCCTTGGTGTTCCTGACCCCTCATTAATCCTTGTCCAGCCCTGGGACCCCTCCCAGCTTGAGAATATAGAGAAGGCCATAAGAAGTGCAGGCCTAGGTCTAAACCCTATTAACGACGGGAAAAACCTGAAGATACCAATTCCCCCTCTCGATGAGGAGAGAAGACAGGAAATTGCCAGGCACATACGCAAGATGGCTGAGGAGGAGAAGACAGCTCTTCGAATCATGAGGAGAGAGTGCAAGGAGAGAATCGAGCACATGGAAAAGGAGAAAGAAATCACTGAAGACGATAAATACTGGGGGTTTGATAAGCTTCAGGAAGTAACAGATACCTACATGGAGAAGATTGAGGACATGGCCTCTCAGAAAGAGAAAGAAATTCTCGAGGTTTGAGAGAATAAACTGCTCCCCATCCGGATTCAGGCTTTCCGGGCAAACCAGTTTTCTGTTGTTCCGAATTTTGTCCTGATGATTACTCCCCAGCCGATAACGCTCAGGCCGAGCGAAAGGAGGAAGCCGACCACGGGGATGAAGCGGGCAATGGTGAGCAACACCAGACCGACAATGACTGTAACCAGAGGCAGAATGCGACTCCGGCCAAAGGCTTTGAGCAGGCTTTCCCCCAGGAAGTAGAAGCAGACAACCCTGCCGAAAATCTGGATGCCCAGGCCGAGGATGATAAAAAAGAAAAGAAGAGGAATGCCGACCAGGATGAGCGAGAGAAGGGCTGAGAAGATAACAGAGGCACAGAAAATAGCGATGCTTAAAAGACCGAGACCGGTCACAGGCGCGAACGATTTCTGGATTTGATTCGAGGCAAAGGTTATCTGTGCGGGGAAAATGGAGACAACTACCAGGGAAATAAGCAGCCAGATAAAGAAGACGAGAATCTTTCCCACCATGATGAAAGGGATGAATGAAATCGAAAATATGTTTCTGAAAGCCTGCTTAAATGTGTCAGAGATGGCTTCTGAAGTCTTAAAATGAATCGTGTCTCCCCTGACCATACTTCCAGGGAACCTGTCAAGAGTACCGCCGATGATAAACACATCGCCTCTGACCACAGCCGTGGACTCGAGGGTGGTGTTTGAGCCGACGCTGAAAAGGTCGTTGATTTCTCCTCTGACCCTCACGCTCCCGCCAAAGGCAATGACATTCGTTGCTTCTCCTTCAATGAGCACATTCCCGCCAAAAGTGATGATATTCTCCTGTTTTTCACCCTTGCTGACTACTATGTCCTTCTTCACGGAGAAGCTCTGCTGGCCTTTGAGAGCAATAAACCCACAGATGATAAGAAGAGTGGTAAAAAGCAAAAATTTATTCTTCATTTATTTTCTCCGAAGGCAAATATTCTCCTTAGGCCGTAGACAAAAGCAGTTATAGAGATGAGAGTTATTATCATCAGCAGAGCCTGGAGTTCAGGGCTCAGAAGTGCGGTGAGGGTTTGAAAGACCTGCCATACCTGCTTGAGAAGAGTCCAGATAACACTCAGACAAGCGGAGAGAAACTTATAGAGCTTAACAAGCAGGGAGAGGCCTTTGCCACTCCTTAGAGCTGCGGGAAGGAAAAGAGAGAGAATCGAGGACACACCCCTGGCTGAAGTTATGATGTAGAGAAAGCTCGAGACCAGGAGTGCTGAGAGGCTGAGCGCGAAAGCGGCGAGCCATGAGCGGAAAGGGATTTCAGGATGGAATATTCTCTCCATCACCCGAGTAGTGAAGTCCTGGGGCACTTCCATCCTGGAAAGGCCTGCCACAGCCTGGAGGAAAAATCTCCTCTCTTCAACTGCATTTTTACATTTTTCACATCGAGCAAGGTGGGATTCGACCTTTTCTCTCTCTGAGGAGGAAAGCTCGTCCTCAAGATAAAGGTATATTTTTGCCGGTCTCAGGCACTTCATGCTTCATCCGCCAGAAGCCTGCGCAATATTTCTTTTGCCTGGAAAACACGGTTTTTCACAGTTCCCACGGGCAGCTCTTTTATCTCCGCAATCTCTTCGTAGCTCAACTCGTTGACATGCCGCCATAAGAAAAGCTCTCTGAGTGAAGCAGGAAGTTTTTCCAGGGCATGTTCTATTTTTTTTCTCATTTGGGAGAGCTCGAATTTTTTCTCGAGCGAGTGTTCGCCTGAAGGGAGCTGGAGGGAGTAGCTTTTGAGGCCTTCTTTTTTTTGAGACTCAAGAGAGATTGTGGGCACTTTTTTCTTCCGCCAGTAATCAATGATGTAGTTAGAGGCGATTTTAAAAAGCCAGGTGTTGAACCTGTACTCTGGGTTGTAAGAAGGCAGGGAAGAGTAAGTCTTGAAGAAAACCTCCTGGGTGAATTCAAGAGCCAGCTCCCTTTCTCCAACCATGCGGCCGATGTAATTCAGCAGGGGTCGCTGATACTTTTTAATAATCATCTCAAAAGCCTCTCTTTCTCCCTGGAGTGTTCTCTCAACTAATTCTCTGTCTTCATCCATGGAGGACATCCTCTGTCCTCATTATCTCATACGAAAAAAGGAGAAAGCGGTTTATCTCTCCTCTGGAGGATGCTCATTTGATGGCTTCCTCGATGATTTCAACATCAGGGGGAACTTTGAGTTCGAAAGCGGTTTCGGGTAGAGGTATGTTAGTCTTAATTCGATTGAAACGGAATTCGGTCCTGTTTCCTGCCCAGTCGAAAAGGACAGCTTTCCTTATAAGCCACGATTTTTTCTCCACTTCGAGGTAGATTGAGGTATATTCCCCTTCTTCTTTCGGGGTGAGAGTGATGTGGTAGAGAGAAGCTGTTTCAGATTGAGGGGGCGTAAATTCGACCTGAAAGCGCTCTTTAACCCCGATATTGCCGGAAAGGAGGTCGAGGATTTCTGTTCCCCGGCCGTATCCTGTGAGAGAACTCTTTATGAGCTGATTTTCCTCAGGGAGATAGAAGAGAATTTGACTTCCTCTGACAAGAAAGATTTTCTCTTCTGGTTCCTCGTAAACCCACTTCATCAGCCCTTTTTTCTGGAAATAAAGCTCGCCTCTCTCCTGAAATTGTGTGGTGAGCGATTTGGGGATGTAGGTCTGGATAAATTCAGCCTTGAGTGTCTGAAGAGAGAGAAGGGCCTCTTCCACTCTCAGGGCAACATCTTCGGCGCTGAAGGAGGAAAGGATGAGTGGAAAGATGAGAGTGGCGGCAAGTCTTTTCATATCTTCCGCATTATAACATACCGGCCGGGATCAGGTCTTGATTTTTGCTTCCCTTCCCGGATTCATCTCTCGGCGTTTGCGCGCAGGAGGGAGACCCAGCACGTTCCATGCACCTGAACGAGGGGGCTTTTTAAGAGCACAATCATCGCCGAATTGGAGATAATTACTCATTCGGTTCATTTTTGGCTTTTTTTCTGGTATAAGTTCTCTGATGCGAGTTGAGTTTTTTGTCTTTTTAGCTCTTTATTTTGTCCTTGTTCTTTTTGTCGGTCTTGCCTTTTCGAGGAGGATGAAGAGTCTGGAAGATTTTTTCCTTGCCTCAAGAAAGCTACCCGCTTCTCTCGTCTTTTTCTCTCTCTCTGCATCTTGGTTTGGGGCTACCTCGACTTTGGTCTCTACTGATGAGGCCTATACAGTCGGAGTGAGCTCATTCTGGGTTATAGGAATGCCCACAGTGCTCACCGTGCTTGTTCTGGCTCTTTTTCTCGCCCGGCGCATTCACAGCCTTCCCATCGTTTCTCTCCCTGACCTTGTTGAACTCCGCTACGGAAAGAGTGTGCGTTACCTGGCAGCCATTCTCATCGTCTGGTACATGTCCGTGCTAGCAGCTTCTCAGATGGTGGCTATCGGGAATTTCCTTAAAGTATTTCTTGGTTCGCCCTATCTATTGAGCCTCGCCTTGGGGACAGGAGTTGTTCTCCTCTATTCGGTTTTTGGAGGATTCTTCTCAGTAGCTGTGACCGACAGCTTACAGTTTTTCCTCCTTGTGGTCGGTCTGGTCAGTCTTCTGGTTTTCCTCCTCCATACCTCTCCTGCGAGCCAGATTCCCTCTCTTGCCCTCGAGCTTGGCCGGGAGGGGTACTTCGATTTCTTCTTTGATTTCAAAAGGAATTTCCTCATTCTTATCTCTTTTACTCTGGCCTGGACAATCTCTCCTATTGCCTGGCAGAGAATTCAGTCTGCACGCCAGGCGAAGAAAGCAAAGCAGGCACTTTTTGCCTCTTCAGGAGTGTTTTTTCTTCTTTACTGGCTGGTTGTTGGTGTGGGAATACTTTCTCTGCCTCTTTTCTTCACCCAAAAAATGGAGAATCCGGTGCTTTCCGAGCTTATTTCCTCAAGTACAGGCATCTACCTTGGTGCAGTTCTTTTTGTGGCTATTGTGGCCGCCATCATGTCCACCATGGATTCAGCCATTAATACCGGAGCTCTGGTCATGACCAGAGACCTCTACCAGCAGTTATTTCCCCACAGAATAGAGCGCCGGGTTATAGCAGTAAGTCGGCTGGCAACGCTTGTGGTGGGGTTGATAGCCTTTGTTGTCGCCACCCGCTTTCAGAGTATTCTAAAGACTCTAGGACTAGCCTCTGAAATCATGGCTGAGGGACTTTTTATTCCCGGAATGGCCATGATTTTTCTGAAAAGAAAAATACCCATGGCCGGGATGTTGAGTCTTGGCCTCGGTGGAGGATTTTCTCTGCTCAGCTTTGCCAGCGAGACAAAGCTGCTTCCCCTCAACCTCCCCCCCTGGCCTTATTCTGTGCCTTACGGGCTCGCCCTCTGCGGCCTCGGCTTCTTTCTCGGCTATATCTATGAAATAAAGAGAAAAACCCCTTAAAGTCATCTTGCCTGAATTATTAG
>JBHIDX010000069.1:0-9996 GCA_046760305.1 Candidatus Aminicenantales bacterium
TGTTGGGCTATCCATTCAAGCATGGCAAGAACCGGATCCTGTTCGCTAATAAACCCTAATAGAACTTTCCTGAAAACTTCCTTATAATGGTTTCGGTCCATTGTAAGTAAATCCTCCTTTCGAATGTTTTTTGGTTTTTCGAAAAGAGTTTACGATGGCTCCTTCCTGAAAATCAAAATTGCGAACAAGATTGTACATTTGCATAATAATTTACTTTTTGAGGAAGCAATAACTCTCTTCACTTCTTTGGCACATTTTTCATACTCACGTCACTAGGAATGGTAAATCTAGAGGATAGAATGTCATATGGAAGTAGAAAGGGAGAAGAATGTCCCGTTTGGCGGCTACTACTCTTTTCCAGAAGGAAGAGGCACGAGAAAGACTCCACCCCATTCCTACCTGGATATCGGCCTGGAGAAAGCTTTCAGGTTTTCTTCTCTTTTTGGGGGAGGGGGTCAGGGGCTTGCCGTGATTTTAAGGGCGGATATCTTTAATGTCTTCAACAGCCAGACACCTGTTTCCTTTGTCAAGGAAGATATCCCTCTCTTCGGTAAGGTGTGGGGAAGGCAGCAGCCCCGTCAGGGCCGGCTGATGATTCAGATAAAATTCTAACCTTCTGTCTTTCTGTGCTGGAAATGGAATTTTTTATTCGACGGTCACACTCTTGGCAAGGTTGCGGGGCTGGTCAACATCAGCTCCTCTTCTGTTGGCAATGTAGTAGGCGAAAAGCTGAAGGGGAAGCACAGCGAGAAAAGGTGTGAAAAGCTGGTGTGTTTCAGGAATGGGAAGCACCCTTTCCACCTCTGATTTTATCTCCTCATCGCTCTCAAAAGCTACAGCTAAAACGTAGCCGTTTCTTGTTTTGATTTCAGAGATGTTGCTCAGCATCTTTTCATAAACTCTGTCCCTGGGAATGACAGTCATGGTGGGCATCTGCTCATCAATAAGGGCAATGGGCCCGTGCTTCATCTCGCCCCCGGGATAAGCTTCAGCATGGATGTAGGAGATTTCTTTAAGCTTGAGAGCACCCTCCATGGCCACTGGATAGCTCACCCAGCGACCCAGGTAGAGAAAATGAGAAAAGGATGAAAAATCGAGGGCAAGTTCTTCGATTGAATCTGCTCTGTTGAGGATTTTCTCCATCTTGTGTGGAAGACGCTGGAGCTCCTGGATGAGCGAGAGGTTTTCTTCCTTCTTAATTCTGCCTCGCAGCCGGCCCATGTAAAGAGCGAGAAGGGCCAGGGCAGCCATCTGGGCGGTAAAGGTCTTGGTTGCTGCCACGCCTATTTCAGGACCGGCATGAGTGTAGAGAACACCGTCAGACTCTCTGGCGATCGAAGATCTAACAACATTCGAGATGGCGAAAGTGGGGCATCCCTTTTCTTTCACTTTCCTCAGTGCGGCCAGGCTATCCGCTGTCTCGCCTGATTGAGATATGACAATAACCAGAGTGTCATCATTGAGGATGAAGTCCCGGTAGCGGTATTCTGATGAAAATTCGACATCAACGGGAATCTGAACCAGAGTTTCAAGCATATACTTCCCCACCAGTCCGGCGTGAAATGAAGTGCCGCAGGCAACGATTGCCACCCTTCTTATTCTTTTTAAAAGGTCGTCTGGCAGGTTCGTCTCCTTGAAGAACACCTCACCGCTTTCGAGGGATGTGCGGCCGAAAAGAGTGTCTCTTACCACCTGGGGCTGTTCGAATATCTCCTTGAGCATAAAGTGCTTGTAGCCCCTTTTCTCAATCATCAGAGGACTCCAGGAGACATCTTCAACTTTTTTGGAGATTTTATTCCCGCCAAAATCCCTGAACTCCACCTCATTCTGCTCTATAATTGCCATCTCGCTGTCTTCAAGAAAGGCGATTCTTCGAGTGTAGGAAAGAAGAGGATTTATGTCCGAAGAGATGAAGTTTTCGTTCTCACCCAGGCCGACAACGGCCGGCGGTCCGAATTTTGCAGCCACAATCTTTTGAGGGTCTCTGGTTGAAATGACAGCGACGGCGTAAGCTCCTTCGAGCTCCTTTAAAGCTCTCAGGGTCGCCTCTTCGAGTGAGCCTTCAAAATATTTCTCAACGAGATGGGCAATGACTTCTGTATCTGTTTCTGTTTTGAACTGGTGCCCTTCCTCCTCAAGCCTCTGCTTCAGTACGAGGTAATTCTCGATGATGCCGTTATGGACCACAACCAGAGTGCCTGAGCAGTCCTGATGAGGATGGGCATTTTCCTCTGAAGGACGGCCGTGAGTAGCCCATCTGGTATGGCCAACACCGTATTTGCCGTTAAGAGGCGATGAGTTTACATTCTTCTCCAGAAGGCTTATTTTCCCTTTTACACGCCGGATGTGAAGCTTTCCCCGGTCAACAACTGCAATTCCAGCAGAATCATACCCTCTGTATTCGAGCTTCTTTAACCCCTTGAGAAGGACAGGAACAATATCCTTGGAGCCGATGTAACCGATAATGCCGCACATTATTATCTATTCTTTCTCTTTTTTCTTTTCTTTTCCACCCAGCCAGGCTTTTCTCGCTGCTCGCTCCTCTCCACAGCCAGCGCTCCAGGGGAGACATCCTTGGTTATGGTTGAGCCAGCACCCACATACGCCCCTTTCCCGATTTTTACGGGAGCCACAAGCTCGACACCTGAACCGATAAATGCTTCACGCTCGATGTGGGTTTTATGTTTTTTAAAGCCATCATAATTGCAGGTTATGGTGCCTGCTCCTATATTCGCATCTTCTTCAACAATCGAGTCCCCCAGGTAGGTGAGGTGACCCGCTTTTGAGTGCTTACCGAAGTCAGTGTTCTTCAGCTCGACAAAATTACCGACTTTTGCTCCCTGACGGATTACTGTTCCTGGCCTCAGATGGGTGAAAGGCCCAACCTTGGCTCCATCTTCAACTACGCTCTCCTCGATCACGGATGAGCTTAAGATCCTGACCCCGTTTCCCACTTTGGTGTTGATGAGGTGAACAAATGGAGATAGCAGGCATCCGCTTCCTACTCTGGACTTACCTTCGATGATAACTGAGGAGTGGATTACAGTCTCAGTTCCAATCCGAACATCAAGATCAATCCAGGTTGTCCCGGGATCAAGAACAGTCACTCCCCTTTCTGTGAGTTTTCTTATTTTCCTCATCCTCAACACTTCAGCTGCCCGCGCAAGTTCGAAGCGGGAGTTGACTCCCACGACTTCCTCTGAAGCTGGAGTCCTGTAAACACCCACCTTTTTCTTCTGGCGGGAAAAAATCTCGACAATGTCAGTAAGGTAGTACTCGCCTTTCCGGTTGTGGTTAGAAATCTGAGGTAGGGCTTGAAGAAGCTCTTTTACCCTGAAGAGATAAATACCGGCGTTGATTTCCTTCAGCCTCCTCTGGATAGGCGTTGCTTCCCTCTCCTCAACAATAGCCTCGAGCCTGTCATCTGACCAGATTAGCCGGCCGAATCCCTTCGGATTCTCAAGCTCAGCGCTCATCAATGTCATAGCATTTCCCTGACGGTGGTGGCAGTCTAGAAGAGGCCTGAGTGAAGCGGGAGTGAGCAACGGCATATCGCCATAAAGGATAAGCACATCCTTGTCGCAATCTTTTTTCAGCTCTTTTTCTGCCTGCATTGCTGCGTGAGCTGTGCCGAGTTGGGTTTGCTGAGGGATGAAGTTAACTTTATACGGAGCGAGTACTTTCTCCACCTCCTCTTTTTGATATCCGACAACAACGTATATTTTCTCGGGCCTCAGCTTCCGCACAGCCTCCAAAACTAGCTGAACCATGGACTTCCCCAGGATAGGATGGAGTACCTTTGCTTTTTCTGATTTAAACCTTGTCCCCTCCCCCGCAGCGAGGACAAGTGCAAGCAGATTACCACTCATTTCATTCTCGTAATGAGGATAAACTTCTTGTCCTCCCATAAGGGCTCAAAATCTGCCTCATTCTGAGCCATAACCTGGAACTTTTTGTCGAGGCTGACAGCCTTTTTCAAACATTCCAGGCATTTCTCCACACTGCCCTGACGGGAGTAAACATCAGCCATTAAGTAATGAACTTTTCCCGCTTCTGGCCTCATCTCAGCCGCTTTACTCAACATCTCCAGCGATTCCTCATACCTGCCCTCGTTCATCATCATCATGCCGTGGAGATAATAGTCGTCAAAGCTTTTAAGCTGAAGCACAGGCTTTTTCTTCCTGTCTGCGCAGATATTTATGTACATCCGGGCCCGGTCAGCTATTTCTTTCTCTTCGCTGTATTTTTCGAGAAAGGCTTCAAACTGTTGTTTTGCCTTGTCAAAATCAGCTCTGCGAAATGTCCTTACAGCCTGAGTAAAAGCTGCCAAAGCTTTCTCATAATCACTTTTTTTTACTTTTTTTTCAGTCACCTTTACTTATCCTTGGATGGTGAATTTTGATTTTCATAATTCTATACCAGAATCTCATCTTTGACAAGAAAAATTGGGGACATGATACCTATTTCCATATTTTTTATTCCACATTCCAGTATTCATGATTTTCAAGCAGAAAGCGCACAGCTTTTAGGTGGAGGCTGTGTCCTGCTTTGTATCCTCTGAAATGTCCGATTAGAGGATGACCCAGTAAGGAGAGGTCGCCGACAAAATCGATAATTTTATGCCTCACGAATTCGTCGGCAAAACGAAGTTTACCGCCTATCACTCCTTTTTCATCAAGAACAACTGCGTTCACCAGTGAGCCGCCTCGTGCCAGACCCTCCTTTAACAGAGAAGGAACTTCACTCAGAAAACCGAAAGTTCTCGCCGGGGCAATCTCTCTGGCAAAACTCTCTTCGTTCAGTTCCAGACTGTACTCCTGTCTCTTGATGAGAGGATGGTCATACTCAATGGTGTAGGTAATCCTTAAGCTTTTGTGAGGCGAGAAAAAAACAAAAGCCTCTCCCTCCTCAACTCTGGCAGATTTAATTATTCTCATCTCTTTTTTCGGTATCTTAAGAGAAGAGACCCCTGCTTCTTTCACAGCTTTCACAAAAGGACTGGCACTGCCATCCATGATGGGCACTTCCTCTCCGTTTAATTCGAGAGTGAGGCTGTCAATGCCGAAGACATAGAGCGTAGCTAACAGATGCTCCAGTGTCATGACCCTAGAAGGCCCGATTTGAAGCACTGTGCCTCTTTTCGGAAAAACACGCCAGGCATCCAGCTCCATTTCCATATTTCCAAGGTCGAGGCGGCGGAAAACCATTCTCCCTGAAGAAGAAGGCTTAAGGAGAAGGTCAACCTTTTGGCCGGTATGAATTCCTACCCCTGAGAGAGATATCTCCTGGCTAACAGTGCTTTTCAAGGCTTTCACTCGGCACTCCTCCAGAAACCAAAGAAATCAAGAAGATTTAACCTGAATTATTCATAAATATCAACATTTTTAGCACAATTATATTGCTAAAGGTATGGAAATCAGGTCACTGAAAATTTTTCTCTCAAACTCTACACTTCTATGGACGCCTTCCTCTTTTTTCTGGTAGAATCTCCCTGATGAAATCGCAGCTTGAAGAAATACTAACCAAGGTACGAAAAGGAGAACTTTCACCTGAAGAAGCGCTTCATATCCTCCGAGACTACCCTTACCAGGACCTGAGCTTCGCCAAAATTGACCATCATCGTGAACTTCGGAAAGGACTTCCAGAGATTGTTTTCGGCCCGGGAAAGACAGACTCCCAGATATTATCCATCGCCAGGGAAATCATAAAAAAAGGAAGTAATCTGCTCATCACCAGGGTGGAAAAAAACGTTTATGAAAAAATTAAAAAGAAAATTCCAGAGGTAGAATATAATTCTTCAGCAAAGGTAATCTATTTCAAACAAAGCGAGCCGATAAAGGGTAAAGGGAAAATTGTTGTCATGACTGCCGGGACTTCTGATATTCCGGTAGCAGAAGAAGCTTCTATCACAGCTGAAATGCTGGGAAATGAAGTTGAAAAAATCTACGACGTAGGAGTTGCTGGTTTGCACAGGCTGCTGGGTGAGTATGAAAAAATTACCCGGGCAAGGGTTATCATTGTCGTGGCCGGAATGGAAGGAGCTCTTCCCTCTGTTGTCGCTGGGCTGGTAAAAATTCCTATCATTGCTGTCCCCACAAGTATTGGCTATGGAGCCAGCTTCAAGGGTCTGGCCGCCCTGCTGGCCATGCTCAACTCCTGCCCTGGAGGTGTGGCTGTAGTCAACATCGATAACGGCTTTGGGGCTGCTTACATGGCCAGTCTCATAAATCATCTTTAGAGTCAGGTGTTGAAAAAGAAGAGGTTAGTTGGGGAAGATGATTTTTTTCTCAAAAAAATGTGTTAATGTAAGACCTGACCCCAATGGATATTGACAAAAAGACCCTCCACCCTTATATTATACATATAGCTAGTCAAACACATCCCATCGCATCATTATGGAGTTAACCGATCAGATAAGGAATGCAGCCAGCATAGTTGAGATAGCTTCCCAGTACACAACGCTGAAAAGACGGGGAAGAAAGTACGTCGGGCTCTGTCCATTCCACTCAGAAAAAGACCCTTCCTTCACCTTGGATGAAGACAAACAGCTTTTTCACTGTTTTGGGTGTGGAGTGGGAGGAGATATTTTCACGCTTGTCATGGAAAAAGAAAACCTCAGCTTTCCAGAAGCGCTACGCTTTCTCGCCCAGAAATACAACATTCCCTTGCCTGAAAAGAGAAAAATTTCACCCAGGCTCCAAAAACAGAGCGAGCAGCTTTATGAAATAAACGAGACCGCCCTCGCCTTTTTCAGGAAGAACCTGTTCAACACTTCTGAAGGCAGAAGAGCATTAGATTATCTCTTGAAGAGGAATATCTCTGAGGAAACCATCCAAAAATTAAAGATTGGATATGCCATGAACTCCTGGACAGCCCTCTATGATTTTTTCACCGAGAAGGGAGTTTCTTCCTCCCTTCTTGAAAAAGCAGGGCTGGTCATTCCCTCTTCTAAAAAAGATGGTTGTTATGACCGCTTCAGGGGAAGGATTATTTTCCCCATCTTCACTGTAAGCGGAAAAGTGGTTGCCTTTGGTGGAAGAACTGTCTTTGAGGCGGAACCAAAATACCTCAATTCACCTGAGACACCTCTTTACACCAAAGGAGAACTCCTTTACGGTCTTAACTTCACCCGAGCCGAGGTGCGGGAAAAAGGGCAGCTTATTATAGTCGAAGGTTATACTGATTTTGTCTCTCTCTTCCAGGCCGGGATTAAAAACATTGCAGCTTCTCTGGGGACGAGCCTCACACCCGCCCAGGTTTCTATCGCTTCCAGGTTCGCGCCGGAAATTATTGTTAACTACGACAGCGACTCTGCGGGTAGAATGGCATCAGCCCGGGCGGTCTCAATCTGCCTGGAAAAAGGTGTTCAAGTGAGAGTGGCGAATCTCCCTGAGAACCACGACCCAGATACATACATCCAGAAACACGGATCTACCCCTTACAGGGAACTTTTGGTCAGAAGCACGCCGGGATTCAGAATGTTCATCGACTCTCTGGTCAGCAACGGGAGAATGGATGTCCCCGAAGAGAAAAGCAGGGTGGTAAAAAAGGTTGTCGAGGAGCTGGAGAAAATTCCGGACTCTGTGGCAAGAAGTGAATATCTGAGGCTGGCCAGCGAGTATCTAAGAGTTGATGAGGAAATAATGAGGCAGTTGATTAGGAAAAAGTCGCGAAGGGAAGAAGAATCTGAAGAAGGAGAATTCCTCCTCCCAGCTGAAAAAAGGCTTCTCCAGATACTTCTCGAAGAGAAAGAAATCTCCTCTCTTGTCTTGGCTGAAATGAAAGAGGAGGATTTTGAAGGCCTTAGAAGCGAACCCGTGTTTAAAATCCTCTTCGATTCTTACAGGAATGAAAGGCTGGTTGATGAACATGAACTCAACCAGAAAATAGAACCCAGGCTTCGCAACTTACTCTCTCTTATCCGCCTCGAGAAAAAAGATTCTCCCAACCTGAGAGAGGCCCTGGACGACCTTTTTGCCCTGAGGAAAAAATCTCTTGAAGACAGGATGAAAAAAATTCAGGCTGAGATTGCCAGAATAGAAAAATCAGGAGAGAGCGAAAAGCTCGCCCTTCTCCTCCAAGAAAAACATGATATAGTTAAACAAATACTTTCTCTGTGAGGGAAACAAATAAATTGAAAACCGAGTTTAAGACAAGGGAAAACAAATAAAAGATTAAACACAGGAGTTTGAAATTGTCTTCAGAAGAAGAAAAATTTCATAAGAACGAAATCAACCAATTGTTGTCCAAAGGCAGGAAACGAGGATATCTGCTCTTCGAAGAAATCGACAAAACATTCGATTCTGACCTGGAATCAAACACAGAGTTCGATGATTTCCTCAGTTCTATGGATGACTATGGAATTAAAATTCTGGACACAAAAAAGAGAGAAGTATTTCCTAAGAGGAAAAAAAGTGACCTGGTTTCACTTCAAGGGCTGGAACGCACAACTGACCCGGTTAAGCTTTACCTGAGAGAGATGGGAAATATTTCGCTCCTCACCCGGGAGGGAGAGATTGCCATTGCCAAAGAAATCGAAAGAGGTGAGAAGGCAATCATCAAAGCTCTTTCTAAGACACGCCTTGTTCTCAACAAAGTCCTCTCTTTCGAAGACAAGATAATCGAAAACCCGTTTTTCATCGAAGAAATGTTTGATATCAGCGATGACGCAATTGCTGAGGGAAAGCTTGAAGCAACAAAAAAAGAAATTCTGGATAAGATTAAGACGGTCCGGGAACTGAGCCAAAAGCTGGATAAAATTCCTAAAAGAAAAAAGAATGTCCTCCGCCGCGCCCGGATAATAGTCGAAATGAGTAATCTCATCAGAAACCTCAACATCCGCTCTCACCATAGAGAAAAGATAATTGAAGAGCTTCACAAAAAGCTAAAATCCATAAACGAACTCGAGGATAAAAAAGAAGAACTGAACGTGCTCCTTAAACAGTCAAAGAAAAAGAAAGAAGAGGAGGAGCTAGGGGTAAGAATAAAAGAAATAAATTCAAAACTGCGCAGCTATCACAGTGAAATAGGACTTGATGCCCAGGGATTGAGAAAAATCCTGAGGGCTATCACCACTGGAAAAAAGATAAGTGACCAGGCCAAAAAAGAGCTCGTTGCTGCTAACCTGAGGCTGGTTGTTTCCATCGCCAAGAAATACAGCAATCGAGGACTCCAGTTCCTGGATTTAATCCAGGAAGGGAACATGGGACTGATGAAGGCGGTAGAAAAATTCGAATACCGGAGAGGTTACAAGTTCTCAACCTATGCCACCTGGTGGATAAGGCAGGCCATCACCCGGGCCATTGCAGACCAGGCGAGGACGATCAGAATTCCGGTTCACATGATAGAAACGATAAACAAGCTTATCAGAGTCTCAAGAAGTCTTGTTCAGGAAATCGGCAGGGAGCCAACCTGTGAGGAGATAGCCAAAAAAATGGACTTGCCAGTAAGCAAGGTAAGAAAAATCATAAAAATTGCCCAGGAGCCGATTTCGCTCGAAACTCCTATAGGCGAGGAAGAAGATAGCCATCTCGGAGACTTCATCGAGGACAAATTCATGCCCTCCCCACCCGAGACTGTGCTCCACATTAACCTCAAGGAGCAGATTGAGGAAGCATTAAAATCTCTGACCGAAAGAGAAGCTAAAGTGCTCAAGATGAGGTTTGGGTTGGGCGATGGGAATGAGCACACTCTAGAAGAGGTGGGACAGCAGTTTAAAGTAACTCGTGAAAGGATCAGACAAATCGAGGCCAAGGCTTTGAGAAAACTCAAGCATCCAACCCGCAGCCGTAAGCTAAAATCTTTTACCAATAACGGCTAGGCTGGGCTCTTCTTTTCCTTCAATTTTTCTAGAGCTCTAAATTAAATCCTTCCTAGAGTTTTTGTCTTTGAATTGTCTTGAGTTTGACTTGGATTTCCTTATCTGTTATATAAAAAAACGAGGGCCTATAGCTCAGCGGTAGAGCCACCGGCTCATAACCGGCAGGTCCCAGGTTC
>JBHIDX010000070.1:0-9874 GCA_046760305.1 Candidatus Aminicenantales bacterium
GGAGCAGGTGTTGGATTGTAAGACCTGACCCCAGCTTAATCCAAAAATTTGTATCCGATTCAAAAAAATGGATGCTAATCTGATTTCTTCTTTTTTAGGACTAATATAAATTATTGCAAATAATGAAAATATGTTTATTTATAATGTTGGCATATATTTTGCTTTTATTTTTGTTTGCTGTTTTTTATAATAGCTATTTCCTCTTTATCCATGTAGCAGGAACAATTTTTGGAGTTAATTAAAAGAACAAAAAGAAAAAAATACAAAAAGGGAGGTGAGACAAAGGATAGGATTGAGAAAAAAGGGCGAAGGTGGGAGTTAACAGTAACTCCCTGGGAAAAGAAACATTATATTCAATAGAATGGAGGTAAGTGTTGATTAAGAAAATCTTCGTTTTTACATCCGTTTTTCTGCTGCTTGCTTCAGCTCTCGCTTATGCCCAGAAGACAACAGGAACGATTGAGGGAAATGTCTTCGATGAGGAAGGCACTCCTCTTCCCGGAGTGACAGTTACGGTTAAAGGCCCCAACATCGCTCCCCAGGACCGGATTACCGATGCAAAAGGCTTTTACCGTTTTCCGGCTCTTCCTCCAGGCGTATATTCTATCACCGCTTCGCTGGAAGGCTTCAAGACATTTACCCAGACAAAGATTCCTGTTCCCCTGGAGAAGACGATTACTCTGAACATAACCCTGGAGCTGGGAGCAATCGAGGAAGAAATTACAGTTATTGGTGAGTCGCCTGTGGTTGATATCACATCTTCCCGTCTGACAACCAACGTAAAAAAAGATTACTTCGACGCCCTTCCCAAGGGAAGAACCTACCAGGATATGGTCTATGTAGCTCCTTCGGTACAGGAAGATTTCGTGGGTATTGGTATCGGTGGTGCCACAGGTGCCGAGAACCTTTACATCATCGATGGTATCAATACCACCGGAGTGGAGAACGGACTGGTGGGGACAAACCTTGCCTACGAGTTTATCGAGGAGGTTCAGACCAAGACCGGAGGTTATGAGGCTGAATTCCCTGGTGCCATGGGAGGAGTTGTTAACGTTATCACCAAGAGTGGAACGAATGAGTTCCATGGTGGCCTCGTCTTCAACTATCAGACCCATAATTTTTACGGCGAACCCAAGATTGGCATTTTCGGAGCAGGAGCAATCGACGAGTTCAGCTATTATGACCTCGGACTCCATTTTTCCGGACCTATTGTGAAAGACAGCTTCTGGTTTTTCATCGGAGCAACCCCCAGCTTCCGCACCACTCATTACTCCCCGACCAACATGTACACCGGAGAGACGAGAACTTTTGATGTCACCAGGAACAGGTACTACTTCTCGGCCAAACTCACCTGGAGTCTCGCTCCTGGACAGACCATTACCGGGAGTATCTTTGGTGATCCTTTGAGAGGCGAAGGATTCAATCCTGGAACTCTGAGAGATTTTGATGATTATGAGCAGTACCAAGTGATTGACTACTCAGGTGGAACTTACAACTTTGCTCTGAAGTACGACGGTGTTTTCGGCAACGACTGGATTGTTCATGCTCTGGGCGGACTCTACTACGACAAAACTCGGGAAATCCCGAAGGCTACTGACAAGCCGTTGATTATCTACGAACAGGGATATCTCGACAGGCCCCACGGCTATAGAGCTGGTGGCCGCGGCTGGTACTGCGACCCTGACCGCAGGATGAGATGGACCGGTAATTTGGATATCACCAAATTCATGGGTGGACATACTTTCAAAGCCGGGTTTCAATTCTTCCGGGCAAAGTCGCTCAGAGACGACCACTATACAGGTGGTTTCTACCGCCAGATTCGACCCAATTACGGCTACTTCAGAGACAGATGGAGAACAACCCTGGGCGAGTCTTACACTGACATCCTGGCCTTTTTTGTCCAGGATTCCTGGAAGCTTTTTGAGCGTTTGACCCTCAATCTCGGAGTCAGGTTTGAAGACCAGAACATCCACGCCAGTGATGAATCTGTTTTCTTCGAGCCCAGCGAGTCAGTTATCCACTGGAACTTCCTGGACCAGATTGCACCTCGAGTTGGCTTCACCTTTGATGTTATTGGCGACGGCACTTCAAAGCTCTTCGGCTCCTACGGCCGTTTCTACGAGATGGTTCCGCTCGACATCAATACCAGGCAGTTCGGAAGGGAAATCGACATTCTCTACTGGTATGATATCACTCAGTGGGATCCTGTCACGGCAGTTCCTGGAGTGGATTTTGACAAGGAAAACGATGCTTTCTTTATCTGGCAAGTCGGACATGAACCCTCTGACTTTCCTGAGCCAGAAAAAGCCAACAAGGGACTCGATGCCCAGTATCTCGAAGAATTCATCCTCGGTTACGAGCAGCAGATTGCCACTGACATCTCTGTGAGCGTGAGGGGCGTTTTCAAGAGGCTGGGTATGGTGGTTGAGGACGGCTCTTTTGACGGAGGCTCGACCTATTTCATCTTCAATCCTGGAAAGCACTTTGTCGAAGGAGAAACAAATCCCTTAACAGGTCAGCCAAGAGAGCTTTATGTTGACGCTTTCCCTGCTGCCAAGAGGGCCTATACCGCGCTTGAATTTATGATCAACAAGAGGTTCTCCCACAACTACCAGTTCACAGCTTCCTACACCTATGCCCGCCTCAGGGGAAACCATCCCGGACTTGCCTGGGAAGAGTACGGCCAGCTCGACCCCAACATCACCGCACTGTTTGATTTTCCCGAATTCCTGTACAATGCTGATGGCATTCTGCCCAACGACTACCCCCACCAGGTCAAGTTTGATGGAGTTTACATGTTTCCCGATACCGGCGCCCTCAGGTTCCTCAAGGGATTAAGTCTCGGTGTCTCTTTCAGAGCCAGAAGCGGGAAGTCTCTCTCAAAGATTGGTTACAATGAATGGTATGGACCTGTTGCTACACTAACCAAGAGAGGAACAGACGGAAGGCTGCCCATGTTCTATCAGCTCGACATGCATCTGGGATATGCTCCTCCTATTTCCAAGGTGGTCAAAGTTGAGATTACGCTCGATGTCTTCAACGTGTTTAACACCAAGATCGAGACCGGACGCGACATGAGATACCTGCGCTATACCTATTTCGGGACACCTTCGACACTCATGCCCTGGGATTTCAACCTGACGACATACCCCACACCTGACAACGACTACTACGGCAAGGCCACCACTTATCAGACTCCTATTCGAGGCAGACTAGGAGTAAATATCAGGTTCTGAGGCAGAAGGAATACACAGAAGCTGAAAGCCCTGAGCTGTGCTATCAGCTCAGGGCTTTTTTTTGCCTCAAAACTAACTTGGATTACGCAGGAGTATTTTCTTTGGTTTTGGATTGAAGTTGAGAATGCTGATGATTTAGAATAGGGTCTGAGGAAAAAGTGAAGATAATCAGGGGAGAAAGGTTTTCATTGCTTTACCTTCTTTTTCTGCTCGCTTTTTTCTTAGTTTTCTTTCTGGGAGAAGCCTGTGCAAAAAAAGAGGTGAAGGTTTTAAGGCACAAAGGGCTCAACGTGATGCTCATCACCATCGATACTCTACGAGCCGACAGAGTCGGCTACAGCGGTTATTCTATCCAGACACCTAATCTCGATTCTTTAGCTTACGGAGGAGCGAGATTCATGAATGCTTTCTGCCAGGTTCCTCTGACTCTGCCTTCGCACGCTTCGATTCTCACCGGCACAAACCCTCCTTTCCACAGGATAAAAAATAACGGTACTTACTATTTGAAAGCGGAGTTTACCACCCTGGCTGAGGTTCTCAAGCAAGCTGGATACCAAACCGCTGCCTTTGTGGGGGCCTTTCCGCTTGACTCGCAGTTCGGGTTAAACCAGGGTTTTGACTTCTACGACGATAGGTTCGAGAACCCTGACTACCTCAAGGGATACGAGCCTCAGAGGACAGCCCAGCAGGTCTACAAAGCGGCAGCTTCCTGGTTTGATAGGCATGAGGAAGAGCCGTTTTTTGTCTGGATTCATTTCTACGATCCCCATCTGCCCTACACCCCTCCTCCTCCCTTTGATAGCGAATATTCATCTCCTTACGACGGAGAAGTTGCCTACACCGATGTTTATCTGGGGAAACTCATCGAGCTTCTGAAAAGGAAAGGTCTTTTCAGCACCACCCTTCTTGTTGTAGTCGGTGATCACGGCGAAGGTCTCGGTGATCATGGAGAGGATACTCACGGAATTTTCCTCTATGATACCACACTCAGAGTACCCCTCATTTTTCACTGTCCGGGAAAAATTCCAGGAAGAATAGAGCTCGAGTCTGTGGTGAGAACAGTGGATATTTTTCCCACTGTTCTGGATTTGCTCACCATTCCAGTGCCTGAGTTCTGCCAGGGGAAAAACCTGGTGCCTTTAATCGAGGGGAAGAGAGCGGAGTTTGACTCCTACGCAGAGACATATCTTCCCTTTCTTGCCTGCGGCTGGTCGGAGTTGAAAGCGATAAGAACAAACAGATGGAAGTTCATAAAGGCACCCAGGTCAGAGCTTTACGATCTGGAGAAAGATCCACTCGAGGAAAAAAACGTGATAGATAGGGAGAAAGATGTTGCTCTCGAGCTGGAAGAGAAACTCTCCTGGAGAGAAAAAGCTCTGGCTAGCGCTGGAATTGAGGAGCCCGAGAGGAAGCTCTCCCCTGAAGAGAGGGAGAAGCTTCTCTCTCTGGGATATGCTGAAGGAGGGAGAGTGGGGAGTAGGCCCAGGCATTCACTGACTGACCCCAAGGATAAAATCCAGGTTTTCGAGCGGGCATTAAGAGCAGAACTTATGGTTTCGAGAGGAGAAGCGAAAGGAGCAAGGGAGGTGTTAAAGAGTGTAATCGAGCAGGATCCTGAGAATCCTCTTCTCTACCACTTTCTCGGCAGAGCATACCAGAAGCTCGGAGAGTGGGAATCCTCGATCATAGCTTTCAGTCAAGCACTGGAGTTGAATCCAGAGGATGTCTATTCTCATTATTCGCTTGCAGCCAGCTATTTCAAGACAGGAGAGAAAGAGAAAGCCAGAAAAGAGGCGGAAACAGTTCTCTCTTTTTTCAAAAATCATCTTCAATCGCTTCTCCTTCTTGCAGAAATTCATGGCAGCAGCGGAAAGTACAGCCAAGCGGCAGATTACCTCAAAAGAGCTGTTGAGGTTCAGCCTTCAAATGTTGAACTCGCTTTCCTTTACGCAGACTATCTGACGCTGGCAGGAAAATACACGAAAGCCGGCGAGAAGTACAGAAGTCTGATAGAGAAAGTTCCGGAGGACCCCAGGCCATACCATGGTCTGGGTGTGGTTTCTTATTTCAAGGGAGAATTCCAGGAGGCGGTTCGCTCCTTCACCAGAGAAATCGAGCTTGGCGGAGGAGGTGAAGCTTATTTTCTGCTCGGGATGTCTTACGGAAAGCTCGGTAAATACCAGGAAGCTGTCCGCTACCTGACATTCTATGTGGAAAATCTGCCACCCGAAGAGAAGGAGAAGAGAGAGAAGGTGATGCACACCATTGCCTACTATAAATCCAGGATGTAAGGAAGTGGTTACTTTGCCTGTTTTTTTAGGTAGTCGAGAATATTTCTGGCAGTGGCTGCCTGAGGAGAGTCCGGCTCAATGGCAAGAAATTTCTCCAGGTTCTCCTTTGCCTTGCTTAAGTCACCTTTATTCAGGTAAGCATAGCCAAGTTTGAGATAAGGCTTCCCCCAGTCAGGCTTTATCTTTTTGGCAAGCTCAAAGAAACGAATAGCTTCATCTATTTTTTGGTTGGAAAAGTAGATTTCGCCCACGTTGTAAGCGAGTGATTCATCCTTGGGAAAGACTTCGATTGATTTTTCGAGGTACTTGCGGGCATTCTGAAAATCCTGTTTTTTCAGATATATCTCACCTATTCCTGCCAGAGCTCTGGCCATTATTTCCTTAAGAGATGCATCAGATGATTCTCCTTCTGCCTTTTCTAGCACCAAGTTGTATTCTTCGAGTGCCCTCTCGAGCTCTCCCATTTCTTTGTAGGCGTTTCCGATGTTGATATGGGCCTGATATGCTTTTGGGTTTTTCTCTAGGAATTTTTTGTAAGAAGAGATTGCTTCCTCGTATTTTTTTTCGTTGAAGAGTTTGTTGCCCTCTTCAAAGAGTATTAAGGATGATTCATCTTTTATAGTCGAGGTTTCAGCCTCTCTTATTTTTTTCAGCACAAATCTTATTTCCGGGTTTATCTCAAGTTGCTTCACCTGGATATCCCTGTAGTCTGAGTAATAGCCTTTTGCTGAAGCTTTAACCCGATAGTTTCCTGTGCCCAGTCCCAGGATGGCCCATTCGCCTTTTTTATCGGTTTTTGTTTTGAACTTCACATGGCTGAATTTCAAGCTGGTAGCTTCAACGAGGGCATTCTGTATCGGGTTTCCATCCTGGTCTTCGACAACGCCTTTTATTCTGCCAAAGCCTCTTCCTTCCTGGCTTTTTACAGATGGAGTAAGAGCCAGCAAAAGAAAGACAAAACTCATAAAAATCAGGAAATTATTTTTCCGCATTTTCCCTCACTTTACCACAAATTCGAGTTCTTCCTCCAGAGATTTGTTCGAGACTTCGTCTTCAATCTTGATGTTGAGCGCGTATTTCCCCTCCTGGAGATACTCGTTCTGGGAGATAGGAGGGATTGGCTGGTCAATCAAGGGGGAATAGATATTTTGAGTGGGAAATTTGGTGATGACTTCGCCCTCTTTTTTAATCGCATAAGTTACTTTTAGCTTAACCGAGCGGGAAGCAGGGTCAGGAGAGGCACCGAAGACAAAGAAGAAAAGGTTCAGGTTTTCTCCTTCAGAAAAGATGTTATCCGGCCGGGGATGAATCTTTAAGTAGCCGTAAGGAAAGTATCCTTTGTGGACTCTTACTCTTACCTCGGGTTCAGATGTCTCCTTGATGGAATGATAGAAAAAAAGGGGAGATGTAACAAGCTTTTTTGAGTAAGAGGTCCGGCCGGGAAGGGTGAACTCATAGTATATTGTACTCACTCTACTGAGGTCATCCGAGGCAAAGGCAAGGGCAAGGAGATAATGGTCAGGAGGAAGAGGATAGCCAATGGTGTAGAGATTTTCTTCATCGAGCTCGAAGCCTTCTTTTTTCTCTTCAGCAGAATAAGGAATGTAGACTTCTTTTACCACATTTTCGATTTCACTCTTATTCATGCTGTAAAAGCGGAGAAAGACATGGATTCTGGTGGCAAGTGTTTCAGGAGTCTCTTCCTTTTCCTTAAATCCCATATCCCTGTTTTTTACTTTAAGGAGGAAGATTGAATAGAGGCTATCTTCCTGGGCGGGAAAATAGAGGTTTCCTGCCAGGTTGAGAGGGATGTCATGCAATTCATTTCTGGCTGCAGCATCCCTATCGAATATTTCTGCAATCTTGGGAGCGATGGCTGTCTGTTTTCGAGCTAGGGATGAGAAGGGGAGTAAGGCAAGGATAAAGATAAGAATGAAGAAAGAGACGAGGGCTGCTTTTGAGATGAAAGATTTTTTTAGCTTCATTTTTATCTCCGTTTGTAAAATTTTTCCAGAAGAGGCAGACCTTTTTCACGAGAGTGTGAATCGTATCTTTTTTTTCTGGTGCTTTCCATCCACCTTGTTCTCCAGGTAGATTGTCATGGTATATATTCCTTTCTCGAGGCTGAAAGGAACGTTTATGGCATATTTTTTCCCGGTAAGCTGGGCGGCCTGTTCTTCGTTGAGCGAGACCTGATATTCTTTTCGCCACTCCCAGACGAGCTCCCTTTTTTGATTGAAAATCTCCACCACAAGCTTGAGCTGTGCTTCAAGTCTTCCCTCATTGTCCACAAGCCAGAGATATTCATAGGGTAGAAGGATAAGAATTGAATATTGTTTCTCGGCTTTTTTGGCTATCTTCAGCTCAAAATCAAAAAGTTCTTCCCGGTAGAGCTCCGGATTCCGAAGCTCTCTCTGAGCCCTGTTTATGATGTAGAGCGCCCTGGTGCTCGGTGGCTCAAGTGTGTATTCTCCATCACCGTTATGGTCGATGAATTCAAGGCTGATTTGATATTTTTTGTAGTAAACCCAGACTTCGGCAGACTTCGCCTCTGAGTATTTACCCACAGGAGAGACATATCTTTCATCCGGCTCACCGAGGAGGATGAAAATCATTCCTCTGTCCTGGATGTAACCCGGTTTTCCTCCTCCCTGGAAGAGTCTGTTTGCTGTCTCTATTTTTTCAAGGTAATCCATTTTGAATTCATTTTCTTCTGTTTCTGGAATCGGGTCGCGCCTTTTCCAGAATTCTTTGATAAATTCTTCTCTCTCTGAAGGTGGGAGCTCGAGAAATATTTTTTTCTCTTCCTCGGAAATAATGTATCTTACTTTTGAGTAGAAATCTTTGTTTTCCTTGTTGAGCTTTCTTTCGAGGATGATGGTTCTGCAGGAGAGAGAGAGGAGACTGAAACTGATCAGAAATGTGGAAAGTGTAATTTTCAGGATGGGAAAACTTCTGTTTGTCATTGTTTTTTCTTTTTGATGAGTTCGACCAGCTCCTTTATCTCTTCCTGCTCCGGGTTTAGTTCCAGGGATTTTTCCAGAGCCACGAGCGCCTCCTTCGGCTTGCCCAGAAGTAAATAGTTCTGTCCGATGGCATTGAGAATTTTCAGGTTAGTGCCGAAACGTGAAAGGTATTGTTTGAAGTAGGCGATCGCTTCCTCATGCTGTTCGAGTTTCTGGCAGGCACTTCCCAGCAGAGCAAGAAGCTCAGGACTTTGATTCTCTTTTTTGGAGAAAGGCTCGAGCACTTCCTTCGCCTTCCTGTACTTATGAGAAAGAAATAGAGCCCGAGCGTAATCAAGCCCGAACTTCAGGGAATTATGATTCCTTTGATAGGCATCTTCGAGGAGAATGATTGATTTTGAAATCTGTTTTTGATTCAGAAGCTGATTTCCCAGAATATTGGAGTAGACAGGGTCTTTAGATGATGGAAAGACCTCAGAAAGAATCCACGGCCGGGGCAGCGAGACATAGTGGGAGATTAAGAAATTTTCCTGCTCTGAGAGAAGTTCGTTATTATGGTCGTCAAAGAGAGAGACCTGAATTTTATAATATGCGGGAGGGTATAAACTGAGGTCGATTCTCTCCAGGAAATCAGGGGCCTCCTGGTAGTCTTTTACATTTTTTGAAAAGGAATGAGCAACCTCTCCCTCTCTGTAAAGGGTATAGCGAAGAGAGCCGTTATTGATGAGTGACTGGTCAAGACCGTAGACCTGGAAGAAGAGGTAAAGAGTATCGGAGCGGGAAAAGTCATTTCTGGGTGAAGGTACAAGCTGGATGTTGTTGACCAGAAAAGGCTTGGTCTTGTCACCGTACTTGGTGTTTGTGCGGATTCTGTTGGCCAGGATAAGAGAGCTCATTTGGAGCGATGTGTCAAGGGGAACCGTGATATTTTTTTCGAAAGAGGTGAACTCTTTTGAGACGTTGTTTTTTAACAGAATATGAAGTGAATAGGTTCCTTCAACGAGCGGGAACATATCCTGAAAGCTAAAAAGCTTTGTTTTTATCTTATCTATCTGTTCTTTTTTGAATTCAACGGGGAGCTTTTTCCTGAATTGATAGACCATATTACCACCGGCATCTGAGATCATGCCGTTCAATTCGAGAGTGGTGTAGAAGCGGTCCTCATACTGTTCGATGGAAAGCCTCTTGGGTTCGACCATATAATGGACAAAGAATATGCCTGATTTGTCTCTCAGCACTTTCACCGCCGAGTCACTGCTTATGTAATTTGCCGTGTACTCAACTTCGATAATGTCTTTATACCTGAGGAGCTTTTCTGCATAGGCGGTTTCAACCTTTTCGTAGGCTGAAGCAGGTATTTTGGCTGACACAAGCACATCCG
>JBHIDX010000071.1:0-9678 GCA_046760305.1 Candidatus Aminicenantales bacterium
ACTCTTTCCAGACTCTAAAAAAGGCCTTATCCCCGAGAATAAACCGCAACATATGCAGTACACAGGCTCCTTTGGGATAAGAATGAGCATCGAATAAATCCTGGGGAGCATGGTAGTGGTTGGTGACGATGGGACGGATGTACTCATTTTTTGCTTCCTGCAGGTAAGAATTTTTCTTATTCAGTAAATTAACCGCCCCTTCCTCGGGACCGCGATCATAGTTCCAGTAAAGATAGTCGCAGTAAGTGGCAAAACTTTCATTCAGCCAGGCATGCTCCCAGCTTCTCAAAGTGATTAGATCTCCCCACCATTGATGAGCCAATTCATGCGAGACAATGCCGATACTGGAAAAATCTTTCTCTGCTTTTTCATCATGGATGATGCGGTAAGTCATGGCTGTAGCCGAGGTACTCTCAGCTCCACCTCCAAAGGGAACAGAGACCTGGTCGTATTTAGCCCAAGGATAGGGCGTTCCAAATGTCTTGATGAAAAATTCCATCATTTGCGGAGTTTTTTGGTAGGAGCGGAGCGCGTCCTGGACATGCTGGGGAAAAACCCAGTAATTAATAGGAATATTTTGGTAGCGATCACGGAGAACTCTGTAAGGGGCTGCAGCCAGAAAAATTAAATAGGTCGAATGGGGCTTGTTCTGTAACCAATGATAGGAGACTGTGCCCTCCCCAGGATTTCTGACTACTTTGAGTAAACGGCCGTTGGAGACCACTTTATTTGGCTCTTTGACCGTAGCTATAATCTCATCGGTGACTTTATCATTGGGGAAGTCATAGCAGGGGAACCAGTGATGGACGCCATCAGGCCAGGAATCAGAAGCTACCAAAGCAGGATGTTCAGATGTGGCCTGGTAAAAGCGTAGCCCCTTTTTCTTCTCTGCAGTTTGATGAGCCTGGGGATCACTTTGGTAGAAAATTGTGAGCGCAAGAGTTTCTCCAAAGCCATAAGACCGATCAAGGTCAATTGTTAACTTCTTCTCCTTCTGCTCAAAGGAAAGAGGCTGACCCCATTTATTAATTACCCTCTCCACTTTAAAATCCTCGGCATCAAGCTCTATCCTCTTTAGATTATCTTTTAAAGAGGAAAGGATAATGGTTGTTTCCCCAGAAAAAGATTTTTGTTCAATATTGAGATTAATTTTAATAAGGTAGTGTTGAGCATCAAAAGTTCGACTCCTTTCCCACTGAAGGGGTTTTTGACTAAAATCAATCTGCTGAGCAGGAAAAAGAGGGAGGGTAAAAATAAAAGTCAGCCCAAGAAAAATCCCTACCCCCTTGATTGAATTAAAAACTTTTTTCATCACTACCTTCCTCTCTTAGATTTAAAGTTGGAGATAAACTAATAAATTTTATTCTTTTTTAAGACTTGAATAATTCCTTCTTTTTTCATGAGCTGCTCGATTTCTTCAACAGTTCGTGGCAGTCCTTGGCCGAGGTTGATGAATCCATCTTCGGTGATGACAATCGTATCTTCCAGACGGATACCGATTTCTTCCTCAGGATGAATAACTTGGATGTCACAGGCAAAAACAAATCCTGGTTTTAAAACTTCTTCAGGTCCGGAAAAAGTGGCCATCACATCATGGGTGGCAAGCCCGACGGAGTGATTATATCCTCCATAACGAACCTCTCCCCTCACCTGAGGGTCATCAGCTGAAAGTCCTTTGGCTTCCAGGTAGTTCTTTATCCTCTCACCAACCTGCTTCAAAGTAATCCCCGGGCGGTAAGAATCCAGGCAGGCCTGGCGCACAAGAAAAGCCTTTTGATAAAGCTCTCGCTGGCGGGGTGAAAATTTACCGTTAGCTGGAAAAGAGGTTGAAAGGTCGACATTATAATAATTGTAATCCGGGCCGGCATCAAGGATAACAAAATCACCATCCTGGAGAGTATGGTCATAACGGTGATAATGGCCAAAGGCATGATTCTTTCCCGACATGATGATGGTGTAAAAAGCCAAGTCTTGAGCTCCTTCTTTCTGACAAACATACTCAAAAAGAGCAGCCAATTCTTTCTCTTTGATACCCGGAGCAGCAGACTGAATAACTGCTCGATGAGCTTTGACGCCAATCCTGCCCGCCTGGCGGAGTACTGCAATTTCCAGAGGGGACTTATATTTTCTTAAATCCCAGATAACAGGCGAAATATCTTTTACCTCTACTTTGGGAAATTTATTCTTCACTTGTAACACAAACTGGAGTTCACGGGTGAGGCGTTGGTCAAAAAGATTAAGTACCATAGTCCGCTGAAGAGCATTATATTTTTCTCGGGTATTGTCCCGCATCAATTCCTCAGGATAAAACATGGTGTAGATGGTTCGGCCCTGATTGTGAAGGCGCGTTAAATAACCGGGGAATTGCTCAAGGGGAAGGATTCTTTCCAGGCCTGTTACCTTCTTTGGCTCGCGCATAAGTTCCAGGGGTATACCCTCTCCTTCTGCTTCTTTTTCTTGGATAGAAAAAAAGAGGATGCTTTCTTTCCTCTGGCCGTCGACAGTCAAGATGGCTCCTGGAATTTCAACCCCACAGAGGTACATTAAGGTGTTATTCTGATGGAATTGAGTATCATTGGAAGCAGCTTTGGCCCCTAGAAAGATGGCCACTCCATCAGATATGTATGACATTAGCTGCTGGCGTCGTCGAGCATATTCTTCAGGAGGAAAAATGAGCGTAGCTAAGAGCTGAGTGCTCAAAATTCCTAATAATAAGACTATAACCATAGCCATTTGCGAATATACCTTCTTATGTTTCATAGCTCCTCCCTCCTTATTTATTCTGAATTATTCATTAATATTAATATTTTCAGCACAGCATCTCATCCAATAGATTAGCTACTTTAACATTTGTCGAAATTGTTTTGTAGGAAAAATCCGGAGTCAAAACATGGTATAATGATATCGGTCTTTTTCCCCCTTTAGAGAGTTCCCGCCAAGATACCCACTTTTGCTGACATCAGCCGTCAGTTATCGCGACCAAAAATTGTGCATTTTTATAATATATTCAATAATGTCAACTTGTTATGTTTGAAATCTTACATTTTTCCACACGATTATTCACAGAAACGGTGGAAAAGACTTCTAGCATTCATTGAACATATTTTCACCATTGATGAACCGGAGATAAGAGGAAAATAATAGACTTTTCCACTTGGCGGATAAACTAATTCAGAATTAACTTATGTGTTCAGACTATTCTTTTCTCTTGCAGAGAGTCCTTATCCCCCATAATAAGATGCCAATTCCAGTGAGAAGAACTCCTATTGATGAAATAAAAATAGCCAATCCCACAGGTGAGCACCAATCAAACATTTTTTCCCTCCTAGTTCAGAATTTTATTAAATTTTAACTCTGATTTTGTTATTTTTCAATGATCCTCTACAAAAAAGTCTTATAAAATATGGTATAATATTTGTGCTCTCTTTGGCCGGCTGGAGAGAGCTCCTACCAAAATCCCCCCTTTTGCTGACATCAGCCGGCTTTTTTAACCTCAAATTGTGCAGTTTTTATTGGGGGAGAAATCAAGGGACACGTGCCGATTTCGGAAAAATGGGTACATGTCCCCGATTTCCATGTTGATGAATAACTCAGGTTAAAAAAGACCAGATTATTTAGGCTGTTTAAGATTTTTCGGATTGAAATAAAATTGGGTCAGGGGAGCCGGGCGGGATGGACAAATATAATAAGAGAATCCGTCCTTTTTGATTCTACGATTCTACACTCATTTCTCTCAATACCCGAGCTTGAAACAATTTCCAAAAACTCTTTCTTATCAAATTTTTGTCCGAGCTCGCAAACTCTTTTGCTGTTAACAGGTGCTCTGATGAGCAGGGAATTGAAACTTTTGTGTAATTTTCCCAGAGTACTCACCGGGTTTTGAAAATGATGAACAACACCCCAGAGAATTCCCAGGTCGCCTGCAATAAGCTGTTTCTCGACATCCATCACCCTTGCTTCCAACCCCCTTTTTCTGGCCAGAAAAACCAGAGACTGGGAAAGATCCACTCCTTTGAAGGAGCGGGGTTTGATTACTTTTTTCAGCTTGAGGCTGACTCTTCCGTCTCCGCATCCTACATCAACAGCATCTCTACCTTTAAAAGAGGGTGGAAGATTATAACGAAGAAGATTTAGCTCGTATTTTAGGTCATAAGCAGAGATGTTAAATCCGAAAAAATAAGCTGCTCTCTCGATTATCTTTTTTATCTGTATTCGTCTGATCAGAACCGCTTTTTCCCTCCGAATCCGCCTCGGCCGAAACCACCTCTTCCCTGGCGGTCGTCACGGCGAGGGCGTGCCTCATTGACCTTGAGAGTTCGTCCTTTCAAATCTTTACCATCAAGACCGGAAATCGCAGACTGGGCGCCAGCAATGTTGGGCATCTCTACAAATCCGAATCCCCTCGAATCGCCTGTGTACCTGTCTGTGATGATCTTAACGGATTTTACCTCTCCGTAAGCCTCAAAAGCTTCTCGCAGATCCGCTTCGGTGGCATCCTGTGGCAAGTTGCCTACATAGATATTCATTCTAAATTCCTTTTAAATTGGATTTCAATAAGGGAGGGAAACAATTCTTTTTGGAAATTTTTTCCCCTTTCCTCTATGATTGCTCTTTATCGTTTCAAACTAAATTCTCTCTTTTATGTTAGCCCCATTATAACAGATTAAAATCATTAGTCAATGAAAATTTAAAAAAAGAAAAGAGAAACCCCGCTGCTGTTGAAATCATCGCTCTTTTAAAGTATAATTTTAATCCCTCAAGCTAACACCCTCCTGTTAGCTTTCATTCCAGTTTCAATTGAGGTACGAATTTTTTATGCAAAAAGATATGAAGAAAATGCGGAATATCGGCATCAGTGCCCACATCGATGCCGGCAAGACTACTCTGACAGAAAGAATACTCTTTTACTGCAAGAAAATACACCACATGCATGAGGTGCACGGCAAAGACGGCCTCGGCGCCACCATGGACTCCATGGAGCTGGAGAGGGAAAGAGGCATTACCATCACCTCTGCAGCAACAACCGTTAACTGGAACAGCCATTCAATTAACATCATCGATACACCGGGACATGTAGATTTCACTATAGAGGTCGAAAGGTCTCTCCGCGTTCTTGACGGGTGCATACTCGTCCTCTGTTCTGTGGGTGGAGTCCAGTCTCAAACGATAACAGTTGACCGCCAGTTGAAAAGGTACCGCGTGCCTGCGATTGCTTTCATAAACAAATGCGATAGGGTGGGAGCTAATCCCTATAGAGTAAAAGATCAGCTCGTTAAAAACCTGGGCCGGAATGCTGTTCTGATGCAGATTCCAATCGGTCTTGAAAATAATCACAGAGGAGTGGCCGACCTCGCTTCTATGAAAGCTTTCTATTTCGAAGGAAGTGAAGGAGAGAAAGTAAAAATTGAGGATATACCTCCTGAATATCTGCCAGAAGCAGAAAAGAAACGTGAGCAATTGCTCGATGCAGCTTCTATGTTTTCGGACAAACTTCTGGAGGCTGTTCTCGAGGAAAAAGTGACAGAGGAGCTCATTCATGAAGCAGTGAGGAGAGGAACAATTTCTTTAAGGCTTACCCCGGTCTTCATGGGTTCTGCCTACAAGAACAAGGGAGTCCAGCCCCTGCTTGACGCGGTTATCAGATACCTTCCCGACCCAACAGAGGTTGAAAATTTTGCCTTTGACCTGAATAACGGACATAAAAAAATAAAGCTCAATCCTGTTCCTCAGGCTGGATGTGTTGCTCTTGCTTTTAAGCTCGAGGATGGACCCTACGGCCAGCTAAGCTACATCCGCATCTACCAGGGACATATCAGCAAAGGAGATGAACTTTTGAACACCCGATCGGGCCAGAAGTTCAGAGTGGGAAGGCTGGTAAGAATGCACGCTGAGAGCATGGAAGATATCCAGGAAGCAGTTTGTGGGGATATCGTGGCTCTTTTTGGGATAGAATGTGCTTCCGGAGATACATTCACCAATCCGGGCCTCAACCTCGCCCTGACCCCCATTCATATCCCTGAGCCTGTGATTTCGCTGGCTGTCTTTGCAGCCGACACAAATTCTTCCTCCAGAGTGGCCAGGGCTCTGTCACGCTTCTCCCGCGAAGATCCGACTTTCAAGACTTATGTCGACCCGGAATCAAAACAGACGATTATTCAAGGTATGGGAGAGCTTCATCTCGATATCTATTTAGAACGAATGAGACGTGAATACAAGGCAGACGTAAGTACGGGTAAGCCTGAAGTTGCCTACCGGGAGGCCATAAGTGAACGAGTTTATTTTGACTTCACCCATAAAAAACAGACAGGAGGAGCAGGTCAGTTCGGACGGGTAATCGGCTGTCTTGAGCCGCTGAAGGGGAAAAGCTACCAGTTCGTCAATAAAATAAAAGGTGGGCGTATACCTCGAGAGTTCATCCCTTCCTGCGATAAAGGCTTTCAGGAAGCGATGAAGAAAGGCATGCTCATAGGAAGCCCTGTGGTCGGGGTGAGAGTTACCCTCACCGACGGCCAATCGCATCCGGTTGATTCATCCGACCTTGCTTTTCAGATAGCTTCGCGCGAGGCATTCAAGAAGGTCTACATCGAGGCCAGGCCGTATATTCTCGAACCTGTGATGAAGCTTTCTGTAGAGACACCCTCAGAATTTGCGGGTAAAGTCCTGGCGAGCATCAATCAAAGAAGAGGAATCATCATCAGTTCAGTCGAAGATGGTACTTTCAGCCGACTTGAAGCTGAGGTGCCACTTGCTGAAATGTTCGGCTATTCTACTCTTCTCCGCTCCCTGACCCAGGGCAAGGCGGAATTCAGCCTCGAATTTCTAAAATACGGGAAAGTGCCTCAATCGATTGCAGAGGAGCTTCGCGCCCGCTATGAAGAGAAAAAAACGAAAAAATAATTAAGGATATTCAGCATGGACAAATCAGAATTGGTGAAAATAAGTCCCCTGAGGATTCTCGAAAAATCAATCCAGGGAGGCCTTCAAGCTGGAAACATCGGAGTTATTGCCTCAGAGAAAGGAGTTGGAAAAACTGCCTGCCTGGTTCAGATTGCTATCGATAAGCTTCTGCAGGATAATGCGGTAATACATGTTTCATTCGCAGACCGGGTTGAGAGAATTATCAGCTGGTATGAGGACGTATTCAAAGAAATAGAAAAAAAATACAGACTCGAGACTTCTTCCGATTTTATTCAGGAGGCACTAAAGAAAAGAATCATCATCAACCTGAAGCAGGAAGGAACGGGGAGAGAATTGATGTTGAAGAGCCTTGAATCGATGATTGTTCAGGGAAAATTTAAAGCTGAGACTGTTGTTGTCGATGGTTATGATTTTTCTCTCTCCTCAAGAGAAGAGCTAAGCCTTATCCGCAATTTTGGCCGAAGTCTGGGAATTGAATTCTGGTTCAGTGCCTCTCTCAAGGAGGAGAAACCTCTTTTCGATGAAGCCGGCATGCCCCTCATGCTCAAAGGACTGAAAGACGAAGTTGCGGTTTTAATAATCCTCGATTTCGAAGATAATCATATCTGGCTGAAGCTTGTAAAATGCCATGACCTCCCCTTACCACCTCAGCTCGAACTCGGGCTCGACCCAAGAACACTGATCATCGGAAGAAAAAGGTAAAACTGAATTAAGGATTAAAAACCTTTTACCTGAATGTTTCTGATTTCAGAATACCTGTAAGCCAGAGAAAAATATCTTTCCAGACATTGTAGTTTCCGTGGCCTGCTTTCTTAAGCTCGATATATCTGTGCTTTATACCCAGCTCTTTCAGTTTCTGGACTGCTTCTCTTGCCTCCTCTACAGGAATTGAATTATCTTTAAGACCGTGGACAATGAAGAATTGCTTGTTTTTACCTTTTTCAATCAGGTCAAGCACATTCTCCCCCTTCACATATTCAGGAGGTGAGACAGCGCCTGACCTGATAACAGCTGCTTCAAATATTTCTGGATGAAGCAGGCTGAGGCGCCAGGCTCCATAACCACCCATGGAAAAGCCGTCTATAACTATTTTTCTCTCGTCTATCATGTAGAGATTCTTGAGATGGTTGATGCATTCAATCACATCCTGGCCTGAATTTCCGGTATACCAGTCAGAGAGTCCCCTCGCTCGTGGAGCAAGAATAATCATTCTCGCCACCCTTTTCCTCATCCTGGTTTCGAGATAAGCTCTGGCCACAGATATTATGGTCTTCTCCTCATCAACTCCGCTGCCGTGGAGGGTGACGAAAAGAGGAACAGGTCTTGCTCCTGTATAATCCTCTGGCACAAAGACAGAATATGGCTGGAGGGTACCGTCTATCTGAGACCTGTGGGCAAGAGTCCCCACTCTTCCAGGAAGAAAAAGGGCGGGTTTCCCATTTTCAACATTTTTGAGCAGAAAATTCAATTCTTCCATCCATCTTTCCAAGCTGCTTAAGTCTGCGTAAGGGCTTTCGTTCTCCATGTATTTTTCTATCCACTCGAACCTGATTTCTACGGTGGGCAGGCTCTCCCTGAATTGCGTATTCCGGAAATAAATATGCTCTTTTTTAGCCTTCTCCACCTGAGCTTTTTTTCTTTCGAGTTCCTGTCTGTTTACTACATAGAATGAATGGCTTGCCGTGTAGACTAGAGAACCTTTCTCGTCCATTATCCCCAGGCTGAGGTCATAAAGGCCGGAGGGGTAGTCTCTCTTTTCAGGAAAAAAGAGGAAAGTATTCATTCCTTTCCTAACACTCATTTCCTGGGTGGATGAACTGTGAGTGGAGAATGAACTCAGGTCATACCTTATTTTCCAGCCTGAAGCCTCGTAAGGAGAGTTTACGGCCAGGCGGAGCTCAATATTCTCATCGTGAAAAAAATGGCTGGCGCTGAGAAGAGACTGACATTCAGGTCTTGCTGGTTGATGATTGATAAATTTGGCCAGGGCGGCTTTTCTTATCTTGGTGAGCTCGGTATCATAGTTTCTGTCAGGAAAAAGCTGAAGAATCTTTCGCCTCCCATGGTCACGGTCGACATAGATGAGGTTCAGCCCACATTCCTGGTGAAAAAATGGCCTTAAAGGAGTGATGTTCTTAAAGGGGATTGCTATTTCATAATTGATTGTTCCCGCTTCTTCATCCGCTGCTATTTTAAATTCCACCTCCTGCGTGTCGCTGGGAAAATATTTCCCATCTCTGTTAACAAGAATTTTGACTTCTTTCTTTCCCTCTCTCGAAAAGCCGAAAGTGTAAAAGCGGGTGCTTTCATTTCCCTGGGTGGGGTCAAGAAAGGTAATGTAAAGTCCGTCCCCATACCTCCAGCTTCTTTGAGGAAACTCCAGGAGGTCGTCTTTGGCTCTGATGGCTGCATAGAAATTCCTTGCATCATAGGTAAACTGCGCACTGACTGAAATGTCAGCCGAAGGCTCAAGTCTTTTCCCTTCAGGGGTTAGCTGGATGGGAAATTTATCAAATCCCTCCCATTCATCAAGAATTCCATCCACCACAATCTTTTTTCCTGTCTGGAAAATCTTGATCTGCTGCTCATCAGCGGAAGCGAAAGCCAGTGAGATGATGAGCACCAAGATCAGGAAACCTTCAGCAGCTATCTTTTTGAATATCATCTCTTTTTCTCCTTTTTTGTTGCTTTTTGCCAGGTATTCAACTCTTTTAAAATTAAGGCATATGGTTTACCAGAAAAAAATTTTAGCATTGAATG
>JBHIDX010000072.1:0-9388 GCA_046760305.1 Candidatus Aminicenantales bacterium
AGAAGTTTGTCAGAAGAAAAGGTGATACTCTTGAAGTTGCAGGAAGAGCTTATGACCTCAGCAGGTATTCAGGTATATATATTTTTGGAGCCGGCAAGGCTTCGGCGGCAATGGCCAGGCCTCTTGAGGAAATTCTCGGAGAAGCGATTACAGATGGCACAGTGGTTGTTAAATACGGATATTCTCTTCCTCTGAAGAGGATTCGAGTTCGTGAAGCTGGCCATCCACTACCAGATAAGGCGGGGCTTGAGGCCACTGAAAAAATTGTTGATATGCTCAAAAAAACAGGGGAAAAAGACCTTATTTTTATGCTCATCTCCGGTGGTGGTTCTGCCCTTCTCTGTCTACCTCCTGCCGGGATCTCTCTTGACGAAATACAGGAAACGACACAGATTTTATTAGGATGTGGAGCAAACATCCACGAGCTTAACGCCGCAAGGAAACACCTATCGCTTGTAAAAGGAGGCAGACTGGCAAAATATGCATATCCTTCGACTCTAATATCGCTTCTTCTCTCAGATGTGATAGGAGACAAACTCGAATCTATCGCTTCTGGACCATGTGTTCCTGATTCAAGCAGTTTCAGTGATTGTCTAGCTATCCTTGATAAATACAGAATAAGGAAAAAGATTCCAGCGGCGGTGCTTGATTTTCTTGAAAAAGGGGTTAGAGGCGAAGCTGAAGAGACATTAAAAAAAGGACATCCCGCTTTTGAAAAAACACTGAATGTGATTATAGGCAACAACAAAATGGCTCTCGAAGGTGCAGAGAGAAAAGCGTCCAGGCTGGGATACAACACTCACATTCTTCCCTTTGAAATCCAGGGTGAGGCGAGAGAAGCAGCCATATCACATTCAGTTCTTGCTTCAAGAATTCTGCTTTCCAACCAGCCGGTTGAAAAGCCGGCCTGTGTGATCTCTGGAGGAGAGACTACGGTTACTGTAAAAGGGAAAGGCAAAGGAGGACGAAGCCAGGAATTTGTGCTTGCAGCCGCCATTGGCATCGAGGGGCTTGAAAATGTTGTCATTTTAAGTGCAGGAACAGACGGTACAGATGGGCCGACAGATGCTGCTGGAGCTCTAGCTGATGGAAAAACAGTCGAAAGAGCAAGAAAACTCGGGCTGGATGCCCGGCATTTCCTCAAGGAGAATGACTCTTATCATTTCTTCAAGCGCCTAGGCGGCCTGATCATCACAGGGCCTACTTTGACCAATGTCATGGACTTACAGCTTATTCTGGTTGGATAGTGGAAATGACAGAACATTAAGAAGATTTTAAGAGGAGGGGAAATGTATAAAAATTGTTTTTATTTCCGGCTATTGAAAGGAATAATGCCGTTAATTTTCTGCCTATTGATCGTATCTTACTCTTCTGCAGGAGTGAGAATCTGGGAAGAACCCCTTGAAATTCCCGCCTACAGAGTGGGCAAACCTGAACTTAACCCCATTTTTTACACTGGCAGAGCTTATCAGGGAGCAAAAGGGCCGGTTTATCCCTATCCCCTGATTGCCAAGCTGACAGACCGGCGAGAGTTTAAGACTTACCGTGCGGTTTTCCTTGAGAATGAATACCTGAAGCTGTGCGTTCTGCCTGAGGTAGGAGGACGTATTTTTCAGGCGCTGGACAAGACGAATAACTACAATTTTTTCTATCGCCAGCATGTAATCAAACCAGTACTTATCGGCATGCTGGGAGCCTGGATTTCCGGAGGAGTTGAATGGAACTTTCCCCACCATCACAGAGCATCCGGATTCATGGAGGTTGATTACACCCTAACTGAGAACCATGATGGGAGTAAAACCATCTGGGTGGGAGAGATTGAGCGCAGGCATCGAATGAAATGGATAGTTGGAATAACCCTCTATCCCGGACGTTCATATATCGAGGCCAGAGTAAAACTCTTTAACAGAACTCCTCTTCCCCACTCCATTCTCTACTGGGCAAATGTTGCAGTCCACACCAACGAGAATTACCAGGTTATATTTCCTCCGCGCACAGAGTTTGCCACCTTCCACGGCAAGAATCAATTCACTGAGTGGCCCATTTCCCACCAGGTTTACAACGGTGTGGACTACACTCAGGGTGTTGACCTGAGCTGGTGGAAGAACCATCCTGCTCCGACTTCTTTTTTCGCCTGGAACTACGAAGATGATTTTTTTGGCGGGTACGACCACGGAAAAAAAGCAGGAGTTGTCTGTGTGGCTAACCATCACATTGCTCCCGGGAAAAAAGTATGGAGCTGGGGAAGAGGAGAAACTGGAAAAATGTGGGAGAAGATTCTCACGGATACTGATGGACCCTACATCGAGCTTATGGCAGGAGCCTATTCTGATAATCAGCCTGATTACAGCTGGATGCAGCCTTATGAGGTGAAGGAAGTCAGGCAGTACTGGTATCCTCTGAGAGAGATCGGAGGATTGAAGAATGCAAATATTAATGCTGCCTGTAATCTTGAAGTCAAAGAGGGAAACATCGCCAGTATAGGATTTAATACAACTGCAGAATACAGGCAGGCAGAAGTGATTCTCAAAGCAGGAGATAGAGTGATATTTAAGCAGGAGACAGACATCTCTCCAGACGCTCCGTTCTGGGGGGAGGTGCTTGTGCCTGAGGCAGTGAATGAGGGAGAATTAAGGCTTTCTCTGTTTTCTGCTCAAGGTGAAGAGCTAATTTCCTACACGCCGTTAAGGAAAGAGGGAGCAGCCATGCCAGAGCCTGTCCGGCCTCCACTGCCTCCGAGGGAAATCACAACCACAGAAGAACTCTACCTTACAGGTTTGCGCTTAGAGCAGTTTTACAGTCCTGTGCTCGAGCCATATCCATATTATGAGGAAGCCCTGAAGCGAGACCCTGAAAACTATCGGGTAAACACTGCTCTGGGTATTCTTTATTTAAAGAGAGGCATGTATGCCAGGGCAGAGAGCCATTTCAGGCGTGCTTTAAAGCGCCTTACCCGAAATTACACCAGTCCAAAGGACGGAGAAGCATTCTATTATCTTGCGCTGGCGCTTAGAGCACAGGGAAAATTAAAAGAGGCTGTTGATACTTTTTTTAAAGCAACCTGGTCTCAAGCCTGGCATTCAGCAGGTTATTACCAGCTTGCAGAGCTTGCCTGCGGGCAGAATGAGTTTAATAAGGCACTTGAATACCTGAACAGCTCGCTGCTCACAAACTCGATGAACACAAAAGCACTCAACCTGAAGGCTGCTGTGCTCAGGAGGCTTGGGCATGAAGAGCAGGCGAAAAAAATTGCTCGTCTGGTACTGAGGATCGACCCGCTTGATTTCTGGGGAGAGAATGAGCTTATGCTTTCAGCTGACAGTCAAGAAAGGGAGGAGGTATTTCAGAAGATAGAAAGGCTGAGAAGAAAAATGAGAGGAGAAGTCCAGAACTACCTTGAGCTGGCTGTTGACTATGGAAACTGCGGTTTGCTTGGAGAAGCGATTGATGTCCTTGAAAGGTATGTAGAGGCGAATGTTGATAAAAAACACATATTTCCGATGGTTTACTACTATCTCAGTTATTTTTATCTTAAAGAAGGAGAAGAGGAGAAAGCAGTTCAACTGGTGGAGAAAGCAGCAAAAATGCCTCCTGATTACTGCTTTCCTTTCCGCCTTGAGTCTGTAGAGGTGCTCCGCTCGGCTGAGGAGCTTCTGCCGATGGATGCACGGGCGCCATACTACCTAGGCAATCTTCTCTACGACCTTCAGCCTGAAAAAGCATTAGAGGAGTGGGAGAGATCAAGGAGCCTTGATAACTCCTTTTCTATAGTTCACAGAAACCTTGGACTGGCATATTCTCGTGTCGAGAACAATATTCAGAAGGCCATTGCCAGTCTGGAAAGGGCCATCTCCTGTAACAATAAAGATCCAAGGCTTTACTACGAACTTGACAGGCTGTACGAAATTGAAGGTGTTTCGCCTGCAGAAAGGCTGAGGTTATTGGAGCGCAAACATGAGGTTGTAAAAGAGAGCGATGATGCTCTCATGAGGGAGGTTGAGCTTCTTGTTCTCGCCGGCCAATACAGCAGAGCAATTGAGATAATGAAGAATCATCATTTCCATATCTGGGAAGGAGGGGGGAGGATTCACAGCATTTATGTTGATGCTCATCTTATGAGAGGAGAAGAAAGAATGAGGGCCGGAAAATACAGCGAGGCTCTCAGCGATTTCAAGGCTGCGCTTCTCTATCCGGATAATCTTGAAGTTGGAAAACCGTACAGAGGAGGAAGAGATTCACAGGTTTACTATTTTATCGGGACTGCGTTCGAGGCACTTGGTGATTCAGAGAGGGCAAGGAAGTTTTATGAGAAAGCAATTGAGGAAGTACACGGCTGGACAGAAGTCCGCTACTACCAGGGCCTTGCACTTAAAAAGCTGGGAAAAGAGAAGGAGGCAAAAACAATATTCGTGGGGTTAATCGAGTCCGGCAGGGCAAGGCTTGAAAAAGGGGAGAGAATGGATTTTTTTACAAAGTTCGGGAAAAAGCAGTTAGCAAAGATTCGACAGGCAGAAGCCCATTTCCTGATAGGCCTTGGCTGCCTTGGAATGGGAAGAATAAGCGAGGCAAGAGAAGAATTTAATAAAACCCTGAGATTGAACATGAATCATACAGGAGCAACAAGGCAGCTTCTTTCGTTGAAATAAAAAAAAGCAGCGTCCCTCCCTTTGATTGACTTTTAATCTGCTCAATTATAAATATTAGGAAGAAGAATGGGAAAGCTGAAGGCAGGTGCAGTCCGCAGGGAAATCACTCCTCCTCCAGGCACAAATCTTTATGGTTACATCCTCAGGTTCGGAAGTATGAGAGGTGTCCATGACCCTCTCTGGGCTCATTTCCTCGCCGTGGATGACGGCCAGGAACAAATAATTCTCATCTCACTCGATGTTCTTCACATGAGCTGTGATTATGCAGAGAGGGTAAGAGCTGAAATTTCAAGAGAACTCGGGCTTAAAAAAAATAACATCATCCTTGCCTGCACTCACACCCATTCAGCACCAGGAATGCACATTTTCAGGAATGGAGGAGAAAGAAACATTGAATGGGAGGAGAATGTCTTTGAGGTTCTCCTTCAGGGAGCAGTCGAGGCTGCCAGAAGCAGAGAAGAAGTATCGTGGGCAGGAGGAGTGGGGTTTTCATACATAGGAAAAAACAGGAGGAAAACACTCGGACCAGCAGACCCTTATTTCCCTTTAATCTGCTTCAGAGACAGAAAAAACAAAATGAATGCAGTGGTTGCCAGTTATGGATGTCACCCTGTTGTTCTTGATGAGACGAATCTTCTCAGCTCTGCAGATTATGTGGGCTTTTTCCGTGCTCATCTGGCTGAAATGCTGGGAGGTGAGGCTGTAGCTCTTTTCTTTACCGGTGCATGTGGAGATGTTGATCCCATCGAGAGAGGAAAATTTTCAATCGCTGATGGATTTGGAAGAGAATTGGCAAATGAAGCTGCCAGGATAATTGAAAACATGGATTTTAAAGAGGAAGCAGTAATTGAGGCGAGAGAAGAACCGCTTGTAATTCCTTTCGGATGGATTCCTTCCCTGGAAGAAGCAGAAGAGGTTTATAAGAGGTGCCAGTTTGAGCATAAAAAAGCAGAGGAAAGCGGGAAAAAAGATGAAATAAAAGTTAAGAAAGCGTTTCTACTCTGGGCAGAGGAGCTCAGGCAGAAGGCAGAGAAAGGAGAACTTCCTTCTTCCCTGGAATGCAGTCTTCAGTGCCTTAAGCTCGGAGAAGCCTATATTCTGGCTTTTCCTTTCGAGCTTTTTTCCTCCATTTCGCTCTCCATAAGGGAAAAGAGCGGAAAGGGAATACTCCTCATGGCAGGATATGCCAATGGATACTGTGGTTATCTCGCTGATAAAGCATCTTTTGCTGAGAAAGGATATGAAGTTGAGGATGCCCATAAGTACTGCGGGCTTCTCCCCCTTTCTTCTCAGGCAGAAGAAATTTTTAAACAGAGAGCTGTTTCAATCCTGAATCTTTTATGAGCCTCCGGCAATGACTTTTCTTGACTGGATAATAATCGCTCTTTTCTGTATTTTCTCTATTCTTCTCGGCCTTTATTTTGCAAGGAGAGCAGGGCAGAGTATGGAGAGCTACTTTATTGCCGGGAGAAAACTCCCCTGGTGGGTGCTCGGTTTTTCTGCCGCTGCCACCTACACTGGAGCAGGAGCAGCCCCGGCGTTTGTGATGCTCGTTTTCGAGAATGGTCTTGTCGGAAACTGGTGGTGGTGGCTTTCCTACGCCATATGGATGCCTCTGGTAGCAGTGCTCTGGTCAAAATTCTGGCGTCGACTTCGTGTGGTAACAAGCGCAGAATTCATGGAGCTCCGCTATGGAGGGAGAGAGGCCAGGCTCTTCAGAGGAATCTACGCTCTGTTCATGAGTCTGGGCTGGGCAGTTCTTCTCAATGGTTATGTTATTGGCTGGCTTATTAGAGCCATGGCACCCATTTTTCGCTGGTCAGACCTTGAGGTCCTTATCTTTGCCTCTGGTCTTATCCTCATCTACTGCACCCTGTCAGGAATATTCGGTGTGGTCTACAGCGACGTGGTCCAGTTTATCGTGTTTTTCAGCGCTAATGTTATTCTTGTTCCTGTCATTCTGGGAAAGATGGGCGGACTAGAGAAGGTTTTCGAACAGGTGGCTTTAAGAAGAGGAGCTGAATTCTTCAATCCTCTGCCTCCCTCAGGAGAGATAACTTTCATGACCCTCGTCTTTCTCCTCATTCAGGGACTTTTCTTTGCCTCATCTCCTGCCGGAGGCGAGGGTTATACAGCCCAGCGATTCATGGCAGCTAAAAATGAGTTTCATGCCCAGACAGGGCAGCTCTTCAACGCCTTCATAACCTTAATCGTCAGAGTCGTTCCCTTTATTTTTCTCGGCATTATCGGAGCTGCCCTTCTTCCTCAAGGTTCTGTTCAGCCTGACAGGGTGTGGGGCATCCTTGTTTCGCGCTATTCTCTCCCCGGTCTCACCGGCCTTCTGGTGGCAGCGGAGCTGGCTGCTTTCATGTCAACCATTGATACCCACATAAACTGGGGAAGTTCTTATCTTATGAATGACCTCTACCGAAAATTTATCCGGAAGCAAGCTTCAGAGAAACATTATGTCTTCATCAGCCGGCTGATAACAGCAGCAGTTCTTGTCCTGAGTGTCATCGTCGGCTACCTCTTCGTAAACAGGATGATGGCCTGGTTCCTTTTCATAAATTCTGTCATGGTGAGTTTTATCCTGCCTCTGAGCTGGCTGAGGTTTTTCTGGTGGCGCCACAACATTTACGGCGAAGCCGCAGCCATCATCATCGGGCTCCCTCTTTCCATTCTGGTCTGGTTTCCGCTGGGTTTCTCCCAGACTGATAAGCATCCTTTCTGGCATGGTTTCCTTCTGCTTTTCGCCCTGGGATGGGTTGTGATTGTTGTGACTGACCTCATCACCAGGCCGGAGAAGATGGAGAAACTTAAGAGATTTTACAGTATATGCCGTCCTCCAGGGTTCTGGAAACCTGTGAGAGAAGGAATCGGAGAAGAAAAAAAAGAAGAAATAAAGCGAGAGAATATACGCGATGTTCTGGACTCTGTGCTGGGAGCTGTTTTCTGCCTCGGTTCAGTAGCTAGCCTGACAGCACTTTTCAGCAGAGAGTTTCTACTTTTTTCAGGGACCCTGGTAGCGACTGTTGCCAGCGGTGGAGCTTTTCTTTTCAGATGGAAAAAAAGAGGGGTTTTTAGATTATTATCACTAGAGGAGGAAAGATGAGAGAAATTATTATCAAAATTATCATCATTTTTATATCAGGAGTTTTAATTATCTCCTGCTCATGTGAAAATAGAAAAGAAAAATGGGGAAAAGGAATATGGGTCCATCCCAGGGACCTCGGTCAGAATGAGAAAGAAGTAGAAGAGTTTTTCAGGGAGCTCAAGAAGTGCAGCTTCACTATTGTTTTCCCTCTTGTCAAAGGAACAGGAGGCAAAATATTCTGGCACAGTGAAAAGTTTTCCGAAGCCATCCATCCTGACTACAGAGATTTTGACCTTCTCCGGGCTGCGGCACACTATGCGCGGAAGTATAAAATCAAAATTCACCCCTGGCTGTGTGATTTTCCGGAAGGGAAAAATTCTCCTGCTTTCAGGAAACATCCTGAGTGGGCAATGCTGAATCCGGATGGCGGATACACTGATAGCGAGAAGCTGGGCGGAGGGCGTCCCTACAGTCCGGTCTGGATGTGTCCGGCCCAAAGGCCCGGTTACGCGGATGAATGGCTTATCCCGATGATAGAAGAAATTGTCAGCAATTATAAAGTGGACGGTATTCACCATGACTATGTTCGTTATCCGGGAGATGTAGCGCCTGATTCCTACTGCTTCTGCGATTACTGCCTGGAGCACTACCTCAGCTACAATCATCTCTATTACCCTTCAAGGCCTGATGACCGGATTGAGCTCAAGCTGGTTCTGCCCCGGAAGGAGGCAAACTGGCATTATGACCTGACCAGCAAGCCAGAGAACTGGGCCTCGATGAGCCGCAGGGAGAAGGCAGAGTTTCTTCTTGAGGGGAGAACTATAAACCGGCAGGATATGGATTATTTTTTCTACGAGACTCGCTGCGATATAATTACCAGGTTTGTGAGGGAAGCAACAGAAAGAGCGCGCCTTATAAAGCCAGAAATAGAGTTTTCAGCAGCAGTCTTCATCAACCCCATGAGGAGCGGCAGGAATATCGGCCAGAGGTGGACAGATTTTATTCCCTGGATAGATTTTATGATTCCCATGAATTACCGCAGCCATTTTCAGGGAAGTTTTGAGGATTATCTTGCCTATCTTAAAGACTACATAAAGGCTCAGAAGAGATGGTGCAGGGGTGAAAGCATTCTCTATTCAGGAATTACCGGTCACTACATTTACAGGGAAGAAAGGGAGCCCTGGGAGAAGGCGGGGAAGGTGCTCGAGAATGATCGAATGAGTGATTCACAGAAGCAAGAGTTCAGGCAGTTGATGGAGAAAAATATCGAATACTTGAGCAGGTTTTCCTCCCAGAGGGCAGGAGAATTGAAAGGAAGCTTTGAATCTTATCTGGAAGGAAGTCTTGATAAAAAAGAGCTCAGGGAAAAGATAAGAGCTGTTCTTTCTGATCCTCCTGAGGGATTTTTCCCGGGGGAAAAGCTTATAAGGACAATTGAAACAGTAAAGAAGGCCGGAGCTGAAGGAGTGGTTATTTTTTCTGCAGGAATAATCACCAGGAACAAGCTCTGGCCTGCTCTTGAGAAGCTGGCTTTAAAGGAAGGTTTTTGATAGCGGAGTGTTGCTTCTTTATTTCATTCCTCGCAATGCCAGGGTGAATGCAATACAATATCCTGTAACTTTGGGCCGAAGCTTTTTTTAAGAGGAAA